>DASSOX010000238.1:0-6315 GCA_035700125.1 Gemmatimonadaceae bacterium
GCACTTCGTATACAGCTCGGTGGGGAGCGCGCACCGCGAGACGGGGCTTTCACACTTCGAAAGCAAGTGGAAGATCGAGGAACGGATCCGCGAGCTCGACCTGCCTTACACGATCTTTCGCCCGGTCTTCTTCATGGACAACTGGGAGAGCCCGGCGCTGCGCTCGGCCGTTCTCGGTGGCACCATGGCACTCCCGCTCGATCCTGACCGCGAGTTGCAGCAGGTCTCCGTGCTCGACCTCGGCGCATTCGTGGGGATGGCGTTCGTCGATCGCGAGAGCTGGCTAGGCCGCGAGCTCGACATAGCGGGCGATGAGCTCTCGATGACGAAGACCGCCGAGACCTTCTCCCGCGTGATCGGTCGTCCCGTGAATTACGTGCAGCTTCCGTGGGAGAAGTACCGGGAGCTGGCAGGCGAGGAGTACACTGAGATGATGCGCTGGTTCGAGCTGGAGGGATATGACGCGGACATCGAGGTGCTACGAGAGCTGTATCCCGGGCTCACGACTTTCGAGCAATATCTGCGCGCGCACGGATGGGCGGGAGCGAGTGAATAGCGGAGTCAGGTCAGCCTCGATGGAGTCAGACTACATTGAGGCCTGACCACACCGTCTACTTCAGCGTGCGGAGCATCGCCCGGCCCTCGGCGTTATCCGGGTCGAACTCGAGGCCGCGCTCCAGCGTTCGCTTCGCGGCAGCAACGTCGCCCTGCATGTAGTAGGCGCGGGCCAGATTGAAGTACGCCGGTACCAACGACGCGTCGAGGTCGACGGTCTTGCCGAACATCTCGGCGGCCCGTGCGGCGTTCTTCCGCTGGAACGCCACCTTTCCCAGGCCGAAGTAGGCGAGCGGCTCACGCGGGTTGAGCTCGAGAGCCTGCCGGTACATCGTCGCCGCTCCGTCGGCGTCGCCGGTTGCGTCGAGTACGTTCCCCAGGTTCACCAGCGTCACCGGTTGGAGCGGATCGGCCGCGATCGAGCGCCGTAGATAGCGTTCGGCCGTCACCGGGTCGCCTGCCTCGCTGAAGGCGATCCCGGCGTTCGCCAGCACGCGCGGGTCGTCCGGGAGGATCTCCAGCGCCTTGTGATAGGTAGTGATAGCGGCGGCGTCGTCTCCGTTCGCTCGCGAGCGGTCGCCGAGGTAGCCGAGTGCAATCACCCAGCGACGCCGAACGGCCATCTGGTCGGCGCCCAGTGAATCGAGGCGCGCACTCAGGAAGCGACGCACGCCTGCGTCGTCTCCAAGCGAGTAGTGAAGCGCCGCGAGCGCGAGCGAGCGTGCGTCGATATCGTCGCTGAGTGCCAGGCGCTCGAGTGCCGCCTGCGCACCATCCGCGAGCGCTGGCATGTCGGGGCGCAGCACGGTCTCGAGGTAGTAGCTGAGCCCCGCGAACTGCGCGATTGCGTCGTCGGCCTCGTAGCGGAGCACGAGCTGCGCTATGCTGTCGGAGTCGCTCGTCTTCCGCGCGGCCAGGAGCCCGGCTACCAGCGGTGGATGCGGCTTCACGCTCCCGTACCAGTGATCCACCTGTGCCTGCAGCGACGCCACCGAGCGATCGATGTGGCACTTCGTGCATGCGTTCTCCACGCCGAGCGTGGAGTCGAAGGCAGGGCGCGGGATGGGAATGGTGTGATCGGAGCGCGCGAATCGGAGCTCGGTACCCACCTCGGGGTGCTGCAGGTAGGGCATGTGGCAGCTCACGCAACGACTTCCCGCCGACGCAGCGGGGTGGTGCGTGTGACGCTCGGGCTCCATGGCCAGGCTCGCGTGACAGCTGGTACACTGGCGGTCGTCGTAGCGACCTTCCAGAGCGAAGCCGTTCACGTCGCGATACCCCTGGCTGTGTGGATCGTGACAGCTCGTGCACGTCATGGCGCCGTTGCGATAGCAGGCGCTGTACGACTGGTTCTGCTGGTACGCGAAGGTGCGCACGCGGCCGTCAGGGTGAAGCGGCTCATCACCGAGTATGGCGAGCTGCGTGGAGTCGTACTGCTCGAACGATTTCCCGGGGAGGTAGCCAGGCTGGAGCTGATTCTTGAGCGAGTGACACTGGAAGCAGAGCTGTGTGGACTCGTCCTTGGAGAGCGTGGCGAGTGATCGCAACCCGATATCGGCCACGCTCGTGATCCGGCCCGAGCGCGCGATCTCGATGTGCCTGCGCCCCGGACCGTGGCACGACTCGCAGTTGATGGAGAGGCTCGTGAAGCGCGTGTCGTAGCCGTGCGAGCTGCTGTCGATGGTGGTGATGATCTGCGAGCCGTGGCACTGCTGGCAGGTCGCGAACCGCGGCTCGTCGCCAAGAATCCGTACTGGCGGCCAGTCGCCGCACTCGGAGAGGCGCATCGTCGGCGTGATGCGATGATACCCAGTCCTACCGCGGGTTCCGGTATTGCAGAACCAGACGCCCTCGTTGCGGATGATATCGAATGGGAGGAAGCGCACGGTGCCGTCGGGGAAGCGCGATACGAATCCCTGAGTTCCGCCTCCCACCATGTGTCCGCCACCTACGACACCATCCACGTGAAAGACGCGCGCTGGTCGACCGACTTGCCTGACCTCGAACTGGTAGCGGCCATCGCGCACGGACGGTATCACCACGGCATCGGCGAAGCGGATCGGCCGCCCGTCGAAATTCGCGATCGAGCGCTCTGCCGACGGCTTGCCGCCCGCGCGTCCATGGGTCGACCGCCCCCATGCTTCGTACTCCCGCTGGTGACACGAGGCACACGCTTCGCTACCCACGAAGTCCGCGAAGCGAACGGAGTCGCTCGCGCGGGCGACACTCACCTCGGGTGGCGACGGCAGCGCGATCCGCTCGCCGGCGCGGGAGGGCCAGCCGCCGCGTCCCAGCAGGAACGCACCCGCGCCGACGGCGAGCGCCACGAGTAGCGTGGCACCGAGCGCCCACGCCATCGTCGGTCGTCTCGTTCGCCCGCCTCTGTCGGTTCGTGCATGCTCGGAGGAGCCGGGCGTCGTCGCCTTCTCCGTCGGGCGATTCGCTCCGCGCCTGGCCCCCTGCGTCGCCGGCCGCTTCCTCTCCTGGCCACCCGGCCGTTTGCGCCGCTTGCTCATCGCGACGCTCCGTCGCGAGACCACGCGGGTCCCTCGCAGTCGCACAACCCTCGGATGTAGACCACCAGCGCGTCGATCTGTGCATCGCTCAAGGTCTCGCCGAAGGGCGGCATCCGGTTGCTCCGATCCAGGACATAGCCGCCGGCAGCTATACCGTCATAGAGAGTCTGGTCGCTGCGCGTGGATATGTACTTCGCATCCGAGTGGATAGTCGGCCGCACCGGGAGATACTCCGCGTTCCAGCCGTCGCCGTCGCCACTCCTCCCGTGGCAATTCGAGCAGATCCGACCGTAGAGCGACGCGGCATCGTCACCGGCGCTGGGGAGGAAAGACGTGTGCTCCACCAGCGAGACATAGCCTGCTCTTACACTGTCGCTGCTCCGTGCGCGAGAGGAGCCGCGCGACGCGAGATAGGCCACGATGCGCGTCACGGTGCGCGGCGGGATCGGAACTCGCGGCATGATGCTGCCCGGAACGACGTGCTGCGGATCCTCCACGATGGCCCGGATGTAACCGGGCTGCAGACGCGCGCCCACGTTGGTCAGGTCGGGGCCTATGCGCCCGCCGTCGTCACCGAGTCGGTGGCAGCCGAGGCAGGGAAGACGGTCGCGTAGCAGAGACTCGACCTCATGCTCGCGGAATACCGAGAGCGCGGGAAGCGAGTCCGTGGGAGCGAGCTTCGTGCGCATCGCGCCGAGGTATGCTACGAGCGAGTCCACTTCATCTTCCGACAAATGGAAGTCGGGCATGCGGCTTCCCGATCCGACGTATGCCCCGAAGGGGCGAATGGCGGATGGCCTCGTGAGGAAGCCGCGCAGCCACTCGACTTTCACTCGCGATCCTTCAGCGGCGAGCTCAGGGCCAGCTAGCCATCGAGTGACACCCGGCAGTGCATGGCACGCCGCGCAGTCGAGCGAAGCGAAGATGCGCTCGCCCGCGGCCGGCGTTGCTTCCGGATGGCTCTCCCGCGCGCGTGCAAACGCGGCTTCCAGCGCTCGCGATTGATCTTCCGAGAGAGCGCCACCGGCGAGACGCTCGTTTGGCGCGGCGTCGTCGCGGAGAGTGCCGAGGTAGAGCGTGAGCGCGAGCCGCTCGCTCTCGTCCAGGTGGAAGTCGGGCATCCGCGCGCGGGCGTTGCCGGATCGCACACGCGATGGGTCTGCGAGGTAGGCGAACATGTAGCCCCGCGAGCGGCGCGCGCCGATACCGGCCAGAGAAGGTGCTCGTTCGCGCGCCTCGTTCGCCGCGCCGACGCCGGGGTGACACCCCGCGCAACCCAGCTGCGCGACCAGCTCCCTACCACTGGCGGCGGGGATGGGAGCGGCGGGGGAGGCGGGAGCGCGGCCGGCCGGCAACTTCACCGGATCCGCGGCAGGTCGGCTGTCGCCGCACGCGATGATGAGCGGCGCGATGCCCAGGAGGATAGCGGCTGCTGGACGCACGAAGGGCGGGGAGGATGACTTCCGGTGTGCTACACTATGCGTCGTGTACGACGAGGAGTCCATGGGCATGGCGATGCCGCCATGCCCATGGAGGTGCGATCACATCACGATCCGGTTGGAAGTCATGATCCGCGGATCGTCATCCATCGCACGATTGATCGCGTCGATGTCCGTCGAGATGATGGAGTTCAGCGTGGATTCGGCCTGCTTGGTCTCCGTCTGAAGCTCCCGCATCCGGAGGAGGGCGGGATCGGTGGGTCTGTTCACCGTTCCGGAGATCATCCGGCTGAGGCGCTGCACCTCTTCGACCAGCCGCGGATACTGACGGTAGCCGAGTCCGCGGATGGGACGAGTGAGCTCCTCGTCGCGGAATTTCTCGAGCTTCTCGATCGCAGCCGTCACCCGCTTCAGCACGGGCGACGTGGCGCTGTCCGCCGCCCCGTTGCCGTTGCCGTCCGGTCCACCGGTGAGATTCGGCGAAGACGCGCGTTTCAGCTGCGTGGAAAGCGCATCGAGCTGGTGGAGCAGGTCGTTGGTCCGGTAGAGCAGCAGGTTCGTCCGCGATGCCAGCGAGTCCATGCTCGCCACGGCCACGAGCTGCGCCTTCAGGTCGGCATCGTCGATCTCGACGCGCGGATCCATGCGGACTTCCACCGGCTTGGTCATTCGCTGCCCGTCGGCGACCAGCGTGACGGTGTAGGTGCCGGGCATCACCAGCGACCCCCTGCTCCCGCGGAAGCGGCGCTCCTCGTCGTCGCCGCCCTCGGCTTCGCCTCCGCGCGCGGCGCTCTCCTGTACGGAGATCCGCGTGCTGTCGATCTTCACCGGTCCCGGTGGGACGGCGGCCGGACCGGCTACCGGCGTGGTGTCGCGCTTGGCCCGGTCCGTCCGGCGTGAGCTGGTGTCGGGCTGCCATGGACCTTCGTCGCGCAGGTCCCATGCGACCTGGTTGAGCCCGACCTTCTTCGATGCCTTTCCGAGCTTGCGCACCACCTTTCCGGCCGCGTTGGTGATGCTGATGGTGACGTCGCTCTTCGGCGCCTCGGCGAAGTAGTAATTGATGAGTGCACCGTAGGGCGGGTTCTTCGCCGAGTAGTCGGCCTGCCCCAGATTGCCATCGTTCCCCCACATCACCCACCTGATGGCGGGGCGGATGTCGAAGAGGTAGCGCTTCGCGGCGAGGGCGCGCGGCAGCTCCTGGAGAGGAGTCGCATCGTCGTAGACATAGGCGCCGCGGCCGTGGGTCGCGATGATCAGATCGTTGTCGCGCGGGTGCACCTTGATGTCGCGTACCGGAGCGGGCGGGAGACCGCCGGCGATCGACTGCCAGTGTGCGCCGCCATCCCAGGAGGCGTAGACACCCACCTCCGTTCCGGCGTAGAGGAGATCACGGTTGCGCGGGTCCTCACGCACCACGTGTACCCAGCCTACCTTCGGCAGCCCGGTGGTCAGCTTGGTCCAGCTCTTCCCGAAATCGGTAGTCCGGTAGATATACGGCGAATAGTCGTCGTCGCGATGGTGATCGGCGGCAACATAGGCGGTGCCCACATCGTGATGCGATGCATCCACCGTGGGGATCCAGGCGTGGGGAGCGAGCCCCTGGATGTTCTTGCCGACGTCGCTCCAGTGCTTGCCGCCGTCGCGCGTCACCTGGATGTGGCCGTCGTCCGTCCCCACCCAGATCACGTTGGAGTCGAGCGGCGACGGAGCGATCGTGAGAAGGGTGTTGTAGAACTCGGCCGCGGTGTTGTCCACCACAACCGGTCCGCCGGAGTCCCCTTGCTTGCTCTTGTCGTTGTCGG
>DASSOX010000239.1:0-2838 GCA_035700125.1 Gemmatimonadaceae bacterium
GAAGAGGCGCACGCGGCCGGTATCGCGAATCTGCTCGTACGCCTTGTTGACGAGCGAGCGCATCTCCCCTTTGTGACCCTCGTTGGGACCGAAGACGTTGAAGAACTTGAGGCCCACTATCCGATCCAGCATGCCGTGCGAGAGCGCATACTGGTCGAACATCTGCTTCGAGTAGCCGTACATGTTGAGCGGCCGGAGCGCGGCCAGGTCGTCGGCGCTCCGCACCCTGTCGCTCATCCCCGCCGCGCCGTCGCCATAGGTCGCGGCGCTCGACGCGTAGACGAAGCGCGCGTCGTTCGCCAGCGACCAGCGCGCGAGCATCCTGGTGAACTCGAAGTTGTTCCGCGCCAGATACGACGCGTCGCGCTCGAGCGTGCTGGAGCAGGCGCCCATGTGCAGCACGAGCGAGAACTCCCCCAGCGCCTTGCTCTCGAGGCGCGGGAAGAGATCGGCCGCTTCCAGATAGTCCCGGAAGCGGAGCGGAGCGAGGTTGCGCCACTTGTCGGTGGTACCGAGCCGGTCTGCGATGACCACGTCATCGATGCCGCGCTCGTTGAGTGCCCACACGAGCGCGCTCCCGATGAAGCCCGCGCCCCCGGTGACGAGGACGCGATCGCCCCGGCTCACTGCCCGAGCACCAGCGCGAACACCAGCGGCGCAACGATTGATGCGTCGCTCTCGATTATGTGCTTCGGCGTGTCGATGCCGAGCTTCCCCCAGGTGATCTTCTCGTTCGGCACCGCGCCCGAGTACGAGCCGTAGCTCGTGGTGGAGTCGGAGATCTGACAGAAGTAGCCCCAGAGCGGAACCTCGGGGCGCTGCAGATCCTGGTGAAGCATCGGCACCACACAGATCGGGAAGTCGCCAGCGATGCCCCCGGCGATCTGGAAGAACCCGATAGACGACTTCGGCGCCGTCTTCTGATACCAGTCGGCGAGCGCCATCATGTACTCGATCCCGGTGCGCACGGTGTGCACGTTCTTCACGTCGCCCGTGATGCAGTGGCCAGCGTACATGTTGCCGAGCGTGGAGTCCTCCCATCCGGGGACCACCATCGGGAGGTTCTTCTCCGCCGCGGCGAGAAGCCAGGAATTCTTCGGGTCGATGGAGTACGAGTCGCGCAGCTTGCCGCTGAGCAGGATGCGGTACATGAACTCGTGCGGGAAGAGCCGCTCGCCGCGCTGGTCGGCGGCCACCCACTCCTCGAGGACCGCCGCTTCGATGCGACGCATCGCCTCCATCTCGGGGATGCAGGTGTCGGTGACGCGGTTCATGTGCCGGTCGAGAAGCGCCTGCTCGTCGGAGGGCGTGAGGTCGCGGTAGTTGGGCACCCGCTCGTAGAACTCGTGCGCCACGAGGTTGAAGACATCCTCCTCGAGGTTGGCGCCGGTGCACGATATGGCGTGGATCTTGTCCTGCCGGATCATCTCGGCGAGCGAGATCCCCAGCTCCGCTGTGCTCATCGCGCCGGCAACGGTCACGAGCATCGAGCCGCCGGAGTCGAGATGCCTGATGTAATCGTCGGCTGCGTCGATCAGCGCCGCGGCGTTGAAGTGCCGGTAATTGTGGCGGATGAACCGGGAGACGGGCCCCCCGCCGCCGGGATTGCGTTCGGTCATGTCACTGCGAGTTGATGTTGGTGAAGGGGGTCAGCTCCCGACTTCATGGATTTTCCAGCGGCCGCCGGAAAATCCATGAAGTCGGGACCTGACCCCATCTGGGTCAGAGTCCGAGGTCGTTCACTCTCGGTGGATCTACGCTGTAGTCGTAGAAGCCCTTCCCCGACTTCCGCCCGTACATCCCCGCGAGCACCATCCGCTTGAGGAGCGGGGGAGGGGCGTAGCGCTTCTCGCGGTACTCGTCGAACATGATCTCGGCGATCTTGTAAGTGGTGTCGAGGCCCACGAAGTCGAGCAGAGTGAAGGGTCCCATCGGATAGCCCGTGCCGAGCTTCATCCCCTTGTCTATGTCCTCCACGCTGGCGACTCCGCTCTCGAGCGCGTTGATCGCATCCACCAGGTAGGGCACGAGGAGAAGGTTCACCACGAATCCGGAGTTGTCCTTGGCCGCGATCGGCTCCTTGCCGAGGCTGGCGGCGAAGTCGTACGCGCGGCGGAAGGTCTCCTCGCTGGTGGTGACCGTGCGGACCACCTCCACCAGCTTCATTATCGGGACGGGGTTGAAGAAGTGCAGCCCGACTACCCGATCGGCGCGCGCGGTGGCCGCGGCCATCGCGGCGATGGTGAGACTGGACGTGTTCGAGGCGAAGATGGTGTGCTCGGGGCAGAGCGCATCGAGCTCGCGCCACATCGAGTTCTTGACCTCGAGGTCCTCCACAACGGCTTCTATGACTATGTCGCAGTCGGCGAGATCGCTCAGCTTCGTGGTGAACTGGAGGCGAGCCATCGCTGCGTCGCGATCCGCCTCGGTAACCTTCCCCTTGCTCTTCTCGATGGCCCTGTTGAAGCTCTTCTCGATGTTCGCCTTCCCCTTCTGGCAGAGCGAATCGGAGAGCTCTCGCACCCTGGTGGTGTAACCGCTCTGCGCGGCCACCTGTGCGATGCCGGAGCCCATGAGTCCCGCCCCGAGCACTCCTACGGTCTTTATGTCGGGCATTTATGTGGGGTTGGATGGTGAATGTAGAGAAAGCAGAGAGCAGAAAGAAGAAAGCAGTAACTGCAGGGGAACAGGGAACGGAAGAGACGCCTTCCGACGTCACGAGGGGCCCCTCAGGAAGAAGTCGAGGCCGCGTGAGAGGAGCTGCTCCTTGTTTCCTGCGAGCTGCTGCATGATGCCGGCATCTTCGCCGCGCTCCAATCTATCGAGAAGCTGTTCGAG
>DASSOX010000240.1:0-26207 GCA_035700125.1 Gemmatimonadaceae bacterium
GCTCGACGCCTTCGTGCCCGGGCAGCTCGGTGGGACGGGCACCAGCTTCGATTGGCGGGATGCGGCGCGGTGGGCACGCCCGGCGCGCGCGCGCCTCATGGTGGCCGGCGGCCTCGGCGCGCACAACGTGGCCGAGGCCATAGACTGGCTCTCGCCAGACATTGTCGATGTTTCATCCGGCGTGGAATCCTCGCCGGGCATCAAGGACCATGAGCTAATGCGGGCCTTCGTCCGGGCCGTGCGCGAGGATGGTGAACGGAGATGACAACGGCCGAGCAGAGAGATCGCTTTGGAGAGTACGGCGGGCGCTACGTGCCCGAGACCCTCATACCCGCACTGGACGAGTTGGAGGCCGCCTTCGAGAGCGCGATGCGCGACGAGTCCTTCCGCTCCGAGCTGGACGAATTGCTCGGAAGCTATGTCGGTCGTCCATCATCGTTGAGCACCGCGCCGCGGTTGTCCGAGGTCGTGGGTGCCCCGGTGTACCTCAAGCGCGAGGATCTCAACCACACCGGCGCTCACAAGATCAACAACACCGTCGGCCAGGCACTTCTAGCCATGCGGATGGGCAAGCGGCGGATAATCGCCGAGACGGGGGCCGGCCAGCACGGCGTGGCCACGGCCACCGTCTGCGCCCGGTTCGGGCTGGAGTGCGTGGTTTACATGGGCGAGGAGGACATGCGGCGCCAGGCGCTGAACGTCTTCCGTATGCGCCTCCTCGGTGCAGAGGTGAGGTCCGTAGGGTCGGGTACGCGTACGCTCAAGGACGCTACCAGCGAGGCAATCCGCGATTGGGTGACCAGCGTGAATGACAGTCATTACATCATCGGCTCGGTGGTAGGACCCGCTCCCTATCCGCGGATGGTGCGGGAGTTCCAGTCCGTGATCGGCAAGGAAGCGCGTGAGCAGATGCTCGAGCGAGCAGGACGTCTCCCCGCCACGGTGGTTGCCTGCGTCGGGGGAGGATCGAACGCGATGGGGATCTTCCACGCCTTCGTGGAAGATGCCGACGTGGAGCTCGTCGGAGTGGAGGCGGCTGGTGAGGGAATCGAAACCGGAAGGCACTCGGCGTCGCTTTCCGGTGGACGACCCGGCGTGCTGCACGGAGCGCTCAGTTACCTGCTGCAGGACGCGGCGGGCCAGGTACACCCCGCGCATTCCATCTCGGCGGGGCTCGATTATCCCGGCGTCGGGCCGGAGCACTCGTACCTGCGCGACACAGGGCGGGCGACCTACGTGTCCGTGAGCGACGACGAGGCGCTTGATGGATTCCAGCTCCTCAGCCGCCTCGAGGGGATCATCCCGGCGCTCGAAACCGCCCACGCCGTGGCATGGGTTGCCGGCCAGAAGGGACGTTGGGCGGCCGACGCTCCCGTACTCCTGTGCGTGAGCGGCCGCGGCGACAAGGATGTGATGCAGGTGAGCGAGATTCTCTCGGCCCGCCCCCGCGCGTGACATCGTCCTCTCCCGCGTCGACGCTCCACGCAGCGGAGCTCCAGCCGAACGAACCTCCGTTCGCTCCGCAGCTGGTGGAAGAGCTGCTGCGTCAGCTCGCGCGCGCGGTGAAGACACGACAGCTCTATCTCCCCAACAACCCGATCTACCAGCGGTCGGTGGAGCAGCTGCAGGCGGCGTTCGCTCCGCTCTGGGAGCAGACGAGCGAATTGGTAGTGCAGATCTCGGAGACGGAATTCCGGTGGTCGGGAGTGGTGGTGCACCAGGAATCGGCCGGCGGCGAGAGCCTTCCCTGGACCTGCTACAAAGATGGCCTCCGCGAACTCACCCTGGTGCAGGGAGTGGAGGAGAAGGAAATCACGGTGTTCCTCGACATCCTGCAGCGCGTCCGCAAGTCATCGCCCGACGAGGATGATCTCCTCACGCTCCTCTGGGAGCAGGAGTTCGAGCTGCTTCGCTATCGCTTCGTGGACCTGAGCATAGACACCACCCTCATTCTCGAGCCGAGCGCGGAGAGCAGCAAGGAGAAGCGCATCCCCGTGGTGGAGATCGCGCGTGAGGCTGAAGAGGAGCAGGATGCGGCGAAGCAGGGGATCATCCGCATGGAGGACCTCGACACCACGCTGTACTTCCTGGACGAGGAAGAGATACAGTACCTGCGCTCGGAAGTGCAGAAGGAGCAGGAGAGCAACCTGCACCTGAACGTCGCCGCCATCCTCCTGGACATCTTCGAGCTCGAGGGAAGTGACGCGGTGCGTGACGAATGCTGCGCGATCTTCGAGAGCTACATGCCGCAGCTTCTCATGGCGCGCGATCACGGCACCGCGGCGTATCTTCTTCGTGAAGTGGCCGATCTGCCGCGCCGCATCGAGGAGCTGAGGCCGATCGACCGCGACCGTCTCACGCGCCTGCCCGAGAGTCTGAGCGCGCCAGGTGTGCTCGAGCAGCTGCTCCAGGTGCTCGAGGACGGCGATGCCGCCGCTTCGCAGGAGGATCTGGAGGCGCTCTTCCAGGAGCTGCGGGGTGGCACGCTCGGGACCGTTCTCGACTGGCTCGGCTCCGGGCGGGCGTCCAGCGCGGCGGTGCGCTCGGCGCTGGAAGGGGCGGCCACGCGACTCGCGGCGGCCAACACGGGTACGCTCGTCGCGCTCATCGCCTCCGAGGAGCCGGGGACGGCGCTCGAGGCCATCCGAAGGGCGGGTGAGCTGCGCACGCCGGCCGCCGTCGCGCCGCTGGCGCGCGTGCTGGCTGGCCACGCGCCGGAACTCAGGAGAGTCGCCGCGCAGGCGCTCGCCCAGATCGGCTCTCCCGGCGCGATGCGCGTGCTGGAGGGCATACTCGACGACGCCGACCGCGAGATCCGCATCGCCGCCGTTCGCGCAGTAGGAGTACACGACTATCGCGCCGCTCTCCCCAAGGTGGAAGCGGTGGTGACGGGGAAGGCGGTGCGTGAAGCGGATCTCACCGAGAAGATGGCCTGCTTCGAGACTTTCGGTCTGCTCGCGCGCGACGAAGGCGTGGAGCAGCTCGCGGCCCTGTTGAGCGGACGGAGCCTGGTGCTCCGCCGCCGGATAGATCCCGAGGTGCGTGCCTGCGCTGCGATGGCGCTGGGCAAGATCGGAACGCCGCGGGCGCTCGCGGTGCTTCGCGGCGCGGCGGAAGACAAGGATGTGCGAGTCCGCAGCGCGATCAACAGGGCGATGCGCGAGGTCGACCGGTGACCAGCCCGGAGATGACGACCGGCGGCTACACGTACACCGAGGAGCGCGGCGGCGATGCGTACGTACGCAAGATCGGCCGCGAGTTCCTCGTGGATGTGTACAGCGCGCTACGGAGCGTGAAGCTGTATCCGCCCGACAATCCGGTGGTGCAGAAGGCCGTGGAGGAGGTGCTCCGCGTATCCGAGGAGATTCTCTCGCGCGAGAGGGAGCTGGAAGTCCGTGTATCGGGCGAATTCATCTTCGTGAACGCCACTCGTCTTCGGCTCGACCTCGACAACTACGCCAGCTTCGGCAGGATCATCGCCGTTTTTCGGAGCGCCGGAATAGGACTCTTCCGCCTCGTCGAGGCGTCTGCCGCGCGCGACTGGCTGGTGTTCCTGACCCTTCTGCAGAGCCCGTCGGAGGGTGACGCCGAAGAGCGCCTGGTGTCGCTCGCCGAGCGTCTCGCGGCTGCGGAGATCCGCGCCTTCGAGCTCGGGCCGCCCGCGCCCGAGGACGAAGAGGATCGCGAGAAGGCGCTCGAGGCAGCCAAGCGCACGTACGCCCAGTCGCTCACGGTGACCAAGGAAGTGATCAACTCCGTGCGCATGGGCCGCAGTCCGAACATCAAGCGGATCAAGCGCGTGGTGCAGGGGATAGTGGACCAGATCCTCAACGAGGAGACATCGCTCCTCGGTCTCACCACGTTGCGCGACTACGACGAATACACCTTCACCCATAGCGTGAACGTGTGCATCTTCGCCGTGGCGCTCGGGCGGAAGATGGGGCTCACACGCATCCAGCTCTACGACCTCGGACTGGGCGCGCTGATGCACGACATCGGGAAGGCGCGCGTCGCGCTGGAAGTGCTCAACAAGCCGGGGAGTCTGACCGACGACGAGTGGCGCGCGATCGCCGCGCATCCCTGGCAGGGAGTGCTGCAGCTCTTCCAGATGCGAGGACGGAACGACATCCCATATCGCGCAATGGTCATCGCCTTCGAGCATCACATGAAGACCGATCTCACGGGCTACCCGAGGCATCGCCGCCCGAGGGAGCTGAGCATCTACAGCAAGATCGTGGCGGTGGCCGACTCGTTCGACGCGGCCACGTCGCGGCGAGCCTACCAGTCCACGCCCTTTTCGCCTTCGGACGCTCTCGGAGAGATGCGCCTCAACCCGCGGCGTGGGATGGACCCGGTGCTCGTGAAGGCGTTCACCAGCCTCGTGGGCCACTACCCCGTGGGGACGATGGTGGTGCTCGACACCCTCGAGCTCGCGCTCGTGCACTCACCCAACGCTTCACCAGATGCCATTGCACGGCCGATGATCCAGATCATCAGCGACGCGCGCGGCAACGTACTTTTCCCCGGCGTGCTCACCGACCTAACCGAGCGCGACGAGAACGGCGCGTACCGCCGCACGATCATCAAGATCACCGACCCCGACCGCTATGGCATCCGCATCAGTGACTACTTCGTCTGACCCAATCTCGAATCGGTTCGCGGAACTCGCGGAGCGCAGGCGCGCCGCGCTCGTGGTGTACCTCACCGCCGGACACCCTGACTTCGATCGCTCGCTCGAACTCTTCCGGGGAGTCGCGGAAGCCGGGGCAGACATAATCGAAGCTGGCGTCCCGTTTTCCGACCCGCTCGCGGACGGTCCGCTGATACAGGCGAGCTCGCAGCGTGCACTCGACGGAGGGATGACCTTCGATCGCTCTCTCGAGCTCATCGCGCGTGCCGAGCTCCGACAGCCGGTGGTTCTTTTCACCTACCTGAATCCGCTCCTCGCCGCCGGCGACGACGCGCTCACGCGCGCCGCGAGCGCGGGGGCGAGCGGTGTTCTCGTGACCGACCTGCCGCTCGGAGCTGACCGCGCGCTCGAGGAGCGCATCGCCAACGGCCCACTCGCTTTCATCCGCCTCGTGGCGCCTACCACGCCTGCGGCACGGATGGCCGACATCGCCCGACATGGGAGCGGCTTCGTGTACCTGATCAGCCGCACCGGAGTGACCGGCCTGCGATCCGAAGTTGCTTCGGATCTTCCTGCCAGCGTGGCACGGCTGCGATCCGCTACGGATCTTCCGATCTGCGTCGGGTTCGGGATTTCCACGCCCGAGCAGGCCGCCGTCGTGGCGCATCTGGCAGATGGCGTAGTCGTAGGCAGCGCGGTGGTGCGCGCAGCCGATTCGAGCGTGGAAGAGGCGGTGGCGCTGGTCCGCTCGCTGCGTCGAGCGATAGACGAGGCGCGCCAGGGAAAGGGTTAGTCGGCCCGGACCTCGCGGAGCTCCCTCTCGAGCGTCGCGTCGGGCCGCACCATCACAGTGCGCGCTCGCTGGACTATCACGGCGCCCGGCGCTCCGCCTCGTGCACGGCGTACGTACTTGCGTCGCGTCCAGTCCACCGGTACGAGCGACGAGCCGCGCGACTTGCTGTGCCACGCCGCCAGCATAGCGGCTTCCTCGAGCGCGCGCGCCGGCGGATTCTCATCCTTCTGCCAGCGCAGCACGACGTGAGCACCCGCAGCGTCGCGCGCGTGCAGCCAAACATCGTTCGGCGATGACTCCCTGAAGGTGAGCGCATCGTTGGAGGAAGCGCCTCTGCCCACCCGGATCTCCAGTCCGGCCGTGGAGCGGTAGCTCCGGTACGGCAGAGAGGTTCGTGCCTTCGCCGGCTGCCTCGTGCGTTCCGAGTCGTGCTTCACATCCGCACTAGGCGAGTCTGCGTCGCGCTCGAGCGCCGCGATGCGCGCGGGGAGCCGCTCGAGCGCTCGCTCCATCGATCTCGCGCTCGAGTACAGTCGCTCGGCCGCCTCGCGCGCCGTCTCGCCTGGCTTCGCATCCACCCGCGCAACGGTCCCGTCGGCGAGCGCCAGCTGCGAGGGCGCTGGCTCGTCTCCGAGAGGCCCCAGGGCGTCCGCGATTGCGCGCAGCTCCGGCGCCGCGCTGGCACGGTCCAGCTGCTCCTCCATCCGCGCCTGCGCGCGTTGCAAGCGGTCGCCGCGCACGCGACCGCCATGGCGCGCGCGCTCTGCGCGATTCTCCTCGGCCTCCTCGTCGCGCGCTGGCCAGATCAGCGATACGGCGTCGGTCGCGTCGTTGCACATGGGGAAGGGAAGCAACGCCTCGCCGCACCAGGCGGGATGCGCTGGAGCGTCGGAGAGTATGAGGGCGTATCTCTCCGCGGCGCGTTCCGGCTCGCTGATGAGCCAGCGGATGACTGCAGCGCTTGTCCAGCGCGCGCCGAGAAGCGCGTGCTCGTCGCCGTCGTGCGCGGCGCGTGCGATCTCGGAGGCCTCGGGCACGGGACGGGCCCCAGCCAGCGCCGGCATCCTGGCGCCCAGCGACGCCATTCGGTGGCCTCCGGCATCGCGCAGCTCGGCGCCGCGTGCGGCTGGGACGGCGCTCACCGTCAGCGTCGCTCGCCGCTCGGGTGATCCCTTGAAGCGACCCGGGCGTATCAGCTCGACCATGATGCGGCGATCGTCCAGCGGCGCCGTCACGCCGCGCACGCTCCACCCGCCAAGCTGCGATCTCCGGTCGCTCTCCGCATTCGCTTCGCCAGCCCCCTGAAGGCGGATCCGCACGTCTGGCGACGAGAGCTCCACTACCACGGTCGAGACGCCGTCGATCGACAGCACGACCGCGGCGCGCTCGGCGTCGAAGACGCAAGCGCGCACGCGACGGCCGCGCCAGAGCTCATCCAGCTCTCGCGCGACGTAGTGCGCCGTCAGACTGTCCATGCTGAAACCGCGTTTGACACGCGCGCACTATGCCGGTACGTTCTCACACCTGTCAACTCATGCGCGACATCGCTTACATAGCACTCGGTTCCAACCTCGGCGACCGCGAGGACTTTCTCGAGCGAGCCAGATCCGCCCTCGCGGCGCTTCCCGGAACCCGCCTCCTTCGCGCATCTTCAGTGGAGGAAACGGCCCCGGTAGGCCAGGTGCCCCAGGGACCGTACCTGAACCAGATGGTCGCGATCGAGACCGAGCTCTCCCCGAGGGAGCTTCTCGATCGGCTGCACGAGATCGAGCGTGCCGCCGGCCGCGTACGCGGCCCGAGATGGGGGCCTCGGACTCTCGACCTGGACATCGTGATGTTCGACAGTCAGACAGTGAACGAGCCCGATCTGCTGGTGCCGCACCCGGAGATTCCCAACAGGGACTTCTGGCAGCGCGAACTGGACGAGCTTCGGGATTGTGGAGGCGATAGCGAATGAGCAGTACCAGCGGGCCGGGCCCCGTGAAGCCGGTGACCGTGCGGGACTTCATCACCAGCAAGACGAACGGCGATAAGCTCGTAGTGGTCACCGCTTACGATGCGCTCTTTGGCCGCCTGGTGGACGAGAGCGGGGTGGACGCGGTGCTGGTGGGCGATTCGCTCGGAAACGTGGTGGCGGGTCTGGACTCGACCATTCCCGTAACGCTCGACCAGATGATCTACCACGGCCGCATGACACGACGCGGCGTGGAGCGCGCGCTGCTGATCGTGGACATGCCCTTTCTGTCCTACCAGGTGAGCTCCGAGCACGCGCTTCGCAACGGCGGGCGCGTGATGCAGGAAACCGAGGCACAGGCGCTCAAGCTGGAAGGCGCTACCCCGGAGGTCCTGGCCGCCGTCCGCGCCATCACGAGCGTGGGCATCCCCGTGATGGGCCACCTCGGCTTCACCCCCCAGTCGGTGCACGCGCTCGGCGGCTATCGCGTGCAGGGGAGGGAGCGGGATGCGGCCGATCGCCTGGTGGACGACGCGCGCCGGCTCGAGGAGGCCGGAGCGTTTTCGATAGTGCTCGAGCTGATGCCAGCCGCCGCAGCGGCCCGGGTGACGGAGGCGGTGTCCGTCCCCACCATCGGCATCGGCGCCGGCGTCGGTTGCGACGGCCAGGTGCTCGTCCTCCCCGACCTCCTCGGGCTCAATGACCGCTTCAAGCCCAAGTTCCTCAAGCGCTACGCATCGCTGGCCGACGAAGTGCGCGGAGCGGTGGGAAAATACGCGGAAGATGTACGCAGCGGACGCTACCCCGATGATGAGCATAGCTTCTAGTATGATCATCATCGAAGAAATCGCGTCGGTGCGCGCCGCGCTCGCCGACGCTCGGCGCCGTGGTGCGACCATAGCGCTCGTACCCACGATGGGGGCGCTGCACGAAGGACACCTTCGGCTCGTGGAAGAAGCGAAGCGGCATGCCAGTCTCGTCGTGATGAGCGTCTTCGTGAACCCTCTCCAGTTCGGACCACACGAGGACTTCGCACGGTACCCGCGCGACCGCGACGGCGATGCCATCAAGGCCGAGCGACGCGGCGCGGACATCCTGTTCATGCCGAGAGCGGAGGAGATGTACGCGGGAGAGCGCCGCGTCGTGGTGACGCCGCTTGCCCTTGCCGACCGGTGGGAAGGCGCGTCGCGCCCGGGGCACTTCACCGGCGTCCTCACCATCGTCGCGAAGCTCTTCAACATCATCCAGCCTGACGTCGCGATCTTCGGCCAGAAGGACATCCAGCAGGCCACGCTCATAGATGCGATGGTACGCGAGTTGGACTTTCCGGTTCGCCTCGTGATGGCACCCACTGTGCGAGAGGCCGATGGCCTGGCTCTCTCGAGTCGCAACGTGAATCTCTCGCCCACCGAGCGCCGGCGAGCGCTCGTGCTCTCACGATCGCTCCGCGCGATCAGGGAGGCCTTCGACGCTGGAGAATACGACGCGGCCATGCTGGAGCAGATCGGCTGGGAAGTGCTCGCCTCCGAGCCGGAGGTGCGCGTGGACTATCTGGCCATCATAGACCCCGAGCGGCTCGAGCCGGTGGCGGTGGCCGAGTCGGGGACCATTGCCGCCGTCGCCGCACGCGTGGGAACTACGCGTCTCATAGACAACGCGATCCTCGGCACGGCATGAACGCCAAGTGGAGCGCAGTGGTATCCGCCCTGGACGATGCCGGGACATTCCGTTCTCGCGTGAGCGTCTATCTCCATCCGCTGGCGGGTCGCCCCATTCTCTGGCACGTGGTCAAGGCGCTGAGCGATGTCCATCCGCCGCCCGTCCGGGTGAGTGTGCTGCATCGCGCGGGAGCGCCTCTCATGATGCCGGCCGACGGACAGCGCGGAATCACCCTGGAGGCCGTGGATGAAGGCGTGGAGCTCGTGTCGCTGCGCGCTGCCGTCACCGCGCCGGAGCTGAGAGTGCTCGTGGACGGAGCGGCGCCGCTCATAACGCCAGCCACCATCGCGCGCCTGCTGCGCGCCGGTGAAGGCGGAGTGGCCGCGCTCCCCGGGCGCGGGAACGACGGGAGCTATCTCGCGGTGAGCGGCGAGGGACCGGCGCTCGCATCGGCCGACGACCCGCGCCGTCCCGTGGGGGCCGTGCCGGTGGCCGCTACCTCGCAGGACGAGCTCATTCAGGTCCAGGATCGGCACTCGCTCTCGGACGCATCGGTCGCCCTTCGCGATCGCCTCATACGCATGCACGAGGCGGCCGGTGTTACATTCGTGCTCCCGGCCACCACGTGGATAGATGCCGACGTACGGATCGGGACAGACACGATGATCTATCCAGGCGCCGTCCTCGAGGGACACACCGAGATCGGAAGCGAATGTGTCATCGGCCCCTACTCACGCGTCGTCGAATCTACAATCGGTCGGGGAGTGGAGTTGAAGGGCTGGAACTACATCGCGCGTACGTCTATCAGGAATCATGCTGTGCTGGAGCCGTATGTCAGACGTGGCTTCGATTGAACTTCCCGCCTGGGCGAAGGTCGGCCCCAGGCGTCTCGCTCACATCTGTCGAGTGACAGCGTTGATCGTGCAGTGGGCGGAGGAGATGCGCATCCCCTCGGAGGAGCGCGAGTGCTGGCACGATGCGGCGCTCTTTCACGACTGCCTGCGCGACGCACCCATCGAAGAGCTGCGCGAGATAGTTCATGATCCGAGCATCCCCGATCCGCTCCTGCACGGTCCCGCGGCGGCAATCGTACTGACGCGAGACGGCGAGAAGCGCGCGGACTTGTTGGAAGCCGTTCGCTGGCACACGGTGGGGTGTCGTGCATGGGGTGCGTGCGGCCGCGCCCTCTATATGGCGGACTATTTGGAGCCCGGCCGGCCGTTCGGTCGAGTGGACCGCGACTACCTCGCCGCCCGCGTACCGACCGATTTCGACGGAACGCTCAGGCAAGTAGTGCGCGAGCGGCTCGAGTGGATGCTGCGTGAAGGATTCGAGCTCCCAGCCGAAACCACCGAATTCTGGAACTCGCTTCGATGACGCGCCGAAGGATCGTGATACTCGTACTCCTGCTGGTGCTCCTTCCGGCGGGGATCTACGCCACCTTCGCCCGTGGCGGCGACGCGGGCGAGACGTTGCACGGCGTGACCGCGGGGCCGGACAGCCGCGCACCCGAGGGTGCGCGCATCAGGGTGGAAGTTCTCAACGCGAGCAGCGTGCAGGGCCTTGCGCGACAGGCCACGTTCTACCTGCGCGATCGCGGCTTCGATGTGGTGGAGTCGGGGAACGCGGCCGAGAAGCACGACAGTACCATCGTCCTCGATCGCTCGCATAATCCGGAATGGGCGCGCCTCGTGGCCAATGCCATGGGCGGAGCGCCCGTCGCCGAGGCGCCGGATTCAGCTCTCTACGTCGACGTGACTGTCCTGGTCGGCCCGGCGTGGCGGCCGCCGGCCAAGCCGTTCTACCCGTAACTGGCCGCACGCCGCCGCGATATCCTTCCCGCGGCTCCGTCGCACCGCCACCTGCACGCCAGCCGCGCGCACCGCGCGAGCGAATGCCGCAATCCGGTCGGGAGGGGTAGCGCGAAATTCCATCGCGCCGCCTTCATGCAGCGGGATGAGATTCACGAACGCGCGGCACTCCTTCGCCAGTTCGGCCAGTCGCCTGGCGTGCTCCGGCGCGTCGTTCACATCGCGCAGCATGACGTACTCGAAGGTGACCCGGCGATCGAACGACTTCGCCGCAGCGATCACGTCCGCCAGCGGGAACTTCGTGTTGATGGGCATTAGCTCTCGTCGGAGCTCATCGCTCGGCGCGTGGATGGAGATGGCCAGCCGGAACTGCTCGGGCCTCTCCGATAGCGCTACGATTCCTGGAAGCACACCCACCGTGGATACGGTGATGTGCCTGGCGCCGATACCGAGCCCATCGGGCGCATTCAGTATGGTCAGTGCGCTCGCCACGGACCGCCAGTTCATGAGAGGCTCGCCCATCCCCATGAACACCACGTTGGTTACCGCGATCGGCTCGTCCACGAGGCGCATCTCGCGCACCTGTCCGGCGATCTCCCACGGCTCGAGATTGCGCTGGAAGCCCATCCTTCCCGTGGCGCAGAAGGCGCACTGGAGCGCGCAACCAGCCTGCGACGAGATGCAGAGCGTCATACGCCCCGGCTCGGGAATGGCCACCGTCTCTATCCCCTGGCCGTCGGGGAGCCCGAAGAGGAACTTCTGCGTTCCATCTACCGACCGCTGGCGCGAGAGGAGGCGCAGCCGGGGCAGGGCGAAGCGCTCGTCGAGGCGCTCGCGAAAGCTCGCCGGAAGCTCGGTCATTCCGGAGAAGTCCGGCGCGGGATTCTTCCAGAGCCGCCGTGCCACCTGCGCGCCGCGATAGGAGGGCTCGCCCTCGGCGATCGCGAACTCCGTCAGGACACGCTCGGCATCGGCGGGCGCGAGATTCAGCGGGTTGATCCTGGAATGCTGCGCAGCGCCGTCATCGCGCGCTCGGTCACTCGCGCTACCCGTAAGTATTTCCATGTCGCTCTGCATACCCCGCAAATCTAACCCACTCAGGGCGCCATCGCTCTCACCGGAAGCTCGGGACCGCACCTCGAGCGCCGCATGGCACATGCGGCGGATTCAAGTTAAATTCAAGTGGGTCATTGAGATGACGACGACAGCCACCAGGCTGCCCGGCCGGCGTCTGCTACCGGGCGGCCTGTGGTATTGTTAGTCTTCGGAATCACGTTCGATAAGCGGAGCCTACGTGCTTCTTTCTGAGCTGCTGTCGGCGGAACGAGTGAAGGTGCCGCTCGACAGCCGCACGAAAAGTGAAGTGTTGCAGGAGTTGGTAGGTTTGGTGACAGGTGGTCGCGCGAATAGCGACACGGGCGCCATCCTCTCCTCGGTGCGGGAACGCGAGATGGTACTCAGCACCGGTGTCGGGGGCGGCGTGGCGATCCCTCACGGCAAGACGCCTCACATAGACCAGCTCGTCCTCGCCGCGGGCGTTGCCCCCGAGCCCATCGACTTCGACGCGCTCGACGGCAAGCCAGTACGGCTCTTCTTCCTCCTCGTTGGGCCCGAGAGTGCGTCGGGCGCGCACGTGAAGGCGCTGAGCCGCATCTCCCGCCTGCTCCGGAGGGAATCGCTTCGCACCGACCTCCTCGCTGCCAGCTCCGCCGAGGACTTTCTTCGCATGATACGAGAGTCGGAGGCCGCTTGAGCGTTCGACAATGGGGGCCGCCCGTGCTCTGGGCGGCGTTCATACTGCTGCTGACTTCCATCCCCGGTTCCGACATTCCGCGCGTCGGCCTCCTGAGCTTCCGTGGCAGCGACAAGCTCGTGCACGCCACGATGTACGCGATCTTCGCGCTGCTGGCGACGCACTCGCTTCTGCGTGCGGGTCGGCCGCTTCGACAGGCCGTACTGATGGTGGCGCTGGGAATCGCCCTCTTCGCAGCGCTGGACGAGTGGCATCAACAATTCATTCCAGGCAGGTCAATGGACCTCTTCGACTGGCTGGCCGACCTCTCCGGGGCCACCATTGGCATCCTCGCGGCCGCGGTTCCGTCGAGAGTGCGGGAGCGACGCGACGCGTGAGCAGCATCGCAGGCGCACTCACCACTTTCCGCACCAACTACGCTGGCGCCCTCCGCCTTTCCGATGTCGGCAGCTACGTCCGGCTCGGCGGCTGGGTGCATAACAAGCGCAATCTGGGCGGGCTCATTTTCATCGATCTGCGCGACCGCACGGGGCTCGTGCAGATCTCGTTCGATCCCGCCCTCGTGGATGCATCCGCGCTCCAGACGGCCGCGCAGGTCGGAAAGGAAAGCGTGGTGCTCGTGGAGGGCGACGTCGTCGCACGCCCACCCGCCGGGCGCAATCCCGATCTCGCCACCGGCGAGGTCGAGGTGAAGGCGCGCTCGCTCCGCGTGGTGGGGCCTGCCGAGACGCCCGCCATTCCGGTCGGCCGCGTGAAGGGAGAGCCGCTCCCGGCGGAGGAGCAGCGTCTCCGCCATCGGTACCTCGACCTGCGTCGCCCGGAGTTGCAGCAGAATCTCATTCTGCGGCACCGTCTCATGCAGGCAACTCGGCACTACCTCAGCGATCACGGCTTCCTCGAGATCGAGACCCCCATCCTGACGAAACCCACGCCCGAGGGCGCGCGCGACTACCTGGTTCCGAGCCGCGTGCACGCTGGGGAGTTCTACGCTCTCCCGCAGTCGCCGCAGCTCTACAAGCAGCTGCTCATGGTGTCGGGTTTCGACAGGTACTTCCAGATAGCGCGCTGCTTCCGCGACGAAGACCTGCGCTCCGACCGGCAACCCGAGTTCACGCAGATAGACATCGAGGCCTCGTTCATCGGGCCCGAGGATGTCTTCGCTTTCACCGAGGGGATGCTGAAGGCGCTCTGGTCAGAGGGAGGCGTGGAGATCGAGACGCCTTTCCCGCGCATCACCTACACCGAAGCGATGGAACGTTTCGGGAGCGACCGCCCGGACATGCGCTACGCGCTCGAGATCTTCGACGCGAGCGACTTCTTCCGCCCGCTCGACTTCGGCATCACGAAATCGGCACTCGAAGCAGGCGGCCGGGTGCGCGGCATCCGCATCCCGGGCGGCGCGGAGCTCTCGCGCAAGCAGGTCGATTCGCTCGAGGAGCTCGCGCGCGGCGCAGGGGCGAGCGGGCTCCTCCGGCTCAAGCGGGAAGCAGCCACCGGCGAGCTTTCGGGTCCCGTGGCGAAGTTCCTGGAGCCGAGCGACGCCGAACGGCTCGGGCTCGAGCCCGGCGATCTGGCGCTCTTCGTGGCGGCGCCCGATCATGTATCGAATCCGGCTCTCGATCGAGTGCGTCAGGAGGCGGCGCGAATTCGCGCTCTGGTGCCGGCCGACGTGTCGTCCTTTCTCTGGGTCACGGATTTCCCGCTCTTCGAGCGCGACCCGGACACGCAGGCGCTCGGTGCGGTGCACCACCCGTTCACTTCGCCCTCGCCAGCGGATCTCCCGCTTCTCGATACGACGCCGGAGAAAGCGCGAGCGGTGGCGTACGACGTGGTGCTCAACGGTACCGAGCTGGGAGGTGGAAGCATCCGCATCGGCGATCCGGAGCTTCAGAGGAGAATCTTCGGTTTGTTGGGTATAGATGAGGAAACGGCCAGGCAGCGTTTCGGCTTTCTCCTCGAGGGGCTGCGCAGCGGCGCACCACCGCACGGCGGCATCGCGCTTGGCATGGACCGGATAGCGATGCTCATCTCCGGAGCCGGCTCGCTCCGCGATGTGATTGCGTTCCCCAAGACGACACAGGCGAGCGCGCTCTTCGAGGGCGCTCCGAGCCCGGTTCCCGAGCGCGAGTTGCGCGATCTGCACGTGCGCGTGGAGGGGAAGGGCGAAGGCAGTAACGAGAGGAGTAGCAATAAGTGAGTGACGAAACGGTCACGCAGAAGCTGGACACGGAAGGCGCCGACCTGCTCACCCTGGCCGGCGTGAACGACGCGAACCTCATCGAGCTCGCGCGCCTGACCGGCGCGAAGGTCTCGCTGCGCGGCGATGCGATCACACTCAGCGGTCCGGCAGGCGCGGTGGAGAAGGCCACGCCGGTCGCGCAGCGCATGGTGGATACGGCGCGGCAGCTCATGCCCCTCACTCCGGACGACGTCCTCCGCATCAGCGACGAGGTCTCGTCGTCCGACGGCGACGGCAATGGGAACGGCGGCGGCCCCACCAGCGAGCAGCGGATAGTTCTGCCTGGTACCCGCAAGGTCGTCCAGCCGAAAACGCCCGGTCAGGCAGCATACATGCAGTGCATCTCGGACAACGACATCGTTGTCGGGATCGGTCCGGCCGGAACCGGGAAGACGTATCTGGCCGTAGCCATGGCGGTGGAGGCGCTCGCGCGCAAGCGTGTGCGAAGGATCGTCCTCGCCCGGCCGGCGGTGGAGGCAGGCGAGAGCCTGGGCTTTCTTCCGGGCGACCTGCAGGCGAAGGTGGATCCCTATCTGCGCCCGCTCTACGACGCGCTCGACGACATGATGCCGCCCGAGCGGGTGCAGAAGGCACTCGAGACTCGTACGATCGAGATCGCGCCGCTCGCCTACATGCGCGGCCGCACCCTGTCCGACGCATTCGTGATCCTGGACGAGTCGCAGAATGCCACCAGCGCACAGATGAAGATGTTCCTCACCCGCCTCGGCGTTAACTCGAAGGCGGTGATCACCGGCGACAAGACGCAGATCGATCTCCCGGCGCGCGAGCAGTCGGGGCTCATCGAGATCGAGCGCATTCTTCGCGGGATAGACGGCATCGGCTTCCAGTATCTCACGGAGTCCGACGTCATCCGCCATCGCCTGGTGCGCGAGATCATCAAGGCGTACGCGCGCGATGCCGGCGCTGGAGCCGAGTAGCGGATGCCGAGCCCGGTGCGAGGCCAGCTCGAGCTGGCTCCCATGGAAGAGGACCCGCCCCCGCGGCGACTCGACGGCGTGTTGTATCACGCCGCGCGCGTCGGGCTGCTGCTGGCGCTCGCGGTCGTCACCTACCTTCTCTTCCCCAGCGCGCCGGCGGTGGACTCGCCCATCTTCGAGGTGGGCTCGGTGGCCACGAAGAACGTCATCGCTCCCTTCGCCTTCACCGTCCCCAAGACGGTAGAAGAGCTGACGAAGGAGCGCGATGAGCTGGCGCGCTCGGCCAAGCCGATCTTCGACTACTCACAGGCCGCGCTCGACTCTGCGCAGGGCCAGCTGCGTACGTTCATGGACTCGCTGGCGAGCGTGGCGGAGCGGGAAGAGCGCACCCAGACAGGGAAGCAGACCGTGGCGGCCACGAGCGTCGCCATCCAGCAGGCCGCCGCACAGTTCGGTGTCAGTCTCACTCCCGACGAGGCCGACTACCTCACGGTGGCGGCACGTCGGCGCGCACTCGAGGATGCGGTGCGCCGCGTATTCGCGCGCTGGCTGTCGGGCGGCATCGTGGCCGGCAGCGCGATAGAGCAGCTGCGTGGCGACGTGATAGTGCGCCGCGCCGGAGAGGAGCGAAGCGTGATGGTGGACAGCCTGCTCACCTTCGGCTCGCTGCTCAACCGCGCGCGCGCCATGCAGCCGGATCGCAACTCGTCGGTGGCGGAGGGGCTGTACCTGAAGTTGCTCAGCAGCTTCTTCCACCCCACCGTGGTACCTGATCGCGCAGCCACCGAAGCGAGGCGGCAGGAGCTGCGCGCCTCGGTGGACACGAATCGCTACCGGGTACGTACGGGCGAGAAGATCGTGGGCGAGCATGAAGTCGTGGGCCGCCCCGAATTCGACAAGATGCGAGCGCTGCACGACGCGATGCAGGGACGCGAGCGCGGCCAGCGCGCCGTCGGGCGGATCGCGGGGAGTATCGCGTACAACGCGATCCTTCTCGCCATCTTCGGCATCGCGATGGTGTTGTTCCGGCCGCAGCTCTACAAGTCGTTCCGGTCGCTCTCCCTTTTCGCGGCGGTATACCTTCTCGTCCTGATCGCGGCGGCGATAGCATCACACTGGCGACCGGTGCATCCCGAGCTGGTACCCGTAGCGCTCGCCGCCATCATGTTCAGCGTTCTCTTCGACCCGCGAATAAGCATGATCGCCGCGATGATCCTCGCGGTGCTGGTGGGAGGGCAGAGCGTTTATCGCGGGACCAACGCTCTCTTCATCAACCTGGTGGGGGGAGCGGCGGCGGCACTCAGCGTGCGCATCATCCTCAAGCGCGACCAGTCTTACCAGTACGTGATCACCATCGGGATCGCCTACATCTGCGCTGCGCTCGCGCTCGGCCTCACGCTGAGCTGGACGCCCACGGCGATCGTGACCAGCGCCGGTCTCGGCATCGCCAACGCCATCGTCTCGGTGGTGTTCGCAATGTTCCTCGTTCCGCTCGCGGAGCACTTCACGGGGATCACCACGCATCTCACTCTCATCGAGTATTCCGATCTCAACCGGCCGCTCCTCAGGCGACTGAGTCTCGAGGCGCCGGGCACGTACGCGCACACCATCGCGATGGCGAACCTCGTGGAGGGCGCGTGCAACGCGATCGGCGCCAACGGACTGCTCGGCCGCGTGGGGACCTACTACCACGACATCGGGAAACTCAAGAAGCCGCAGTACTTCGTGGAGAATCAGGCGGGCGGCCGCAACCCGCACGACAAGCTCAAGCCGGGAACGAGCGCGTCCATCATTCGCAACCACGTGCGTGAGGGAATGGAGCTCGCCGCGGAGTACCACATCCCGCAGGCGATCGCCTCCTTCATCCCGCAGCATCACGGCACATCGCCAATCGCCTACTTCCTGGAAAAGGCGAAGGAGCGCGACGGAGGCCCGCCCTCCAACACGAGCGACTACGCCTATCCCGGCCCTACGCCTCAGACCGCGGAGACGGCCGTCTGCATGCTCGCCGACGGCGTGGAGGCCGCCGTGCGAGTCCTCGCCGATCCGTCGCCCGTTCGCATTCGCGAGGTGATCGATCATATCGTGCGCCAGAAGATGGAGCAGGGGCAGCTCCGCGATGCGCCGCTCACCCTCCGCCAGCTCGACATCGTGAAGGCGCAGTTCGAGAGGATGCTGGTCGGCATGTACCACAGCCGCATCGACTACCCTTCAGCGAGCGGAGGCGTGACATCGGAGTTCGCTCAGGTATGAGCATCTCCGTGGACGTCACGGTGCGGAGCGGACGCATCCCGCTCTCTCGCGCGCGGGTGGAGCAGATCGCCTCGCGAGTTCTGCGCGCCGAACGTGTGCGCGATGCCGATCTCTCGATCACCTTCGTCTCCAACCGCGCGATCGCGGCGCTCAACCGGCGCCACCTCGGCCGCTCGGGTCCCACCGACGTGATCTCCTTCGAGCTCGGAGGAGGCGCGCCCGGCATTCCGCTATCCGGTGACGTGTACATCGCGCCCGACGTGGCACGCGCCAATGCTCGCGACCTGGGCGTACCGGTCACCGAGGAGATCGCGCGGCTGGTGGTGCACGGCACGCTCCACGCGCTCGGCTACTCGCACCCCGAAGGGTCGCGCGAGGAGCGCGCCGCATCGGCGATGTGGAAGCGCCAGGAGCGGCTGCTTCGCAGCGCACTCGGAGCGGTGGGCCGGAAGGATGGACGCGCATGAGCATCGCCTGCGTGGTCGTCTCCCTCATCGCGCTCGTCTCCGGCGCTCTTGCCGCAGCAGCCGACGGCGCGCTCCTCGCCGCTGCATCGACGCACGGCAACGGACCCGAGGAGCCCACGGGCGGGGTGCGCAACGTCACCCACAGGTCGCTTTCCATCGCGCGGCTCTTCACTCATCTCGTGGCGGGCGCCGCGGGCGCCGCGGCGCTCGGGCTGCCGCAACTCGGCACGCGCGAAGCCGTCCCCGCCGCTATCGTGCTGGCAGTCGTGATAGTGGCGCTGGGAGAGGTGCTTCCGCGCGCCGTGGGCGACGCGCTCGGTCCGCAGTCTCCCCAACTGCTTCATGCGGTGGCGCGCACCACCGATCGCATCCTGCGCCCGATCGTCGGCCTGGGGATGCGGATCGATCGCGCTCTTCGCCACGTTCTCCCGCCAGCGCGAGCGAGCGAGGCCGATCGCGAGGCGACCGCCGAGCAGTTCAAGCAGGTGGTGCGTTCGGACGAAGATACGCTCGTGAACCAGCGGGCCATCCTCCACCGCATCTTCTCGCTCGGCGACACGGAGGTGCACGAGATAATGGTGCCGCGTGTGGACATTCTCGGCATCGAACGCTCCACCCCGTGGTCGGAGGTGGTGGACCGGGTGCGCAGTTCGCAGCATGCGCGGCTTCCGGTGTACGACAAGACGCTGGACCGCATAACCGGTCTGCTCTTCGCCAAGGATCTGCTCGCGGGCGTCATCTCCGACGACGAACCCGCCCCCTGCTGGCAGGAGCTCATCCGCCCCGCGTCGTTCATACCCGAGAGCAAGAGCATCGACAGCCAGCTCCGCGACTTCAAGGCATCCGGGAGCCACCTCGCCATCGTGGTGGACGAGTACGGCGGCACGGCTGGACTCCTCACGATCGAGGACATCCTCGAGGAGATCGTCGGCGACATCCGCGACGAGTACGACAGCGAGGAGCCCGAGGTGGAGTCCGAGGAAGGGAAGCGCTTCTGGGTTGCGGGGCGCGTCGCTCTCGACGAGCTCTCCGAGTTGCTCGGCTCCCCGATGGAGCGCGATGACGTGAGCACGGTGGGTGGGCTGATCTTCGAGCTGGTGGGCCACGTCCCGCGCGCCGGACAGGAGTTGCAGCTCGACGGTTACCGCGTCGTGGTGGAGCGGGTGATGAGACGCAGAATAGAGCGCGTGTACTTCGAGCGGCTCGAAGTTCCAGCGGTGAGCGAGCAATGAGCGCGCTCATCGCGCCGCTGCTCATCGCGCTCATAGTCGTGGCGTGGCTCACCGCTGCGGCGACGGCCGTGCGTTCGGTGAGCCGTATCTGGCTCCGTCATTGGGCCGAGCGCCAGCTTGGCGGATCCGTCACCGAGGCATATCTCGCACAGCCGCAGCGTCTCCTTCTGGCGTCGGCCACCATGACCGCGGTGGCCGTAGTACTGGCTGGTACCGTGCTGGGTTCGCGCTTCGGGGCCGAACCGGCGGAGCTCACGGCCGGCGTGGTGGTCACGGCGCTGATATTCCTTCTGCTGGGGCAGCTCGTGCCGCGAGCTGTGGGAAGACACTGGGCTTCACGGCTCATCCCCGTGCTTCTACCGCCGCTGCACGGTTCCGAGTTCGTCCTGGGCCCGCTGATCCGTGCATCCGAGAGAATGGCGCGAGCCGTCTTCGCGAGACGTCCGGCAGCCGAGGATTCCGCCCGCGACGGGCTGCAAACACTCCTGCGCGAGGGCGAGCTGGAAGGGATCGGCGAGCCGGAAGAGATCGAGATCATCACCGGCGTCGTGGAGTTCGGGGAGAAGACTCTGCGCGACGTGATGACTCCGCGAACCGACGTGTTCGCGCTCGCCGAGTCGACGCCGGCTGCCGAGATGGCGCGGGCGATCGCACGCTCGGGCTACAGCAGGGTGCCGCTCTATCGCGGCTCCCTCGACGAGATCGTGGGAATGGTGCACGTCTTCGACGTTCTCAAGGTGGGCGCGGAGGAGAAGCCGTTCGTGCACGAGGTGGCGCATGCGCCGGCCACGAAGCACTGCAGCGAGATGCTCTTCGAGATGCTGCGCGGTCAACGCCATCTCGCCGTGGTACTCGACGAGTTCGGCGGCACTGCCGGAATCGTCACGCTCGAAGACGTGCTCGAGGAGCTGGTAGGCGACATCCGCGACGAGCACGACGATCCGCTTCCGCCAAGCGAGGATGGCGGAGGTGCGCCGGGTGCCGCGATGATCGAGGCGTCGACACCGTTCGACGAAGTGCTGCGCCGTTTCGGTGCCGACCAGACGCTCGCATCCCACGGGAGAGCGCAGTCGCTGGGCGGCGTGGTGGTCCGGTCGCTGGGTCGTATCCCCTCGCTCGGCGAGCGGTTCCGTGTGGGGGATCTCGAGCTCACGGTGGTGGAAGCCGAGCCAGCGCGCCTGCTCCGGCTGCTGGTGCAGCACGCCGGCAGCGCCCGCTCGATTCCCATAGAGCGGATTCGCTGACGTGCGAGCGTTCTACGTCTTCTGGCGGCTCTTCCCCTTCGTCGTCCTCTTCTTCCGCGACCGGCGCCGCTGGATCGTCGCAGGTGGGCGCCGCAGCGTCAGCGCCGAGGAGCATCAGCGCCGCGCCGAGCGGATCACCACTACCGTGGCCGGGCTCGGGCCCACCTTCATCAAGCTCGCGCAGGTCTTCGCTTCGCGCGCGGACATTCTTCCCGAACCTTACCTGAGCGAGGTGGGCCGCCTCACCGACCGGGTTCCGCCCCTCCCATCCAGCGCGATCGAGGAAGTGATAGTGCGCGAGCTGGGGCGCCCGGTAAGAGAGATTTTCGATCGGTTCGATCCCGAGCCGCTCGCTGCAGCATCGCTCGGCCAGGTGCATCGCGCATCGCTCGGCGATCGCGAAGTCGTGGTGAAGGTGCTGCGGCCGGGGGTGGAGGAGCTGGTCGCGGTCGACCTGGACGCCGCTTTCAGGATCCTCTCCTTCGTGAACGTGCTCTTTCCGAACCATCACACGCGTGCCATCACGACCATCGTGCGTGAATTCGCGCGGCGCATAGACGAGGAGATGGATTTTCGCGCCGAGGCGCGCAACGCCGAGCAGATCCGGGCCAACTTCGCCGGCGACCATCGTGTGGCTGTACCGGAGGTGGTGAGCGGTCTCACCTCGCAGCGCGTGCTGGTGCTGGAGTACATGAAGGGCACCAAGATAGACAGCCTGCAGGAGCGCATCGCGTCGGGCGATGTCTCGCTCCCGAACCTCCTCGAGACCATCGTCGAGGTGTACGCGCAGATGATGCTCGTGGATGGACTCTTCCACGCCGATCCTCACCCCGGCAACCTCCTCGTGGCCGCGGATGGAACGCTGGTGCTCCTGGATTTCGGGATGGTGGTGCGTGTGGAGCGCGATACCCGGCTCGCGCTCATCCAGACCATCCTTGCCGCCGTGCGTCAGGACGTGGACGCGGTGGTCGCCGGCTTCTACGAGCTCGGCCTCCTCGATCCCGAGGTGGACCGGGGTACGGTGCGAGATGCGGCGCGAGCGCTCATGGCCATCGCCTTCACACCCGACGCGAAGCCGCGCCAGATCCAGCGCATCGTGAACGAGGTGCTGTCCACCTTCTACCGCTGGCCCATCGTGCTCCCGAGCGAGCTGGTTTACCTCGGCCGCGCCGCCGCGCTGGCGGAGGGGATAGGGATGCGTTACGACCCGGACTTCAACTCGGTGCAGTTCGCGTCGCCCATTTTGAAGTCCATGGGGAGCCGCCTCCTGGCCTCCGCGGTTGGCGCCGACCCGCGCGACAGGATGCAGGACGCGCTCTCGCAGTTGAGCGGGATCGCGCGCGAGCTGCGTGATATCCTCCGGCGCGCCGGCCGCGACGAGCTGCGCGTGCGCGCGCACCCGCGCGACGTGCTGGAGCTGCAGCGCTTCCTGGCAGGACAGACTCGCCGGATCGCGCTCTGCCTCATGACAGGCGTGCTCGCGATAGTGGGTGCACTCGTCTACCTGGCAGACCGCAACATGTACGTGCTCGTGTTCACGCTCGCTGCCGCGCTCTTTACCTTCGCGGTGCTGCTGCTCATCCCCTGGCACCTGCTCTCCAACCCACTTCGCGGCTACCGCCGCTGGCGCTAATGACGGAAAGCTCTCTCTCTCCCTCGCGGCACGAGCAGCTGCTCGCGGATTTCGATGCCGGTGCTCCCGCTGCGCTGGCGCGCGCGGTGAGCATCGTGGAGAACCACCGGCCCGGCTTCGAGGAGGTGCTCGGCCGCCTGCACCCGCGGCTCGGGCGCACCCGGCGCATAGGGCTCACCGGCCCTCCGGGCGCGGGAAAGAGCACGCTCGGCATGCAGCTCGCGCGTGCGTGGCGCTCCGCGGGGCTGACAGTTGGAATCGTGGCTGTGGATCCCACCTCACCGTTCACCGGCGGCGCACTGCTCGGCGACCGCATTCGCATGGAGGGGATCGCACTCGATCCGGGCATCTTCATTCGCTCGATGGGAACGCGTGGCTCGCTCGGCGGGCTCGCGGCTTCCACGCGCGAGGTCGCCGACGTGCTCGATGCCTTCGGCTTCGATCGTGTGCTGATAGAGACCGTGGGAGTGGGGCAGAGCGAGCTGGACATCGCGCGAATTGCGGACAGCACCGCCGTAGTTCTCGTCCCCGAATCGGGCGACGCTATCCAGACGATGAAGGCGGGGCTGATGGAGATCGCCGACATCTTCGTGGTCAACAAGTCCGACCGTCCTGGCGCCGACCGCCTGCGCCACGAGATCGAGATCACGTTAGGGCTGCGTATGGGGCAGACGTACCGCGATGTGCCGGGTCATCACGGCGTGCAGCACCGCGCGGGCGGCGTGAAGGAGAAGCGTCCCATCCGGAACCCCGCGTACGCGGCACGCAACGCCGCCGCGGCCGACGATGCCGAGCGCTGGACGCCTCCGGTGATTCCCACCATGGCCGAGCGGGGAGAGGGGGTGGAGGAGCTCGTGAAGGCCTTCGACAGGCACTTCGATTATCTTGAAAAGAGCGGCATTCTGCGCTCCCGGCGCCGACAGCGGCTTCGCGAGCGCGTCGTGGAAGTGGTGGAACGCAGAGTGCGAGAGCGCCTCTGGCGTGATGAGGGGACCAATGCGTGGCTCGACGACGCGCTCCCGGCGCTGGATGTGGGGGAGCTGACGCCGTTCGCGGCGGCCGAGGAGCTGCTCGGGCGGAGTGCCGATCTGATCACGCGTGGCCGGCGCGAGTGAGCGAGGGTGAAGTCTCGACGGAGGAGAGGATGACTTCTACGGACAGGGTCGAGCGGCTGGAGGCTCGGGAGCGCGAGGAGCTCGAGCGGCTGCGCGCCGAGGTGGCCGAGTGGCGTGCACGCTACGACGCGGGGAAGAAGCGCGACATAGCATTCGCGAACTCCTCCGAGCCGGTCGAGCCTCTTTACACGGCGCTCGATATCGCCGATGTCGACCCCGCCGCCGACGGCACTCCGGGAAGCTTCCCCTTCACGCGCGGCGTCCACGCCACGGGCTATCGCGGCCGCCTCTGGACGATGCGGCAGTTCGCCGGCTTCGGAAGCGCGCACGACACGAACCAGCGCTACAAGTACCTGCTGGAACACGGGCAGACCGGGCTCTCGGTGGCGTTCGACTTTCCCACGCTCATGGGCTACGACTCCGACCACCCGCGCTCCGAGGGCGAGGTTGGAAAGTGCGGCGTCGCCATCTCGAGCACCGCGGACATGGAGACGCTCTTCGAGGGAATTCCGCTCGACGAAGTCTCGGTCTCGATGACCATCAACGGCTCCGCGCTCATCCTCTACTGCTTCTTCATCGCCGCCGCCGAGCGCCGGGGCGTTCCATCCGCGAAGCTGCGCGGGACGATCCAGAACGACATCCTCAAGGAGTACATGGCGCAGCACGCGTGGATCTACCCCGTAGAGCCCGCGCTGCGCCTCATCATCGATGGCTTCGAGTGGTCGGCGAAGCACGCGCCGCAGTGGAATACCATTTCCATCTCGGGCTACCACATCCGCGAAGCCGGCAGCACCGCGGTCCAGGAGCTGGCCTTCACGCTCGCCGATGGTTTCACCTACGTCGAGAAGGGAATGGAGCGCGGGCTCGCGGTAGATGAGTTCGCGCCGCGTCTCTCGTTCTTCTGGGACATCCACAACGATTTCTTCGAGGAAATCGCCAAGCTCCGCGCGGCGCGGCGCATATGGGCGAAGCGGATGCGCGAGAAGTACGGCGCGCGCGACCCGCGCTCCTGGATGATGCGCTTCCACTCTCAGACCGCGGGCGTCACGCTCACCGCGCAGCAGCCGATGAACAATATCGTACGCGTCGCCTATCAGGCGATGGCGGCGGTCCTCGGCGGGACACAGTCGCTGCACACCAACTCGATGGACGAGACGCTCGCTCTCCCCACGGAGCAGGCTGTCCAGGTGGCGCTACGCACGCAGCAGATTCTCGCCTACGAAACCGGCGTGCCCAACGTCATCGATCCGCTGGGCGGCTCCTACTACATCGAGTCGCTCACGAACGACATGGAGCGCGGCGCCGAAGAGCTCTTCGGTGAGATCGACAACGTGGGCGGCGTGGTCAAGGCGCTCGAAGCGGGGTGGCTGCAGCGCCGGATAGCGGAATCCGCGATGCGCCAGCAATGGGAGGTGGAGCAGCACCGCAAGGTGGTGGTCGGCGTGAACGAGCTGGTCACGGAAGAGCCGGAGCTCACCATCCCGATCCTCAAGATCAGCGAGGACACCGAACGCGAGCAGCGCGAGCGTCTCGCCAGGCTGCGTGCCGCACGCAACGCGGAGCGCTACGAGAGCGCGATCGCCGCGCTGCGCAACGCTGCCAGCACCGACGCCAACCTGATCCCGTACATCCTCGATGCCGCGCGTGCCGACGCCACTCTGTTCGAGATCCGCGCCGCGATGGAAGCGGTGTTCGGCGCTTATCGCGAGCCGGTGTTCTTCTGAGCTCACGGCCGCGAGTGAAACCGCGCAGCGAGTGGTGGGAGTCGTACTTCGACGAGCGCTATCTCTCGGAATACTCGCCGCTCTTCTCTCTCGAGAGCGATCGCCGCGAGGTGGCTCGGCTCGTGGATATCCTCGCGCTCCCGGTGGGGGCGACGGTGCTGGACGTTCCATGCGGCCAGGGGCGGCACTCGCACCTCCTCGCCGAGGCCGGCTACGACACGACCGGGCTCGATTTCTCCAACCACCTGCTCAAGCGCGCGCGCGGGCGCGGCACCGGGTCACGGCTGCGCTACGTGAAAGGCGACATGCGGCGCCTCCCGGCACGCTGGACCGGTCGCTTCGATGCGGTGGTCAACCTGTTCACCTCGTTCGGCTTTTTTCAGAACCCTTCCGACGATCTCCGCACGCTGGCGGAGTTCGCGCGGGTACTGCGCCCCGGCGGTGTCCTCGTGTGGCACGGCGCCAGTCGCGACGGCGTGATGAGTGGGTTCCTCGACCGTGACTGGTGGCGCGCGAGCGACGGTACGATGGTGGCGCACGAACGCACCTTCGACCCGCTCTCCGGTATCCTCACCATCCGGGTGGACTGGAGCGACCAGGCCCACTCGGGCGAGCGCGACCACCGTATTCGTCTCTACACGGCCACGCGCCTTACCGAGTTGCTGGCGGATGTGGGTCTCGTCACCACCGAAGCGTACGATTCCTGGAGCGAGGAGCCGCTCACACGCAGCTCCTCGGAGATGCTCCTCGTGGCACACAAGG
>DASSOX010000241.1:0-5125 GCA_035700125.1 Gemmatimonadaceae bacterium
TCGCTCTCCCGCCTCGGCGCTCAGCGTGGCATATTCGCGGCTCGATCGCCGACCCCTTGCGCCGCGCGGGCAAGACATTTACCTTAGTACTAAGATAATACGGGAGCGAAGAGTGGCTGAGGAACCCAGAACCGCCAGGAAGAGAAGGGCGCCGCGCAGGGCCGCGTCGGGGGCAGCCATCAAGGCATCCGCCGCCGCCCCTCCCGCCGACAGGACCGCTGGCAGGAAGCGTGCGCCGAGCGCGGAGGATACGGCGCTCAAATTGTGGGTCGTGCTGGCACGCGCGCAGTTGGCCGTCGCGTATCACGCCGAGGCCGACGTCGCGCGCCACGGGCTCACGCTGGCGGAGTTCGCGATTCTCGAGGTGCTTTACCACCGCGGCCCGCTGCTGCTTGGCGAGGTACAGCGGAAGATCCTCGTCTCGAGCGGCGGCGTCACCTATCTGGTGGATCGCCTCGCGGCGAAGGGGCTCGTGGAGCGCAGGGAGTGCGAGCACGACCGTCGCGCCCGTTACGCCGCGCTGACTCCCGCGGGAGAGAAGCTGGTGGCCCGGATCTTCCCCGAGCACGCCAGGGCGATCGCCGACGCGGTGAGCGGCCTGTCGAAGTCCGAGCAGCAGCAGGCGATCGCGCTTCTGCGGAAGCTGGGGCTCGCGGCGTCGGAGCTCCCGGTCGAGAAGGGAACTCCCTGAGTTCCCGTTTGCTTATAAATCTCAGTACTGTAATTCTCAATCGTCAACTACATGGAGGGCTGTCATGACCGCTTCGACGAACACGCAGGCCGGAACCACCACCTGGAAGCTCGATCCCGCGCACACGCTGGTGGAGTTCACCGCCAAGCACATGATGATCACGAACGTGAGGGGGCGATTCGCCGACATCGCGGGAGCGATCGAAGTCGATGAGAGCAACCCGAACGATTCTTCGGTCACCGTGGAGCTCGAGGCGGCGAGCATAGACACGCGCGTAGAGCAGCGTGATCAGCATCTCCGCTCGGCGGATTTCCTCGACGTGGAGAAGTTTCCCAAGGTGACGTTCCGGAGCACCAAGGTAGAGGGCGCTTCCTTCGAGCCGGGTGAGAGCTTCCGTGTGACGGGTGACCTGACCATCCGCGGCACGACCCGTGAAGTGGTGCTCGACGCTACCTTCGAGGGGCGCGGGAAGGACCCGTGGGGCGGCGAGCGCGTGAGCTTCAGCGCGGACACGAAGATCGATCGCCGTAACTTCGGTCTCACCTGGAACGCTGCGCTCGAGACGGGCGGTGTGCTGGTGGGGAACGACATCAAGATCCACATCGAGGCGCAGGCCGTCCTCGAGGCGTGAGAAGCGGCCGGGCGGTAGAGCGATCACCGGTGGTCGGGGCGGTTTCTGCTGCTTCCGGTCTGACGAACATCGAAAGAGGGGAGAGCTGCAAGCGCACGGCAAGGAGACGAGAAGGAAGGGCAGTTCTCCAAACCTCCTTGCAGCTCTCCTGGAGTTTTCCCTCTTGCGTAGTCGAGCGGAGTTTGCCCCCGATGATGGAGCCCCTATGGCGACCGTAAACGGAATACATCACGTAAGCGCGATCGCGAGCGACCCGCAGCGCAACCTCGACTTCTACGCCGGGCTGCTCGGCCTCCGGCTCGTGAAGCGCACCGTCAACTTCGACGACCCGCAGACCTATCACCTGTACTACGGTGACGAGGTCGGGACGCCGGGGAGCATCATGACCTTCTTCCCCTGGCCCGGCGCGAGGCGCGGGCGACAGGGAACGGGGCAGGTGGCGGTGGTTTCCTTCGCCATCGCTCCGGGCGCGATCGGCTTCTGGGTGGAGCGGCTGCTGCGCCACGGCGTGCACTACTCCGGACCGACGAAACGCGCGACCGCCGGCGCGGGCTCGGAGCAGGTGATCACATTCAAGGACCACGATGGGCTCATGCTCGAGCTGGTTGCGAGCGAGGCAGCCGAACCGCGGCCAGCCTGGGATGGCGCGCCGGGAATCGCGCGCGAGAACGCCATCCACGGTTTCCATCACGTGGCTCTCTGGGTGGAGAACGGCGATGCGAGCGAGCGCGCGCTCGTGGACACGCTGGGCTTCCGCGAGGTACACGAGGAGAACGGTACTCGGCGCTACGCGGCGTGCGACGGCGGCCCCGGCACGCTGGTGGATGTGCGCGCAGTGGGCGGCTTCCCGCGCGGCACCAGCGGCGCCGGCACCGTGCACCACGTCGCCTTCAACGTCAGCGACGAGGCGGTCGAGCTGGAATTGCGTCAGCGCATCGTCAGCGCCGGGATGGCGCCCACTCCGGTGATAGACAGGATGTACTTCCGCTCCGTCTACTTCCGTGAGCCGGGCGGCGTGCTGTACGAGCTGGCAACCTCGCAGCCAGGCTTTGCGATAGACGAGCCGGTGGAACGGCTCGGCGAGCATCTCATGCTCCCGCCGCAGTACGAGCCGCAGCGCGCCGAGATCGAGGCGATCCTCCCACGCATCCATCTTGGTGTATCGACGGCGGGAACGTCGGTGTTCGCGGAAAGCACAGGACCGGAAGACGTGAGCGGCGACGCGCTCGACTTCGTGCACCGCTACATCCCCCCGTCGAGCAGTGGAGCGCAGGCGGGGAGCATCACGCTCCTGCTCCTGCACGGCACTGGAGGCGATGAGAACGACATGATCCCGCTGGGGCGCTCACTCCTCCCCGGCGCGGCGATTCTCAGCCCGCGTGGCAAGGTGAACGAACAGGGAGCCGCGCGCTTCTTCCGCCGGCTCGCTGCTGGGGTGTTCGATCAGGAGGACCTGGCGCTGCGTACCGAGGAACTGGCCGACTTCGTGAAGGCGGCCGAGCGCAACTACGCGCTCGACCCGCACGGGATGGTGGCGGTCGGCTTCTCGAATGGCGCGAACATCGCCGCGAGCATCCTGCTCAGGCGCCCCGGCGTGCTGCGTGCGGCCGTGCTGCTGAGTCCCATGGTGCCCTTCGAGCCCGAGTCGCTTCCGGATCTCTCCGGCACCTCGGTGTTCATCGGTGCCGGAAGGAACGACCCCATGGTGCGAGCCGAGGAAGTGGAGCGGCTGGCGGAGATTCTGCGCGGCGCCGGCGCCGAGGTGACGGTGCACTGGGAGTCGGGTGGCCACGCCGTAACCGAGCGCGAGATCGAGGCTGCACGCGATTGGATGCAGACGCTGTATGCCCAGCGAACTTGAACTGATGCTCGCGGGTGAGCTGTACGACCCGCTCGATCCCGCACTGATCGCCGCCCGCGAGCACGCGCGTGACGTCTGCTGGGCTCTCAACGCCACGCTCGAGAGCGACAGTGAAGAGCGCCGCCGGCTGCTGGAGAAACTCTTCGGTGCCGGTGGCGACTCGGTCTGGATGCAGCCGCCCTTCTTCTGCGACTACGGCTCGAACATCGAGCTGGGGAAGTGCGTCTTCTTCAACTTCAACTGCGTGGTGCTCGACGTCTGCCGCGTGCGCATCGGCGAGTACACGATGTTCGGTCCCGCGGTGCAGATCTACACCGCCATGCACCCGCTCGACGCGGTAGCGCGTCGCGGGAAGGAGTTCGGCAGGCCGGTGGAGATCGGGTCGGATGCATGGATTGGCGGTGGCGCGATCATAAACCCCGGCGTGCACATCGGCTCGCGCAGCGTGATCGGCTCCGGGAGCGTGGTAACGCGCGACATCCCGGATGGCGTATTTGCGGCGGGCAACCCGTGCCGAGTGATACGCCAGATAGGGGAGTAGATGAAAGCATGACTCACCGCATCAGATCAGCCGCCGCATTGGGCGGCTGATCGCCTCAGGAGCGCAGATACTCCACCACGCCCGCCATGAGCATCTGCACACCGACGATCACGAGAAGCATCCCCATCAGGCGCTCCACGGCCGTGAGCCCGCGATCGCCGAGGATGGTACGCAGGTGGCTGGAGAAGTAGAGGATGATGGCCGACGCGAGCCATGCCAGCACGACTGCGCCGAGCCAGATCGGCCAGCGATGCGGCTCACGCGTCATGAAGAGGAGCTCGGTGGCGAGCATGCCGGGTCCCGCGGTGTAGGGGATGGCAAGGGGAACCACGAACGGTTCCTCGCGCACCTCCTCGCGCAGCGAGTGCTCGCTGGTGGGGAAGATCATCCTGAGCGCGATGAGGAGAAGTATGAACCCCCCACCGGCCGTGAGCGCGGCGCGAGATAGCTGAAGCAGCTCGAGGATGTAGCGGCCCAAGAACAGAAACACCACCATTATCACGAGCGCAACCACCAGCTCGCGCACGATGACCTTGCGACTCCGTGCCGGCTCCACGTAGCGGAGCGCCGTCAGGAACAACGGCACGTTCCCCAGCGGGTCCATCACGAAGAAGAGGAGTACGGCGGCGGAGATGAGGCTCATCGTGCCAGGTAAGATTCGAGACGGGCGAGCTGTAGTCCACCCACGGCCGTGAATCCCTTTCTGTTCAGCGTAGCGAGCGTGTCGCCGTGCGCGAGAGCGGTGGCCGCGATGATGAGATCGTGCGGCCGCAAGACGGTTCCCTTTCTTACCGGTCCCGCCCAGAGCTCTGCGTACTGCCGCGCCTCGAGCAATCCGAAAGGGACAACGGGTACCGCGCTGGGCACAGCCTCGGCGAATGCGGCGCGGTGCGCGCGAATCCCGGCGTCCTTCGCCCACGGAGGGTCAGGTGGGTGCCTTTTGCACTCTGTGCTACAATCTAGTTCGTATGTAACACTCGTCAAAATGGCTTGTCGCGGACGCTGCGCGATCGGTGCCCAGTTGCGGGCCAGATTCGAAGCCGGCTCGCTCGCCTTCACACTGCGTCGCGGCGACGTCCCCGCTTCCGCTGGCGAGCGGGCGTCCGCTTCCCTATACTCTCGGCGTCGCCGCACCACCTCTCGTCGTCGCGAACGCGTCGGCCTTTCTGCTTCGCCAGCCCCACACATGCGGACATGCCCGTCATAGCGATAGATCTCGGAGGAACAAAGCTCGCCACCGCCATCTTCGATGCTGGTGGTACGCTCCTGCACCGCGACTCCGTTCCCCTCGACGGGCGCACGGGCTCCGAGGTGGCGGCTCTCGTTGCCCAGCGCTGCGAAGGCGCGACGGGCGGCGTGGGAGTCACGGTGCCAGGGATCTATCGTGCGGAGCGGGGTGCC
>DASSOX010000242.1:0-18144 GCA_035700125.1 Gemmatimonadaceae bacterium
AGGAAGTACGGTGGAAGCCCGACGTGGACTTGCGTTCGGTATCTGGAGCTCAACCCGCCGATTGCGATCCTGGGCCAAGTCCAGGAGCCCGGTACCAACGGGGAGCCGTGTACCGGCCGGACGACTACGACCTTCGTCTCTACAGCCGACTCCACGCTATCGGGAATCACCGATCCAGATGGGAAGGGGACTTCCTTCGTCTACGATACGCGCCGTCGCCTCTCAATGATGATCGGCAGCAGGGCGAGTGACACGACGCAATACGTCTACAGGGCTGATAGCTCCTGGAAGATCGCCTCGGTTGCGATGCCGCGCGTGCCGATCGACAACGGAAGTGGCGGCACCACCATGCAGACGCCAGTCGTCACCTATGCCCCGTGGCAGGTGATGGGCGTGCCTACCGCCACGACCAACGTCACTCCCGCCACGCCGCTGCCAGTCGATAGCGTCAAAGCCGTGATTACCGATCCGCTGGGCAACGTCACTACGTTCAGGGTGGATCGCTGGGGCCAGCCGCTCAAGATCACCGATTCCCTCGGCAATGTGACCACCATCGCGCGTGGTGATGCGAGCCACCTGTTCGCGACTTCGATAACTAACCCGCTGGGGCAAGTCGATCAGTACTCGTATTCGGGCCCCTTCGTCATCGTCTCGCATCCCTACGGCCAGCCAGCCACCAACATTTCCTACGACGCCTGGGGGATGCCGGATACGATCAGTGGCGGCGGGGCACCAACTCGGACCTTTGCCTGGAACGGCACTGCGCGCACTATCACGGCAAAGATCAACGGGCTCTATCCGACCGTGACGTACCTGGACTCCTTTGGCCGCATTACGCGCAGCAGCGACCCTGCCAACCACGACACGTACTACCACTACGAGACTACGTTCGGCAACTTGGACAGCGTGAGCAGCACTGCGGGTCAATGGGCAAAGGTAAAATTTGACAGGTATGGCCGCGACTCAGCATCCACTTCGAATGGGGAACCTACTCGAAGACGGATTTACGACATCCTGAATCGAGATAGCTTGGTCTACGACGGCGTCAACAGCTTGCCTATAAAATTTGCGCACGATGCTTCGTATACGTACGCCAAGGTAAGCGACTCGAAGGGACAGGTATACCGTACGGACATCAACAAGCTCGGCTGGCCCACAGTGGCCTACGACCCATCGGATACCGTGAGTTGGACCAAAAAGCAATCGTACAGATACGACTTGGCGGGGCAGGTAACAAGCTATCAGAACCGCCGAGGCCATTGGGTCAAACTGCAGTATGATGTGCTGGGGCGGCTTACCTCGCACCGCGATCCGCTAGCCCCGGCTGATTCCTTCCGTTACTCGCCCGATGGGCGCGTGACGGTAGGCTCGAATAGCGTCTCCGTGGATAGTCTGATTATTGCCGCTGACGGGCGTGACACGACTATCACCTGGATAGGCGGAAAGCGCTTCATGAGGGTGCACTCCGCCACCGCTGGCACGACGGCCGACACTACCACCGTCACCACGACCGCCTCCGGATTGGCATTTCTTCAGAGGAGGTACTTCTGGAGCCAGAGCCGCGGCGTGCTAGACTCCATCGCCGTGGGAAGCCAGGTAGTAAAGTATGGCTACGACAGTGAGTTGCTTCGGAACACCGTTACCTACCCCTCCTTCGTGAGACGCGACTCATCCACCGCTTCTCATCAGAGCTATTTCACCTCGTATTCCACGAGCTCGATCGATACCCTCTTCCGAAGATTGTACGCGCTGGACGGGCTAGCGCGCATAACGCAGGAGTCGAGGCCTGAGCACGCGGACCTCGATGTGCGCAGCTTCGACTACAATGGTCTGGGCGCGCTCTTTCGCTACGAGAGGAGCCATGCAGATTCCGCACGTACCTGCGAAAGAGTGTTCATAGAGGGCAACGGCTATTTTGGCTGCGAGGTAACCGGTACCATGACGCCGTATGAAACGCACAAGTACGGCTACGACCAAGTGAGCAATCTGCGGGCGGACACTAACTCAACGACTGGCATCATTACGAACGGCAGCTTCAGCACGGGGAACCGCCTCGGGAGCTGGGGGAGCACGACTTACACGTACGATGTCGATGGAAATCGTACGCAGCGCGACTCCTCGACCAGGACCACCTATTACGATTGGACGGCTGGCGGGACTCTCTACCGCGTACGGACGAGCTGGGGTACTGGGGCGGACACGATCAACTATGACTACAACGCTTTCGGCGAACTGATCAGACGGCGCACCAACGGCACCGTGGACCGAACGTATCTATGGGATCAGGGCCAGCTTCTCGCAGTGCTCAACGGGACGGCCACGGCAAAGCTTGCCGAATACGCATACCGCCCCGGCGTAGACCAGCCACTGGCCTACATCACGGGGAACACGGGTGGAACCATACGGTATTTTCAGAGCGACCAGCGAGGGAACGTCATCGGGCTGACATCGAGCGGCCTGTCAACGCAGCACTTGCTCTTCGACCCGTGGGGGAAGCTAGAGAGCCAATGGGGAGTGTCGCTGGATTCCACGGGACTCGGCTGGAAGGGGCTTTTACGGGAGCCGGGGAGCGGGCTCTATTACGCAAGGGCCAGGTGGTACGATAGCCAGAGCCGGAGCTTCATCAGCGAAGATCCGATTGGCATCGCGGGCGGCATCAATACTTACGCGTTTGGTGGCAATGACCCCGTGAATCATGGTGATCCTACGGGACGCCAACTTGAGGAGATGATTACTTGGGCAAACCCGGCTAATTACGGCGATTGGCTCTTCTTCTATTCGGTTCTATCGGGGATGCTCGGCGGGCGCGGGGGCATCGGCGACGACGGTGCCTTCTTGTCCACCGCCGGAAGTGGCGGCACAACTCCTAACAGCCCGAGAACACCGCAGAGTAAAGAGTGTTGGACAGCGAGAGCCGTGGCTATCACGCAGACGGCATTCGACGGGGCCATTATTGTCGGCCTTGTGACAGGGGTAGGTGAAGCTGCCTACGCAGGGCGGCTCGCTGAAGCTGCACTTGTGGCACACAGGGCGGGGAAGGCAGCGGAGGCTGCGGAAAAGGTTGCGATGGCGGCGAGGGCAAGTGTAGTGTCCGGCAAGGCGTTGAGTGTAGCGAAGTGGGGTGTGGCGGGCACTGCAACGCTTGAGACGGGCGCAGGCGCTCTCTACGACGTCATCCACAGCAATATTGGCGACGCATGGAAGAGTTTCGTGCCTGGCTTTGCAGCGAAGCAGAAGTGGGACGATGCAGCAAAAGCTTGCAGACAGTGATCGTCAGAGAAGCAACGGGACGCAGCGATCGTCCGTGATATCGAGTTCCCTGGAGGATTAGGATGGAGCGAAATCGCTCTGTATCTCGACGCGTATTACACGATGGAACGCCTTTGGCATTCGTTGCTGCCCTCTCGAGCGGGCTGCTATTGTGGACTGCGCCCGCGGTACCCGTATTCGGATCAATAGGCATCGCCACAATATGCTTGCTCCAAGTTATTGCTGCCTACGTCGGTGCCTACCTGTCGGTGATGGCTCTAATACGCGACTGGCTGCGAATTGGTCGGATCGTGCAGTACATCGTATACCTGTTACCCTGCCTTCTGCTCAGCGGTTGGCTTCTCTCAGTGCGCTACGGGCACGCCCTGTCCTATATCGCCGGTGCATTCGTCATCTCCGTGCTCATAGGCGCTATTTTGGGCGTGCCGAATTGGTGGAGTCATCGGAAGATCGCGCGCGCTATGAGGGATATTCGCTGAGGCCTTCCCGAGCATGTTACCCATCCGCGACTTTCCCGCAACCTGCTGGGGTAAACGTTCCCGTCGCAGCCCCAGCTATCCACCATGCTCATCCGCATACATGGTGGGCTAGAAGGCCCTCTCTGCCGATGTTGAGTGAGACACCGATCTACCCCGGAGTTTAGTGTACGAGGGCAATCGAGGAATTCCAGATATTCACCGTTCTTGCCCCGCTCAATTGCTCACACATGATGTCGGGGTGTCAGCCACGCCCCAGAGGCGCCAGTTCACCACAGCCTACAAGAAGGAGATCCTCCGTGCCGCCGAGCGCTGCACGGAGCCCGGCGAGGTCGCTGTTCTCCTCATACTTGAGCGCCTCTACTCTTCCCACCTCGCCACCCGGTGCACGGCGGAACGAGAGGGCCGGCTCGGAGGAGCGACGGCCGCCGCAGCTGCACCACGCTGGGGCCCCAAGCCCGCGGCGCACCGGAGGTGCGAGCGGCGAGGGACGCCGAGGCAGCACCGGCCAAGCGCGTCGCGGCGCGCGCCGGGCGCGCTGAAGCGCTGGTAGCTGCATCGGGTGGTTCGGAAAGTCGGCAATCGCCTCTCGCCAGCATTACTTGCGTTTGGTGCCTTCACATTCGCCTACAACACGACCGCCGAAGCTCAGTGTAAGCTCGGGATTATCGAGTGAGGTCGACAGATGTCCTCCGCTAGCCGCATCGCCGCACGCTTCCATGGTCGGCCCGTTCTTACGCCTGATGAACTCCTTAACATTTTTGCTTTGCCGCGGGACGTTACCAGGGACGTACTCCTGAGTGCCCTCGAGATCTTTCGGGAGGAGTACGATATTCCCGTGGGGCGCCTGCGTCCGGCAGATGCAATGGCCTGGTTTCTCGACCCACCCCGGACGAAGAACCCGATTGCATTGTTCTTTGCACAGGCAGCTCACGAGGATCGATTGAGTGAGCTGAGCTACCATCTCGGGAAGGCCAGACATCGAGCCGGACAAGGACGGCTGCCGGCTTGGCCGGCAACGATTCGCGACTACGTCGTTGCATACGCTGGCAAGGATCCTCCCGCCATGCTCGGCCAGTGACGGGGCAGAGCGGGGAGCACCCGTGACGCTGGGCGGCCGTCACCTCGAAGTTGGAGAAGATCGGCCGCTTTCCTCAGACGCTGACAAGCCAGGTCCACTCGGTCGAGATGACGAGTAAAGGGTGCAGCTACATATCAATTGGATTGCTTCTAATCTACTTATGTGCAGGAATCTGGATCCTACACCGCCTGGGGCAACACGCGTAGGGCGGTCGGCCGTGGGGCATGGACGCTTGGCGTCGGGAATCGTTCACGGCTGAGGGGCAACGATGGTTCACAAGGAGGACAGTATGCCTTCTATCTTGGCCGTTCGTTGTACCGCTCGTCGTTCTAGGCATTGGCTTCTTGCGTAGCTTCTTGCGTGACCTGTGAGCCGGGTCAGAATCTCGCTGTAGCCGAGCCGGCCGCAGTTTCGCATGGCGATTCACGAACGGAACGCAAGCAGTCTGACTCTGGGTCGATTCCCGGTTGCTTCCGGAGTGCCGCATTATGCACGGTGAATCGCACCGCCATTGTCGGAGTCCGCAAAGGCGGGAAATTGGAGCCTCAAGCCCCACCGCACTGAGGCGGGCCTCTACCCCAGCCTCGCCCACACCGAATCCGGATACCGCCTCACCAGCCACCCATCTATCCCGAGCCATCTCCCCGCTCTCGCGAAGAAGAAGGCGATCATCATGGAGCCCAGCATCACGTGGAAGCCCTGCTGCCCGGGGCTCATGTGCTGCACGGCCATGCCGTAGAAGACGACCTGGAAGAAGCCGAAGAAGGCGCCGAGCGCGGTGAGGAGGCCGAAGGTGAGCGAGATGCCGATCGCCACCTCGGCGATCGCGGTGAGGTGGGCGAAAACATGGCTGTTGGGGATCACCGTGTCGAGCAGGAACTCGCGGTACCAGCCGATGGGGTTCTCAGCCGCGTACTTCGCCAGGAGCTTGGGCATCACGTTGATCCAGCGGGTGGTGGCCATCGGTACGGGGAGGAATCCCCATGCGAGGCCGATGGTGAGCTTGGTGAGGAGACTCTTGAAGAACCAGATTCCCACCACCACGCGAAGGAACGCGAGCCAGCGCTCCGGATGACGCATCGTTCCCGTGTACGCTGCACTCGCTTGCATCGCTACTCCTCGTTCGTGGTGGTGCTGCGCCATACCCGAGCGCCGCCGTTCGAGAAAGCGCCGGTGTAAACCTCACCGACGTCGTCGGATCTCCCCTCTTCTGCGGCACGCTCGGCGATCTCCTCGCGCACCTTCGCGGCCAGCGCATCGGCCGCCTTGTCGCCGCCAACTATCCCGTATACCGCGGGACCCCACGAGCTCTGTCCCACGCCGGCCGCGCCCCACTCGCTCATCTTGTCCACCAGCGTGGTGCTGAGACCAGGCGAGAAGGCGCTGCCCTGCGCCGGCGCGAACCAGCGTCCGTTGATGCACTGGATCTCGGTGAGCGCGTGGCCGAAGGCACGCAAGTCCTTCTCCACCAGCGCGGGGAGTAGCGCCATGAGCACGAGGTGCGACACGCGCATCACGCTGCGCTCGGGCGGAGGCGGGAGGCGCGCGAAGGCGGCGGCCTCTTTCTCGCCGCTCATCCCCTCCTTTCCCGGTGGGAGCGCCACGACGTAGCGCCACTTGGCCGGCAACTCGTAGCGCGCGAGGAGAGGGGCGGGATCGCGGCTTCCCTTGCGACGGCCGCCCTCGAGCACGAAGCCGCCCTCGGCGAAGATCCAGGTGCCGATCGCGGAGCGCCGCGCGCGGCCGACGGCGAGCGCGAGGAGCGGGGCGGCGGTCGGGAGTGAATAGAGCTCGGCGAGCGCGCGAGCCACCGCGAGCGCGAGCTGTGTGCCCGAGCCAAGCCCCGCATGCGAGGGGATAGCCCGGTGCACGCGGATATGCGCGCCGCGCTCGAGCTTGTGATGCTCCATGAAGCGTCGCGCGAACTCCTCCGCCCGCGCGGCCGACGGGCCTTCGGCGGAGAGCCTATCGGCGGGAGTCGCCTCGAGGAGGAGCGACGGCGTGGGGATCGCCACGCCGATCCCGCCGAAGCGCCGTCCCAGCGCGCCGCGCAGGTCGAGCATCCCGAAGTGGAGTCGCGCGGGCGCTTCCACGAATACCGTGCTCTCGCCTCCATCGCCCGTGCCACGCAGGTCGTGCACGTCCAGCTCACCGATCGTCATTCAGCTTTCTCTCCCTTCGGTTGCCGGTACTTCGTCGAGCTTTTCGCGCACGTACGCGGTGACGAAATTCATCGCCTCGTGCTCGCGCTCTCCGGCGGTCTTGTTCACTATCACCTGCAGCCGCTCGAGCTCCGATTCTATCTGCTGTGCGGGGAGCATGTGCGTTCGCGTGGCGAGGATGGTGGCCTCGAGCACCGCACTGCGTGCGCGGTTGAAGCCGATGAAGTCGCGCTGGCTCCCACGGTGCACCACACGCGTCTCGATTCGCGAGCGCGGCGGCGTGTCGTCTATGTTCACCACCTCCACCTCGCGCCAGGAGCAGGCGGCGTCGAGCACGACGCCCTTCACCCGCTCCGCCGGATGCGCGGGGAAGGTGGGCGAGGTGAGTGCGGCGCGCGCGAAGATCCCGACGTCGTCGGTAATGTTCACCACGGCCACGCCGCTCTCGCGCAGGTTGCGGAAGGTGGTGGTCTCGAGAAAGGGCTTTATGACGATGAGCTCCTCGCCCCACTCCACGCCCATGGGTGCGAAGTTCACCTTTCCTTCGGCATCCGAGGAGGTGACGATGGTCTCGATGATCATCGCACCATCGAGCCGAGGTCTCTTCTCTCTCGCGTGCATTCGCTCTCCACTAGCTCGGAGTACGCGGTACCGAGCGAGCGCGTGAGCGGCCCCACCGATCCCGATCCGATGGAGCGGCCATCCATGCATACGAGCGGCGCTATGCCGCGGAGCGAGCTGGTGAGAAACGCCTCGTCGGCGCCGGTCAGCTCGCTCGGGTGCACCGGTCGCTCGGTCACCTGGACGCCGAGTGTAGCGGCGAGCTGCATGATCGCTTCGCGCGTTACCCCGGGGAGCACGCCGCAGGAGAGTGGCGGCGTCGTGATCGCTCCGCCGCTCACGATGAAGACGTTGCTGGCGCTCGCCTCGGACACGTGCCCCTCGGTGTCGAGGAAGATCACCTCATCGGCGCCCCCATCGCGCGCCTGCGCGAGCGCCGCGATGGTTTCGGTGTAGGAGAGCGTTTTGACGCCGGCTGTGAGCGAGCGCTCGTCGCGGCGCGCGCCAGCGGTGAGCGCGGATAGACCGTGATCGTAGATCGTGGCGGGAAAGGCGGGGAGCGCATCCGCAGTGATCACCACGGTGCCCGTGGTGGCGTCGCGCGGTGCGAGGCCGTGAGCGCCAGGACCGCGACTCACCGTGAGGCGTATGGCCGCCGCTTCCTTTCGGCCGGCGCCCGCCGCCGTGCGCGCCGCTTCTTCGAGGTCGCTCTCGATCGTGTATGGGAGTCCGATGTGCAGAACGCGCGCGCCATCACGCAGCCGCTGGAGGTGTCGCTCGAGGCGGAAGATCGCGCCGTGTCGAACGAGCATCGTCTCGAAGAGTCCATCGGCCAGCATGAAGCCGCGATCGAGCGCGGAGACATGCGTCGCGTCGCTCGCAACGCGCTCGCCGTTCACCCAGACCATGCATGTCGCTTCGCTCATCGCACCAGTGCTACCGGCGGTGCCTGCTCGGCCGCCGCCGGTGGTGGAGCGAAGGCGAGATCGGCGCGGTCGGGGAGCGAATCGGTGCGCGACGCAGGACCGTGCAGAAAACGATCGAGCATCCGGTAGCCGTGCTCCGTGAGCGCGGATTCCGGATGGAACTGCACGCCCGTCACCGGATGCTCGCGGTGCTCCACCGCCATGATCTCGCCGTCCTCCGAGGTCGCCAGCACGCGCAGCTCGCCCGGGAGCGATGCGGGCTCGATGACGAGCGAGTGATAGCGCGTGGCGATGAAGGGCGATGGCAGTCCCTCGAAGACGCCTGTGCCGTCGTGGTGGATGCGCGACGTCTTCCCGTGCATCACGTGTCCGGCGCGCACGATCCGAGCGCCGTACGCGGCGCCGATGCACTGGTGGCCGAGGCAGACGCCGAGGATGGGGATGGTCGGCCCGAAGCGACGGACGACCTCGGTGGAGATCCCCGCTTCGTTGGGCGAGCAGGGGCCGGGCGAGATGATGATGTGCGAGGGAGCGAGCTCGGCTAGCTCATCGAGCGCCACGGCGTCGTTCCGCCGGACGAGCGGCTCGCCGCCCAGTTCGCGCGTGTAACGCGCGAGGTTATGGACGAAGGAGTCGTAGTTGTCGATGAGCAGGATCATTCGCCAGCAGCCAGCGCGGAGATGAGTGCGCGAGCCTTGTCGAAGGTCTCGCGGTATTCCTCTTCCGGATCGGAGTCGGCCACTATGCCTCCTCCGACGCCGAAATATACCTGTGCACCGAGAGCGAGATAGGTACGGATGACGATGCTCGTGTCCATCGCGCCGGTGATGCTGATGTAGCCGACCGAGCCGCAGTACACGCCGCGCCTCGACGGCTCGAGCTCGGCGATGATCTCCATGGCGCGCACTTTCGGCGCGCCGGTGATGGAGCCGCCGGGAAATGCCGCGACGAGCAGGTCTATCGCATCGCGTCCCTCATCGAGCGTGCCCGTGACGGTGGAGACGAGATGGTGAACGGTTGAATAGTGCTCAAGTGCGAATAAATCGGGGACGCGCACCGAGCCGGGGGCCGAGACGCGCGAGATGTCGTTGCGCAGCAGATCCACGATCATGAGGTTCTCGGCGCGGTCCTTCGTGCTCTCGGCGAGCACGCGGCCGAGCGCGGCGTCGTGAACCGGGTGAAGGCCGCGCGGCCGCGTGCCCTTGATGGGCCGCGCTTCCACCGCACCGGCGGAATCCACGCTGAGGAATCGCTCGGGCGATGCGCTCAGGACGCGCACACCGTTCATGTCGAGGTATGCGGCGAAGGGCGCGGGGTTCATGGCGTGCAGCCGGCGGTAGAGCGACCAGGGCGGCTCGCGGAGCGGCGCCTCGAGCCGCTGTGTGAGGTTGGCCTGGAAGATGTCGCCAGCCATGATGTAGTCGCGCACCTTCGAAACCGCGGCGAGATAGCCGGCGTGCGTGAAGGTGGAGCGCAGCTCTATCTCGCGCGCGCCGGGTATTCCCTCGACGGGGTACGATGGCGCCATCCCGCCCCGCGCGGGCGCGGACTGGTCGCGCGGCGTCCACCACTTCTCGCCGCCGGCGAGTCGAGCACGCACGAGCGCGAGCCGCTCGCTTGCGCGCTCTCCGCGCTGCTCGCCCTGCTCGGGGATGCCGGTCGAGATGATCCAGCAGCGCTTCGCCGCGTGGTCCCAGGCGATGACCCAGTCGTAGACGCCGAGTACGAGATCGGGGATCGCGAGGTCATCGTAGCGCGGCGCAGGGAGTCGCTCGAGCGTGGCTCCCCAGTCGTACGCCATGTAGCCGGCGGCGCCGCCCTGAAAGGGTGGGAGGCCGGGGATCGGATCGGTCCTGAACGGCGCCAGGAGATCGCGGAGTGATTGGAGAGCGTTGCCGGTCAGTCTAACTCTGTCGGCAAGGGCAGCACCGCCGATTAGGCTGACGGAGCCGGTCGGCCTATCACTCTTTATCGGCATAACGCCGTCGGTCAGTCTAACGCCGTCGGTCAGCCTATCGCCCTGCACCACCGCGAAGGGATCGGCGCAGAGAAACGAGTAGCGGCCGAGCTTATCGTGGTCGCGCGCGCTGTCGAGGAACACCACGTACGGCGCGTCCACGAAGCGCTCGCACGCGTCCAGCGGATCGGGTAGCGGATCGAGCTCCTCCACCAGAGGTGGCGTCACGCCTCGCCTCCGGCCTCCTCCCGCTGCTCCACTTCTTCTCGATCGCCGGCGGCCTGCTCCTCTTCCTTCGCCCGACGCTTCGCGCGCTCGCTGCGCTGGGTGAGTCGCACGCGCTCCGACTTCACATCGTCGCTCGGCGTCAGGTAGCCCCAGTTCAGCGCGCCCTCCTGCCGATAGGTCTTGCCGAGCGTGATGGCGAGACGCGCCTTCATCAGCTCGCGGCCCAGGTAGAAGGCGTGCGTCGCCTCGTCCACGCCGAGTTCCGCGAAGATCTCCTGGATGTCCGTGCCGCGAACGAACTTCTCGCGGTTGAGCACCGTGATCACCGAACGATCGGTGAAGATGCGGAAGTTGGGATCGGTGATGCTCGACTGCAGCTCGCGCAGCTCGCTCTCGCTGAACTCCAGAATCCGCGCGTCGCGCGTGGTGACGAGCCGGTCGTCTATGTGCTTGGGCACGACGCCATTGTTCACGGCGTAGTGCATGAGGCGGCGCGCTACGTCCACCTCTCTCACCGCGCCGCTCGCCCAGTTGATCACTTCGGTGGTGAGCACGGCGCGGATGCCCAGCTCCTGGCAGATCCCTATGAGCACCGCGTTCACGCCCGTGGAATCGGCCTCGGTGAGCTCGGTGATGTTTCCGATTCCCATCATCATCTCGGCGTCCGGGAATCGCCGCCGCACTTCGGCGTAGCGCTCTATCGAGGCGGTGAAGCCGAAGCCGAGCGGCTCGATCACCGGGTCTATGAGATAGGGAACGCCCCACGATTCGAGCGCTGCGATGGTGGGCTCGAGAGTCACGATCCCGCCCCCCGCCTCGGGCACCACCACCGCTCGCACGCCGCTTCCCAGCTCGCGCGCCACCTCGAGGTTGGAGCCGTTGATGCTGAGCACCAGCGTAGCGCCAGCGCGCACCGCGGTCACGATCTCGGAGGGATCGAAGGTGTCTATGCTCACCTTCATCCCCGCCCCCACCAGCTCGCGTACCACGTCGGCCAGCTCGGGGAACTCCAGGCCCGGCGTGCAGCCGACGTCTATGTAGTCGGCACCCTGTTCGCGGAAGTGCTCGGCCGCGCGGCGGATCTCCTCGCGCGAGAGGCGGGGCGCGTTGTTGATCTCCGCTATTATCTCGATGTCCCACGCACCGTACTCGCGGCGGAGCGCGGCCTGACCGAAGTACTCGGGGATGTCGCGCAGATCCTTGGGGCCCTTCTCGGTGCGGACGCCGAACTTCTCCTCGATCACATCCACATCGCCCTGGCAGAGTCCGGGGACGAGAATGAGATCGGTGCCCGCGGGCACCTCGAGCGACTTCGCAATCCACTGCGGCGTCATGAGCGCGGCCACGGTGATGCGCATGACCGCCACGTCGTACTCGAAGGGCGGCGACATCGCCTCGAGCGTGCGTTGCATCGCGGGCTCGGCCAGCCGGCCCGTGACGAAGAGGACGCGCTCGCGCGGCGGCGCGGCCGGGCGTTCGGCGGAGCTCATCGCGGTGCGAGCGCTACTTCGGCTCGCCGCCGCGCACGAACTTGTTGGGCGTTCCCTCGAGCGCGCCGTCGCGCGGGCGCCAGAGCACCACGTCTTCGATCTTGCGCGCGAGCTCGAAGTCCTTGTCGGTGATGCCGCCCGCTGCGTGGTTCTGGAGCTTCACCCACACCTTCCCCCACGTCACAGTGAGGTCTGGATGATGGTACGCGGCCTCGGCCAGGTAGCCGATCGCGTTCACCAGCATGAGCGTGGTGGGCCAGCCGTCGGTCTTGTACTCCCTGCGAATCCAGCCGTTCTCGAGGTACCAGCCCGGAAGCTCTTTCAGCTTCTCGCCGACTTCCGCGTCGCTGTACGTCTTCTCCTTCGTTGCCATCGTCTCTCCCTCCCCATGCACCCGTGTTTCACATCACGATGCCGCCACCCACCATCAGGGTCTGTCCCGTGAGGAAGCGCGATTCGCGCGACGCCAGGAATACGGCGGCGCGCGCCACGTCCTCCGGAGTCCCCCAGCGTCCGAGCGGCGTGGACTTCACCACGCGCTGGTAGTGGCGCTCGTCGAGCCCGGCGCCGAATTCCGTTTCGATCCAGCCCGGCGCCAGGATGTTCACCCGCACTTTGGGCGCCACCGAGCGCGCGAGCGACTTGCTGAAGGCGAGGATCCCGCCTTTGACCGCCGAGAAGATCTGCGGATTGCGCCCGGCCATCCCGCATATCACGTGGTCCCAGCTCGTGTTGAGGATGACGCCGGTCTGCGCGTCATTGTCGTTGGCGCCGTTTTCGCCGCCTATGGGGAGCTGGTCGCGCATGCGGCGCGCAGCCTCCCACGAGGCGAGTACGGTGCCGCGAAGGTCCACGGTGAGCACGCGGTCGAGTTTTTCGATCTCCGGGATCTCGCTGGCGCCACCGGTGAGGATGTCGGCGCCGGCGTTGTTTACCCAGACGTCTACACGTCCAAGAGCTTCCCATGCGGCGGTGGCGAAGCTGGCTATCGATGGAGCGTTGGCGAGATCGAGCTGGAAGACGTGGGCGCGCCGGCCTAGTGCCGCGACTTCGTCGGAGACGGCGATCGCGTCGCGCCGGCCGGTGCGGTAGGTGATGGCCACGTCGGCGCCCTCACGCGCGAAGGCGAGCGCTATCGCGCGGCCGATGCCCGTGGATGCGCCCGTTATCACAGCGCGATACCCCTCGAGCGCAGTGCCCACCTGTGATCGAGAGGAGCCGGGATCCGACAACGCTTGCCTCCGAGTGACGCAGGGCGGTAGTGTAACGCAGTACTCCGCCTGTGCAGCAGGGCGGCCGATCCCTAAGATACCCGCGCGCGACGCGCGTCTCAAAGAGGTTGAAGAGCGGTGCGGCTACTGGTCAGTGTGGCAAGCGCGGCCGAAGCGCGGCTCGCGCTCGAGGGCGACGCGGACATCATAGACGTGAAAGACCCCACGCGCGGCTCGCTCGGCGCCGCAACCGCGTCGGTGCTTCGCGACATCGTGGATGCCGTGAGTGGCGCGCGCCCGATCAGCGCGGCACTCGGCGATGCGGCCGACGAGCGCGCGGTGGAAGACGCGGCTCGTGCGGCGGCGATCCATCGACTGGCGTACGTGAAGCTGGGCTTCGCGGGAGTGGCGGACGTCGCGCGGGTGGAGAGTCTCATCGCTGCGGCGGTGCGCGGGGTGCGGAGCGTGAGTACGAGCAGCGGCGTGGTGGCGGTTGCCTACGCCGATGCCGCGCGCGTGGACGCCGCATCGCCCGAACGGGTGATAGAGGCGGCCGAGCGTGCGCGGGCGGTGGGAGTGCTGCTCGATACCGCGCGAAAGGAAGACGGCGCGCTCTTCGACCACATGGATCAGGTGCAGGTGGGTCGCTGGGTGCGGCTGGCGCACGAAGCGGCGCTCACCGCGGCGCTGGCGGGGAGTCTCACCGCGGCCGATCTCGCGGGCGCGCGCTCCCTGGGCGCCGACATCGCCGGCGTGCGCGGCGCCGCGTGCGAGGGCGGGCGCACGGGGCGCGTGTCACGTGAGAGGGTCGCGGCGCTGGTGCGCGCGAACCGGCCTACATCGTGGACACGACCTCCGGTGCGGGTTGACCGGGAGTGGCAACCGCGTTCATTGTAGAGTTATCGCCAGCGTCATTCCGCGGGTCCCAAGTGGTATTGCATCGATGGCGACGCGATGGAGTGGCGAGCCACCCAACCTTCGCTCGGCGTGTGCTCCTATTATCCCGCCGGCTATCAGCCCCACGAACGCGCTGAGATACACGAGCGGCGGCAAGCCGATTTCGCAGGGCGGTCCCTCGGCGTGATCGTCGTGCGAATCGCACCACGCCTTTCCCGCCAGGTACCCCACTCCACCTCCGGCCGCGGTGCCGATCACCATGCCGAGGAGGATATGACGTCCCTTGCCCGATGCGGCGCTGTCGCTGGCGTACGCGATCTCCTCGACGGCGCTGCCACGCACGAATTGGAGATCCGTCAGCTCTCGTGCGATGAGCGCGCTTCGCGGCCGGGTCGCGAGGGCGACCGAGCTGGTCTCGGCCGATCGCTCGAGGGAATCCGGGGCCACCTTGGCGGAACCTGGCGCGACCGAGGGCCGCGAGTCGTCGTAGCCAGCCGCCGCACTCTGGGCCGCCACCGGCGCTGCCGCCAGCGGCATTACGAGGGCGAGCTTCAGGATGGCGCCGATGATGAGCCGGGGGCGAGCGCGGTGTGGCAGTTGTCGGATGATCACACCGGGAACGTACGCACCGCGGCTCGACGCGCAACGAGCGGGCTTCTCGCCGTCGTCGGTGCCGAATCCCGCCCCGCTATTGTGTATACATAATTAAGTCCTATATTGGCGACTGACTCCCGTCGGGGCCAGCCAGCATGACCCTCCCCCATCGCTACACCAGCCCGCACGCCGCTCCCACCCACGCCGCGGACCAGACCACGGCCGACCGGCTGCTCATCGCCCGCGCGCTCGCCGGCGACGAGAGCGCTTTCGAGTCAGTGGTCCGCGCCCACTACCCGGGACTCTGCGACCACGTCCTCCGCTACGTGGGCTGCCCCGAGATCGCCGAAGACCTGGTGCTCGAGCTCTTCGCGCACCTCTGGGACCGGCGCCACCGCTCCATCCCGCTCACCGTGGATCGCGGCTACCTGTATCGCTCCGCGCGCAATCGCGCGCTCGACCACCTGCGCCGCCAACGCGTGGCCACGGGCTGGATAGAGCGGATGAGCCGCGAAGCGCACGAACCGCCCGACGATGCGCCCGACGGCGCGCTCGAGTGCCGCGAGCTCGCCGCCGCGGCGGCGCGAGCCGTCGCCGAGCTGCCGGAGCAGCGACGCCGTATCTTCGTGCTCTGTCGGGAGCACGAGATGAGCTACGCCGAGGTGGGCGAACGACTGGGAATCTCGCCCCGCACGGTGAACACGCAGATGACCCGCGCACTCAAGACCCTCCGCAGCAAGCTCGCGCCCTACTTCCCCTGTACGTGATCCGCGCGCGGCGCGCGTTGTATGTGAGCTGACCACGCTGTCATCGCGGTGGCGAGCACCCACGATCGCCACGCCGATTTCCGGCGCGCCGATCGGGCGCGGTCGCCGGCCAGCTCCCCCACAACGCAATGGAGGATTCATGCGCGGGCCCCACCACCGTCGTGCAACCGGCTTCTCCGCCACGCCAGCCGTGTCGCCAATCGCGCTGTCGATGGCACTGCTCGCGGCGCTCGCCGCCACGCTCGCTCAGCCGGGCACCGCGTCGGCGCAGCTTCCGCAGCCCACGCAGACCGCGGAACCGACGGCGGTCGTGGCGCCAGCCCCGCAACGCGGCGTTCGCGATGCAGCGGAGCTCGAAGCCTTCATCGACGGCGTCATGGCGGGCCAGCTCCGGCGCCAGCACGTGGCCGGCGCCACCGTGTCGGTAGTGAAGGACGGGAAGCTCCTCTTCGCCAAGGGCTACGGTTACTCCGACGTGGAGAAGCGGACGCCCGTGAATCCCGCCACCACGCTCTTCAGAATCGGGTCGGTGAGCAAACTGTTCACCTGGACCGCGGTGATGCAGCTCGTGGAAGAGGGGAAGCTCGACCTCGACACGGACGTCAACAAATATCTGGACTTCGAGATCCCGGCTACCTACGAGCAGCCCATCACGCTGCGTCATCTCATGACGCATACGCCGGGCTTCGAGGAGGACAGCCGAGGTCTCATCAGCGATGACAGCACCGACCTCGTACCGATGTCGGAGTGGATGTCCAGGCACATCCCCGCGCGCGTACGACCGCCCGGCACCTACTCCGCCTACTCCAACTACGGCGCCACGCTGGCCGGCTACATCGTGGAGCGCGCCGCGGGGATGCCGTGGGAGGAATACACGGACAAGCACATCCTCGAGCCGCTGGGGATGAGCCACACCACCGCGCACCAGCCGCTTCCCGCCGCACTGAAAGACGACATGTCGGTGGGATACAAGTACGCGGGCGGACGCTTCATGCCGAAGAAGTTCGAGATGGTGCTGCGCGGACCGCCGGCCGGCTCCGTGAGCGCGAGCGCCGAAGACATGGCGAAGTTCATGCTCGCGCACCTGGGCGGCGGCGCGCTGGATGGAAAGCGCATCCTGAGCGAAGCCACCACCACGCAGATGCACACGCGCACCTTCGGGCACGACCCGCGTCTCGCTGGCTGGGCGCTCGGCTTCTACGAGCAGACCACCCACGGACTCCGTCTCATCGGCCACGGCGGCGACACGCAGTGGTTCCACAGCGACCTGATGCTCTTTCCTTCGGAGAATCTCGGCCTCTTCGTCTCGTACAACACGGATAGAGGAGGGCAGCTGAGCTCCGGAGGCTTCCTCGACGCGTTCCTCGATCACTACTATCCCACGCCCACGCCGGTAGCGGCCTTCCCCTCCGACGCCGTGGAGCAGGCACGCAAGGTGGCCGGTGTGTATCAGGCGAACCGGATGTCGTACACCACCTGGCAGAAGGCGGCCGGGCTCGCGGGCGGCACTACCATCGCACCCGACAAGGACGGCGCGCTGCTAATGGGATCGGGGAGTGGGGTGGACCGCTACGTGCCGGTCGGGCCGAACCTCTATCGCCAGGAGCTCGGCCACGAGATGGTCGCCTTCAAGGCCGATTCGGCGGGCGGCAGAGAACACGCCTTCCTGTCGAACGCGCCGATGATGGCGTTCGTGAGGGTGCCGTGGTACGGCTCACCCAAGCTGCACCTCGTCATCCTCGGGCTGGCGACGGTGGTGTTCGTGGGCGTGATCGTGGCTGGCGTGCGGCGGCTGTACCGCCGCTGGTTCGGCGATCCGCTCCCGGGCGACGCCGCCCCCGGACGGAAGGTGCTCGTGGGGCTCGCACTCGCGAACATCGCCTTCGTGGTGGCGCTCGGCCTCCTCATCTCCGATGTCGAAGCATTGCTCCTCGGCAGCGGCACGGGGATGAAGATCGCGCTCGCCTTCCCGGTCATCGGCGCGATCCTCACCGTCGTTGCGCTCGTGGTAGCCGTCCAGCAGTGGAGGAAGGGGACCGGCACGAAGGGCTTCCGCATCCGCTACGACATCGTGGTGGCGCTCGGGCTGCTCTTCCTGTGGTCGCTCAACTACTGGAATCTCCTGGGTTGGAGGGTGTAGCGACTCGCCCCATAACCGCAGCGTTCGTCGAATGAGGCAGACGGCATGACGAACCCGCCGACCAATTTCACCCTGGACTCCGGGCCGCGCGACGATGACGAGCGGATGGTGCGCTACATCGTTGGCGAGTGCTCGCCGACGGAGTCGGCCCGGACCCAGGAGTGGATCGCCGCGGATCCCGCGCGGTGGACGCGATTCCAGGAGCTGGAGCGTGTCTGGCGCGCGTCGGCTCGGACTCCGTGGAAGCGCTGGAACGCGGAAGGCGCGATCGGTCAGCTCCGCGGTTCCACGGACCCGTCCTCGGAGAATGTCGAGCGTGCGGAACCGCGGCGCACGCCCGTCGCTCCGCTCACGCTGCGCCGCACACGCCGCTCTTCGCGCGGA
>DASSOX010000243.1:0-8236 GCA_035700125.1 Gemmatimonadaceae bacterium
TCGCGGTAGGCGGCAATCTGTGCGGCTACCAGGTCCTGCGGGCCGGTGAGCGCGGCGATCCCGGCGCGCTGTATGAACGGCGGTACGCAGGTGTGGCCGTTGACCGCCATCGTGACGAGCGGTTCCACCCACGGGCGCGGCACCACGAGGTAGCCGAGCCGGTAGCCGGTCATCGCGTAGGTCTTGGAGAAGCCATCCACCAGCATGGTGCGCGCGCGTGCGCCCTCGACTGCGGCAAAGGCCGGCGCCCGATCTCCCTCGAATACGAGGCGCGAGTAGATGTCGTCGGTGACGACGCGCAGGTCATGCCGCGCGACGAGCTCCCCCAGCCGCGCCATTGCCGCGGCGTCGAGCGCGCCGCCCGTCGGATTGTTGGGCGAGTTGAGGCAGAGCACGCGCGTACGCGCGGTGATGCGCTGCGCTATGTCGTCCACATCGGGCGCGTTGTTCGCATCGAGCGCGTAGCCAACCGGTGTGCCGCCGGCGAAGCGCGCCATGGATGGATAGATCGGAAAGCCGGGATCGGGAACGAGCACCTCGCTCCCGGCTTCCACGGTCGCGAGCATTGCGTAGAACACCGCGGTCTTCGCGCTCGGCGTTACGATCACCTGATCGGCGTCGGCATCTACACCGCGCGAGCGCACGTCGGCGGCGATCGCCTCGCGTAGCTCGGGGATCCCCTGCGGCGCCACGTAGCGAGCATCGCCCGCTCGGAGTGCGGCGACGGCCGCTTCCACCGCGTGTGCTGGCGCATCCACATCGGGGGCGCCGAGCTCGAGGTGGACTATCGAGCGGCCAGCGCGCTCGAGCTCCGTAGCGCGGCGGAATACGTCCAGCGCGCCCTCGCCGGAAAGCTGATCGACTCGCGCAGCGAGCCGTGGAACCTCGTCGAGACCCGCGCCGGCGGCGAATTGCAGCGTGTCGGTCATGGATGCACCAGAAGCGGACTAGACAAGACTGCGGATCCAGCCGCCATCGACCGGGATGGAGGCGCCGGTGGTGTAGCTCGCGAGCTCGGAACAGAGGAAAGCCACCATTGCTCCGAACTCCGATGGCTCTCCCAGCCGGCCCATGGGGATCTGCTTCTCCCACACCGCGTATGCATCCTCGGGAGCGGTGCCCTGGAGCGACGCGGTGCGCTTCGCGAGCTCCTCCACGCGAGCAGTGCGCGTGTAGCCGGGCATCACATTGTTTACGGTAATGCCTAGCGGCGCCACCTCGTTTGCCAGCGTGCGCGCGAAGCCTGTTACCGCCGCGCGCACGCTGTTGGAAAGGATGAGATTGTCCACCGGCTGCTTCACTGCGATGGAGGTGACGTTCACAATGCGACCCCAGCGCCGCTCACGCATCCCCGGAAGCACGCCGCGCACGAGCTCCACCACGCTCGTGAGATTGGCGCGCACCGCGGCGTCCCAGGCTTCCTGTGTATGCGTCTCGAAGGGCCCCGCGGGCGGGCCGCCGGCGTTGGTGACGAGGATGTCCACGCGTCCGAATTCGCGGTCGGCGGCCGAGAGCACGTCGTCTATCCCAACCGGCGTGGCGACGTCGGCGACTACATCCACCACGCGCACCCCCTTCGCGCGCCGGATTTCCTCGGCCGTCGCGCGCAGCGCTTCCTCGCCGCGGGCGCAGAGCACCAGCTCCACGCCTTCGGCCGCTAGCGCTTCGGCCGATGCGCGCCCCAGTCCCTTACTGGATGCGGTGACGATCGCGACTTTCCCACGGATGCCGAGGTCCACGGCTAGCGCTCCGATTCCTTGTGGAAGTAGCTGTCGGTGTGATCGAGCCAATCCTGGCGGATCGGGCTGAAGATGTCCACGTCGAGCGTGTCTTCCAGCGCCTCGGCCTTGTGCGGCAGGTTCGACGGGATGTGCAGCACTTCGCCCGCGCGCACTATCACTTCCTCTTCGCCGTTCTCGCCGAGCCAGAACTTGAGCGCTCCTTCCACGATCCAGGTGATCTGCTCGTTCTCGTGCGAGTGTTTGGGGACGATACATCCCTTGTCGAGGTAGACCTGCGCCAGCATCATGCGGTCGCCGGTGACGAGGCGGCGCGAGAGCTGGTCGGTTACGGTCTCCTTGTGGATGTCGTTCCAGCGGAAGTGGCGGGCGGCGCGGTTCGAAGACATGGCGGTGGGGTTGGAGGGGAGGTGCACCAGGGCACGACGTAGCCTCTGAATCAGGATAAGCTACTCCGTGGATTGCGAGCTTGCTGGGCTTGCGGAACGGGCTGTCGGGGTGAGGATTGGCCGGATGTCCGGACCAGGAAATGCTCCGCGCGCCGACGCGCTGCCACGACGGCTTGGCCTCCTCGCTACCACGGCGCTGGTAGTCGGCACCATCATCGGCAGCGGCATCTTCCGCGTGCCGGCGGGCGTGGCCAGTGAGGTGGGATCATCGCGCGCCATGATCGCCGTCTGGGTGCTCGGCGCGGTGATCTCTCTCTGCGGCGCGTTGTCGCTCGCCGAGCTGGCGGCCGCGTTCCCACACTCGGGTGGCGTGTTCGTCTATCTTCGCGAGGCGTACGGGCCGCTCGTCGCTTTCCTGTTCGGGTGGACGTACCTCATTCTGGGCCCGGCGGGGGTAGCCGGTGTAGCGCTCATCTTCGCCGAGTATCTCGGTACGCTGGTGCCACTCGAGTCGGCGGGTGGGGCGCGTGCAGTCGCGGTACTCGTGCTCTTCGTGCTGTCTGCCGCCGCGTACCGCTCCGTCCGCGGATTGGGCTTCCTGATCAGCGGCGCCTCCGCGGGAAAGGTGATTGCGCTCGCTGCGCTCGTCGTAGTCGCCTTCGTTCTCGGCGACGGCGGTGCGGGGTCGTTCGGGCGCGGCACGCCGGGGGCGGGAGATGCTCACTGGGGCGGCATCGGTCTCGCGCTGGTCGCAGCGCTCTGGGCGTACAACGGCTTCCACGACATGGTGAGCGTGGCCGGCGAAGTGCGCGACCCGGGCCGCGTACTTCCGCGCGCGCTGATGCTCGGCATGGTGATCGTCGTCGCCGTCTATCTCGCCGCCAACGCTGCCTACCTCTACGTCCTTCCGTACGATGCGCTGAGCACCTCGTCGCACGTGGCGTCGGACGCCATGGTGCGCGCTGTCGGGAGCGCGGGTGCCAGGGCGGTGGCCGCCATGGTCATGGTCTCCACCTTCGGCACCATCGTGGGGCTCACGCTGGCCACGCCGCGCGTCTTCTTCGCCATGGCGCGCGACGGGTTGTTCTTCGGCGCGCTGGGGCGCGTGCACCCGCGCTTCCAGACGCCGCACGTGGCCGTCGCCGCGTACGGCGCCATCGCGATGGTCGGTGCGTGGTCCCGAAGCTTCGAGCAGCTCGCGGAGGCGTTCGTGCTCGGCATGTGGCCGTTCCTCGCCCTTGCCGCCGGCGGTGTCCTCCTTCTACGACGCACGCGACCCGGTCTCGAACGTCCCTACCTCACGCCAGGATATCCGGTGGTGCCGCTCGTATTCATCGCCGGCACGCTCTGCGTCGTGGTCAGCGCGCTCGTGGCGCGTCCCGGCCCCACTCTGGCCGGCATGGGGCTGACGCTGCTCGGCGTGCCCGTCTACCTGTTGTGGCGGCGCGGCGCGCGGCAGGCCTCGTACGAGACGACGCCGGAAGCATCACGCGTACCGGTAACTCCACCAACAGACACCGGTGGCTGACCGCGCCACTTGACATACCAAGAAATTTTGATACATTTTCGCCATGGCTACCGCTACTCGCTCCTCCCAACGGGACCTCGGCCGCGCCGTGGAGCTCTTCCACGCGCTCTCCGACTCCACGCGCCTCTCGATTCTCGAGATGCTTCACGATGGCGAGCGCTGCGTGTGCGAGCTGCAGGACGAGCTCGATGCGGCGCAGTCGCGTTTGTCCTTCCACCTTCGCGTGCTGCGAGAGGCGGGGCTGGTGGAGGATCGCAGGGAAGGGCGCTGGTCGTACTACAGCATCATTCCCGAGGCGCTGGAAGAAGTGCATGATCTGGCCGTCGCCATGCAGCCGAAGAAGGGCGCTCTTCGCGTGCTGCGAGACGGGGCGTGCTGCAGCTGACCGGTTTTTTTTCTGTTCTACCTATCAACATTTTTTGATTGACGCGAGGCGACCATGACGACCGAAGCGCGAGAAAACCCAACGAAGGTAGCGAGCACGCTCGAGGAGATCCGCGCCACGGTGCAGGAGCGCTACGGCTCGGCGGCGCAGCGCGTCACCGAGGGCGCAGCGGCCGGCGGCGTGTGCTGCAAGCCGGTCGGCGACAACGGGCACTGCTGCGACTCGAAGAGCGGGTCGTGGGACCCGATCACTTCCGATCTGTACGAGGCCGGCGAAACGGCGGGCCTCCCCACTGAGGCACTGCTCGCGTCGCTGGGATGCGGGAACCCCACCGCGCTCGCCGAGCTTCATGAGGGGGAGACGGTTCTCGACCTGGGATCGGGCGGCGGTATAGACGTGCTCCTCTCGGCCCGGCGGGTGGGGCCGACCGGCAAGGCGTACGGCCTCGACATGACCGACGAGATGGTCGCCCTTGCTCTCGAGAACAAGACGAAGGCCGGCGCCACCAATGTGGAGTTCCTGAAGGGACACATCGAGGCGATCCCGCTTCCGTCGAACACGGTGGACGTGATCATCTCCAACTGCGTGATCAATCTCTCGGGCGACAAGCGGCAGGTGCTGAAGGAGGCGTTCCGGGTGCTGAAGCCCGGCGGTCGCTTCGCCGTGAGCGACGTGATCACGCGCGCGGGACTTCCGGAAGCGGTGAAGGAGAGCATGGCGCTCTGGACCGGGTGCGTGGCCGGCGCGCTCGAGGAGTCCGAGTTCATCGCGCTGCTCGAGGAAGCCGGGTTCGAGAATCCGAGCATCGAGCCCACGCGCATCTACTCGCGCGAAGATGCGGCAGAGCTGCTGCGCGGCGCCGGCCTCGACGAGTCGCTCGCCGGGCAGGTGGACGGCAGGATAATCAGCGGCTTCGTGAGAGCCACGAAGCCCGGTAGGCCGACCGCGGCAGCGCGGAAGCCGCGCCGCGAGCTGGCGTCGCTCGGCACAGTGCAGAACCCCGCGAATGTCGCGAAGCGCTCCTGCGGCTGCGACGACGATTGCTGCACCTGACACGGAGACCAGGGAGGGAAAGTACGATGTCGAAGAATCTGAAGCAGAGCATCCACGACGCCGATCCGCGGGTGCGTCCCGCGGTGCCGGACGATCTGACGGCCATCGAGCGGCTCCTCGCGGCCAGCACGCTGCCGCTCGACGGCGTGCGCGAATCGCTCGCCGATTTCGTGGTCGCCGAGCACGGAGACGAGATCGTGGGCGTGGCGGGTCTGGAGAGCTGCTGCGATGATGCCCTGCTCCGATCGGTCGCGGTCGCACCGGGGTGGCGCTCGCGCGGCCTTGGACGCGCGCTCGTCACGCGCGTCATCTCGGACGCGGAGGCGCGCGGCATCCGGGCCCTCTACCTGCTCACCAACACGGCCGAGCGCTACTTCCCGAGCTTCGGCTTCCACCGCGTGAGCCGCGATGAGGTGCCCGCAAGCGTGCGCGAGACGGCCGAGTTCAGCCACGCGTGCCCCGACTCGGCGGCGGTGATGTGCCGGGAGTGCGCAACGGCCGCGTGATGGCGTCCAGCGCGATGGGCGAGTGAGCAGCGTCGAGCGCGAGTCGCTCTCGCGCGCATGGGACGTCGTACGGTAGAAGAGGTCGCGAATACCCTGGGCTCGTCGCCCGGCTAGCATCGCTTCTCGCTTCTCCCATCGACGCTCATCGCACTCTCAACGTGTCGCGGGCGAAGGGCGCCGCCGCAGCGCGAGATTCCCGACTCCGCCCGCTATGCCCACCGCGAGAGCGGCCAGAGCGAGCCGTGGATCGTCGAGCAGCCCGAATCCGAGCAGCGTGTCGAGCGAGTAGCGACCGGGGCCCGTGAGCGCCAGCGCCGCGGCGCCGGCCGCGAAGAGGAGCGGCAACTCGATGCCGTTGTTCATCGCGAACGCGCCGCCGCTCCAGTGTACCGTGACCATCGCGACGATCATGACCGAGATCATGAGCGCTGGCCCCACCGGCCCGAGCGCTCCGAGTGTCACGAGCACCCCACTGGCGACCTCGGTGACCGAAGCGACAGCGGCGAAGGCGCGCGGCGGGTAGAAACCGAGATGCGCCATGACATCGCTGGCTCCCCTGAGGCCCGGTCCGTTGAACCAGCCGAAGAGCTTCTGCGCGCCGTGTGCGAACATGTAGAGACCGAGCGTCGCTCGCAGGACGAGCAGACCCGCGTCGATCGTGGAATGGAGAAGGAGGTCGGAACCGTTCATCGGAGTCGTGGGTCGCAAGGTGAGTGGCCAGGCCGCCGTGTCGGTGGCCGCGGGCGTCTTGCTATTATCCTAGCGATCTGCTATGGATGATCTATGGCTAAAAACCCGAAAAATCTGTCTGATCGTCCGCCGTCGCAGGACGACTTCGATGTCGTCTCCGACGTGCTGCGCGCCGTCGAGCTCTCGGCGGCGGGGATCGGGCGCTTCGAGCTGGCCGCGCCCTGGGCGTTGCGCGTACCAGCGGCGGACCACTTCTCGTTCTACGTCGTGGCGCGAGGGAGCGCCCTGCTCGAGGTCGAGAGGGAGGGGAACCAGAGAGATAGCGAGGCGATCACGCTCTCGGCGGGAGACGTGGCCGTCCTCGCACATGGGCTGGCGCATCGGCTTCGGGACCCGAGCGGGGCCACCACCGAGACTCACACGCTGGGGCGGGAGATCTGCCGCGAGCCAATAGCATCGAGCCCCATACGCATCGGCGAAGATGGGCCCGCGACGACGATCGTGAGCGGCGCCTTCCGCTTCGGGACGTCGGCGAAGAGCGTGCTCCTCGAGTCGCTCCCCGCGATTCTGCATGTACCGGCCGGCGATCCCGCGATGACGCCGCAGCTCGCGGCGACGGTGCAGCTGATTCTGGCGGAGAGCGCAGCGCCGGGGCCGGGAAGCGTGCTGCTGATGACGCGGCTCGCCGAGATGCTTCTCGTGCATGCGCTGCGTCTGCAGACGCAGCGCGCCGAGCGGACCGGAGAGGGGAGAGGACAGCCCGGGTTGTGCGCAATCGCCGATCCGCAGATCGGGAAGGCCCTCCGCCTCATCCACTCGCGGCCCGCGGATCCATGGACGGTCGAGTCGCTCGCGCGTGCGGTGGCACTCTCGCGATCCGCCTTCGCCGCGCGCTTCGCGTATCTCGTCGGTGAGCCGCCGCTACAGTACCTCACGCACTGGAGGATGAACGAAGCTGCCGAGCTGCTGCGACTGGAGGACGCCAGCGTGTCGGCCGTGGCGGAGCGCGTGGGCTACACGAACCCGGCGGCGTTCATGAAGGCGTTCGCGCGAACGCATGGAATCGGGCCGGGATCCTACCGGCGGAAGTTTCGTGTGACGCGAACGCCGCCGTCGGTGCGGGAGCGAAGCCGCACGGTGGATGCCGGTCGGCACCCGATGTGATTTTATCCTGGGTAGTGAAGTAGTACCGGTAGTCGTTGTCGGCGAGCGATGGTCGCGCCACGGCGGTCGCCTCGCACCCATTCGAGGTGCCATGTTTTCGACCTGCATATTCTGCAATCAATCGCTGGGCTCCAACGCGTCGCTCGATTCGTTCGCCGTGGGGCGGCGGGTGGCGTTCGACGCGGCAAAGGGGCGACTCTGGGTAGTCTGCCGGAAGTGCGAGCGGTGGAACCTCTCGCCGCTCGAGGAGCGGTGGGAGGCGGTGGAGGAGGCGGAGCGGCTGTACGCCGACACGCGGAAGCGTGTGGCTACGGAACACATCGGCCTCGCGCGGCTCGCCGATGGAACGGAGCTCGTGCGCATCGGCTCGCCGCTCCGGCCCGAGTTCGCTGCCTGGCGCTACGGCGACCAGTTCGGGCGGCGGCGCAAGCGGCAGATTCTCCTCGCGGGCGCGGGCGTCACCGCGATCGGAGGGCTCGCGATCGGCGGTGCCGTCCTCGGCATGTCCATCGGCGGCTTCGGCTGGGTGCTCGCGCAGCTTGGGCGCGTGGCCGTGCAGGGAGGCGACGAGACGATCGTCGCGCGCATACCAACGGATGAGGGGAAGGTGCTCGCCGTGCGCCGGCGGCATCTGGCGGAGAGCACGCTGGAGCACGCGAGCGACGGCGCGCTGGCGATAGACCTTCGCTACAAGAACGGGATGTCGCGCTTCGAGGGACCCGAGGCGATGCGCGTCGCCTCCATCGTGATTCCGGCCGTCAATCGCTTCGGCGGCTCGAGGG
>DASSOX010000244.1:0-6808 GCA_035700125.1 Gemmatimonadaceae bacterium
CATGCCGGTGGAGGAGATGGCGCGCCGCGGGCGCGACACGCTCCGCTTCGGACCGCTCAAGCCCGTGGGGCTCCGCGATCCGCGCACCGGGCGCGAGGCGTGGGCGGTGGTGCAGCTTCGCCGCGAGGACAGGGCGGGCCAGATGTGGAACATCGTCGGTTTCCAGACCCGGCTTCGCATCCCCGAACAGCAGCGGATCGTGCGGATGATCCCCGGTCTGCAGAACGCGGAGTTCCTCCGCTTCGGCTCCATCCACCGGAACTCGTACATCAGCACGCCCGCGGTGCTTTCGCCGCACCTCTCGTTGCGCGACGACGCACGCGTGCTCTTCGCCGGCCAGATCACCGGCGTGGAGGGCTATACAGAGAGCAGCGCGACGGGGCTCCTCGCCGGAGTGAATCTCGCGCGCCTCATCGACGGCGCCGATCCCGTGGTGCCGCCGCCCACCACGATGCTCGGGGGCCTCTATCGCTACCTGCGCGAGGCGGACCCGGCGCACTTACAGCCGATGAACGCGAACTTCGGTCTGCTCGACGATCTCGGTGAGCGTGTGCGCGACAAGCGCCGCAAGCGCGAGCTGCTCGCCGAGCGCGCGCTGCACGACATGCGACGCTGGCGCGAGGAGCACGACCTCAGCGCGGTCGCGCTGTGACCGGAGCGGGAGCGAACGGCGAGTCTGCCGGCTCCGATGTGGACTCCTTCCTCGAGTACCTCGAGAAGGAACGCGACGACTCGCCGAACACTGTCCTCGCCTATCGTCGCGATCTGACGAGCTTCGTGGAGTTTCTCGCCGGCTACTACGGCGCGGAAGGATGGGGCTGGGAGGGCGTGGATCGCCTCGCGATGCGCGGCTTCATGGGTCACCTCGCACGCCGGGGGCTCTCGAAACGCTCGATCGCCCGCTCGCTCTCGGCGGTGCGCAGCTTCTATCGCTTCATGCATCGCAACGAGATGGTGGAAGCGAATCCCGCGCGCGGCGTGTCGTCGCCGAAGCTGGAGAAGTACCTCCCCGCCTACCTCGACCGCGCGCAGATAGATCTGCTCTTTCAGATGGCCGAGGTGCGCGCGTGGGAGGGACGCTTCGTGGACGTGCGCAACCTCGCCATCCTCGAGCTTTTCTACTCCACCGGGATGCGTCTCTCCGAGCTGGCGGGGATCAACCGCATCGACATCGACCTTCTCTCGCAGCAGGTGAAGGTGCGTGGCAAGGGACGGAAGGAACGCATCATACCCGTGGGTGATCACGCCGTGCTCGCGCTCCGCAACTACGAGGCGAAGCGCGACGAGCTCACTCGCGCACTCGGCGGGAAGGTGGATCGCGTCGCATTCTTTCTCGGCCGTACCGGGAAGCGGATCGGCGTGCGCGCGGTGCAGGGCGCGGTGAGCGCGTTCCTCGCGCAGATAGACGAGGAGGCGGGTCTCAGCGTGCACTCGCTCCGCCATACCTTCGCCACCCACTTGCTCGACGCGGGGGCCGACCTCCGCGCGGTGCAGGAGCTGCTCGGCCACGCCTCCATCTCCACCACGCAGATCTACACGCACACCAGCGTGGAGCGTCTCAAGGCGGTCTACTCGAAGGCTCATCCGCGGGCGTAGCCGCCGCGCGCGTACGCCGGGCGTCACTCACGCCGTGATCGCGGCGGGTGTATCTCTGTGACTACCCGGGCCGAGCGGGTATCTTCCTGCATGTCCTACAAGCTACCAGTAGTGCGGGCCACCACGATTCTGGGTGTCCGCAGAGACGGCAGAGTGGCGCTCGGCGGCGATGGCCAGGTGAGCGTCGGCCAGACCGTGATGAAGTCGAACGCGCAGAAGGTGCGCATGCTCAAGGGCGGCAAGGTCGTGGCCGGTTTCGCCGGGGCGGCCGCCGATGCGTTCACACTCTTCGAGAAGTTCGAGGAGAAGCTCGAGCGTTATCCTCAGAATCTTTCACGCGCCGCCGTGGAGCTGGCCAAGGACTGGCGCAGCGACCGCGTGCTTCGACGTCTGGAGGCGCTGCTCGCGGTGATGGATCGCGACCATGGCTTCATCCTCTCCGGCACCGGCGACATCATCGAGCCAGACGACGGGATCCTGGCGATCGGCTCGGGCGGCTCCTTCGCGCTCTCCGCGGCACGGGCGCTGCTCGAGCATTCCACGCTCACCGCGCCAGAGATCGTGCGCGAGGGGCTCAAGATAGCCGGCGAGATCTGCATCTACACGAACACCAACATCACCGTGCTCGAGCTGTGAAGCAGGGATAAATGGCATCCAATCGTACCCAGCAGGCCATCAATCGTCTCGCGGACCTCACGCCGCGCCAGATCGTGGCCGAACTCGACAGATACATAGTCGGCCAGGCCGAGGCGAAGAAGGCCGTGGCCATCGCGCTGCGCAACCGCTGGCGCCGCCAGCAGGCGAGCGAGGAGATGCGCGAGGAGATCTCGCCCAACAACATCATCCTCATCGGTCCCACGGGCGTCGGCAAGACTGAAATCGCCCGCCGCCTGGCGCGGCTCGCGGGCGCTCCCTTCATCAAGGTGGAAGCATCCAAGTTCACCGAGGTGGGCTACGTAGGTCGCGATGTGGAATCCATGGTGCGTGATCTCGTGGAGAGCGCGATAGACATGGTGCGCAACGAGCGCGAGAACGAAGTGGAGGATCTCGCGCAGGAGAAGGTGGACGAGCGGCTGCTCGATCTTCTTCTTCCACCGCCGAAGCCGCAGGACGGCGTCGCTCCGGCAGCGGGCAGCGCGGCGAGCGGCTCGCGCGCGACGGCGGGTGTGGGCAGCGTGGCATCGGGAGCGGCCCGCAGCGGCACAGGTGCGAATGCTGGCGGAAGCAGCAGCGGCCACTTCGTGGTATCGCCAACCGGCGAGATTTCACGCGACGCCGAGGGAGATGCTGCAACCGATCGTCACCAGCGCACGCGTGACAAGCTGCGGCAGCTCCTCCGCGACGGTCAGCTGGAGAGCCGCGAAGTGGAGGTGGAGGTGACGCAGACCGGCGGCCCGATGCTCGACATGCTCGTGCCGCAGGGCGCACCCGAAGGGATAGAGAACTTCACCGAGATGCTGCAGGACATGATGCCCAAGCGCACGAAGAAGCGCACGGTGAAGGTGTCCGAAGCGCGACGCATCCTTCTCGACCAGGAGCTCGAGAAGCTGGTGGACATGGAAGACGTCACCACCGATGCGCTCGAGCGGGTGCAGAAGATGGGAATCATCTTCCTCGATGAGATAGACAAGGTTGCCGGCGCGCGCGGGCAGCAGGGCGGGCCCGACGTGTCGCGCGAGGGCGTGCAGCGCGATCTCCTGCCGATCGTGGAGGGCTCCAACGTCCAGACGAAGTACGGGCTGGTGAAGACGGATCACATCCTCTTCGTGGCGGCGGGTGCCTTCCACGTGTCGAAGCCGAGCGATCTCATTCCCGAGTTGCAGGGCCGCTTCCCGATCCGCGTGGAGCTGAAGTCGCTCTCCGAGGCGGACTTCGTGCGCATCATGACCGAGCCGGAGAACGCGCTCACCAAGCAGTACAGCGCGCTCGTTTCCGCCGAGGGTGCGACGCTCACCTTCACCGACGATGCGATCGCCGAGATCGCGCGCATCGCCGGCATGGTGAACGACCGCATGGAGAACATCGGCGCGCGACGCCTGCACACGGTGATGTCGTCACTGCTCGAAGACGTGCTCTACGATCTCCCCGACCGCGGCCGTGCGCCGATCGAGATAGATGCGGCAGTGGTACGCGAGCGTTTGCGCGAGATCGCCAACGATGAGGATCTCAGGAAGTACATCCTCTAACCCTCCAACGAACACAATCGAAAGCGATGCCCCAGGACTTCCTCGCGATCCCCGACTTCACGAGTGCGGAGCTTCACGCGCTCTTCGATCTCGCCGAGTCGATGCGCACCGGCCGCTACACCGCAAAGCCGCTCGCCGGCAAATCGCTGGCAATGATTTTCATGAAGTCGTCGACGCGCACGCGCGTGTCGTTCGAGGTTGGCACCTGGCAGCTGGGCGGGCACGCGCTCTTCCTCTCGCCGCGCGACGTGCAGCTCGGTCGCGGCGAACCGATCGCCGACACCGCGCGCGTCCTCTCGCGCTACGTGGACGGGATCATGATCCGCACCTTCGCGCACGCCGAGGTCGAGGAGCTCGCGCGATACGCCGACGTCCCCGTGATCAACGGCCTCACCGACCTGCTGCACCCCTGTCAGATCCTCGCTGACCTGCTCACCGTGCGGCAGCAGCTCGGCGGCTGGGAAGGACGGAAGATCGCGTGGGTGGGAGATGGCAACAACATGGCCAACTCCTGGATCAATGCCGCCTACCGGCTCGGCTTCCAGCTCACGCTCGCCTGTCCCGCGGGGTACGATCCCGACCCGGCGATCCTGGCGCGTGCGCAGCAGAAGGCGAAGGTGGAAGTGGTGCGCGACCCCGCGGAGGCGGTCCGCGGCGCCGATGTGGTCAACACCGATGTCTGGGCTTCCATGGGTCAGGAGGAAGAGCAGGCCAAGCGCGAAGCCGCCTTCGCAGGCTACCAGGTGGATGAGAAGCTCATGAGCCGCGCCAACCCCGGCGCGATCTTCCTCCACTGCCTTCCCGCGCACCGCGGCGAGGAGGTCGCCGCCGCCGTCATAGATGGCCCCCAGAGCCGCGTCTGGGACGAAGCCGAGAATCGGTTGCACGTCCAGAAGGCGATCATGGCGGTTCTGATGGGCGGCGAGAAGCTGGGATAGTTCGTCGAGGGGGAGAGCAGCAAACAGGAAGCAGAGAGCAGAAAGCAGAGAGCAGGAGATGCCTCGGGGGTGAGGGCCTACCCCTACGAGTCGTTCCCTGCTTTCTGCTCTCTGCTCTCTGCTTCCCGCTTTCTCCTCCCCTCCCCCTCTCCCTGCCATTCAGGCATATTCAGAGACCACCTGGCCCGCGGGAGGCGGACGGGTAGAAGACGTGCCGCGCCTCCGGAACTCAGCAGCGGGTCGAACCCGATTCCCCGGAGCGACAAGTAGATGGAGCAGGCGACCACCCCCCAGCAGCTCGAGCGGACTCCCCTCCACGACGTTCACGTTGCGCTGGGCGCCAAGATGGCACCCTTCGCGGGCTTCGATATGCCCGTGCAGTATCCGACGGGCATAACGGCCGAGCACAACGCGGTCCGGAGCGGGGCAGGGATCTTCGACGTGAGCCACATGGGCGAGTTCGAGATCCGCGGCCCGGGCGCCGTGGACTTCGTGAATTACGTGACCTCCAATGACGTTGCGGCACTCGAGGTGGGGCAGATCCAGTATTCCACCATCCTCAACGAGCGCGGCACCATCGAGGACGACTGTCTCGTCTACCGCTTCGACGACCATATCATGATGGTCGTGAACGCGTCCAATCGCGCGAAGGACTTCGAGCACATCGCGCGCTTCGTGGATCGCTTCGACTGTACGTTGAAGGACATCAGCAGCGATGTCGCGCTGCTCGCCCTGCAGGGACCGGACGCGATGAAGGTGCTCCAGCCGCTCACGGAGACCGACCTCTCGTCGATCGCGTACTACCACTTCGCCGAGGGCTCGGTGTCGGGAGTGAAGGCGGTCATCTCTCGCACGGGCTACACCGGCGAGGACGGCTTCGAGCTGTACATCGACTCGGCGGATGCTCGCAGGCTGTGGGATGCGCTTGTCGCGGGCGGCAACGTCACGCCGGCGGGGCTTGGTGCACGTGACTCGCTCCGCCTCGAGATGGGGATGGCGCTCTATGGAAACGACATAGACGACACCACCTCGCCACTCGAGGCGAACATGGGATGGGTAGTGAAGTTGAAGAAGGGCGACTTCGTGGGCCGCGATGCTGTGGCTCGCTTCAAGGAGCAGGGACTCGAGCGCAAACTCGTCGGCTTCACGATCGGTGAGCGCGCCTTTCCGCGGCACGGCTACCCGGTGTACTACAACGGTGAGAATGTCGGCACGGTATTGAGCGGCACGGTGAGCCCGTCGCTCGGCATCCCGATCGGCACCTGCTATCTGCCGCGCGCTGTCGCCACGGAAGGTACGAACTTCGAGGTGGAAATCCGTGGCCGCCGGCTCCCGGCTACGGTGGTGAAGACGCCCTTCTACAAGCAGGGCTCGCACCTGTGAGCAGCGCGGGAGGGCCTGCCGCTGCGCGGACCTTCCCGGCCAGTGGTCCGGTGAGGCTTGCCGTGCTCACCATCTCCGATGCCGGCGCGCGCGGCGAGCGCGCCGACACATCGGGTGACGCGATCGTCGAGTGGGGAGAGCGCAACGGCTACCCGATCGTGGCGCGCGAGCTGGTGGCCGATGAGTCGTCCGATATCGTCGCGCGACTCGTTGGATGGTGTGACAACGGCGAAGTGGACCTCGTGCTCACCACCGGTGGTACCGGGCTCTCTCCTCGCGACATCACCCCCGAAGCGACGCGCGCCATCATCGAGCGCGACGCGCCCGGAATCGCCGAGCGAATCAGAGTGACGTCGCTGGAGAGCTTCCCTCGCGCGGCGCTTTCGCGGGGGATCGCCGGCGTGCGCGGTCGCTCGCTCGTCGTGAATCTCCCCGGCTCACCAGGTGGCGTGCGCGACGGACTGGCGGCGCTCGATCCCATCGTGGCACACGCGGTCGAGATACTGCGCGGCGGCGCGAACGATCATGCTGCAGCGCAGACTCCACGCGACGCGGGGGCCGAGCGATGAAAGTGATGCTCACCCTCGCCGACGTGGAGCCGGCGGTGCGGCTCAACGCGAAGCTCGAGGCGGCCGGCGTGCAGACCGCGCTCGTCTCACCGATGGACGATGTGCCGGCCGCTATCACTCGCGAGCAGCCCGATGT
>DASSOX010000245.1:0-5009 GCA_035700125.1 Gemmatimonadaceae bacterium
CGCGCGATGGCGGGTTGGTAGGCGAGCGTCTGCAGGGCGGTGATGATGCTGTCGCGCCCGAAGAGCGTCGCGAACCAGGGAATTCCCGCGGCGAAGAACTCCTGGCCATCGATGCTGCTGATGAGCATCGCCAGATCGCCCAGCGATTTCTCCACGACGGCGTTGAGGAGAAGACTGTCGCTGTGCATGGTGGTTCCCATTTGCGCGTCGCGCTTCTTCGTGGCTCCCGGCTTTTCCACGGTGCCGCGCAGTCGGTCGTCGCCGAAGATCCTGCCCGGCGTCTGCGTGGCGCTCGATTCGCTGGAGGCGGCGCTGGCCGATTGCGAGGATGGATCCCCGCTTTCGCGGGGATGACCATTGGAGCTTTCGCGGGGATGACTGCTGGAGCTTTCGCGGGGATGACTGCTCGAGCCTTCGCGGGGATGATCGTTCGCGCCATCCTTCTCCGGCGCGTCGGCCAGGCGGATGTTGACGTCCACGGTGACCTTGGCGCGGGAGGGCAGCTTCAGGTCGAAGCGTGCGCCGCACCGGTCGCGCTTGGCCGGTGCGGGAGAGAGCTCTATCGTCGCGCTCCGCCTGCGGCCGTCGGCGCCGTCGTACGCGAGCACGAGCGCGTCGTCCTTCCACTCGGGCGAGAGCACGTCGCCGAGCTTTTCGCTGAAGAGGCCGCGCACGGCGAAGACATCCTCGAACTGTGCGCCGAAGGTGAGCGAGATCGGGATCTCCACGTCGCTCATCCCGAAGTTCTCGAAGGTGAAGGAGTCGTGCAGCGACGGCACCGAGCCGTGCAGCGCGCGCGCCCACTTCACGCCTATCGTCTCCTTCGGGACGAGCTGGCCGTCGTCGGTGTGGATGTCCTGATTGGCGAGCTGGAAGATGGCCGAGTCGCCCTTGGTCGCCGTGGAAGCGAGCACGGTGGGTGACGCGCCCGCGATGCAGAGCTCGTAGGCACGGATGAAACGGCAGTCGTGATAGTAGAGACCGAAGCCGTGGCCCTTGCTCAGCGGGATGCCGCCGTCGGGGCTGGTGACGAGGAAGATGTTCTCGTCCTTGATGACCACGGCATCGGCGATGCTCGACGTGATGGATGGCGTGCCGTGGGTGAGGATACGCTGCTTGCGCTCGCGTACCTCATCCGAGGTGAGCTGTCCTTCCTTCTCTTCCTTGGCTTCTGGCTCGGTGTCCGGCGCGCGAGTGGGTGTGCTCATGAGCGAGTCGGGTTCGGGGGACGATAGTGGAGTCCGGTCGCCCGACTCTACTGGCGTCTATCGTGCCATCATGAAATGAAGGACATCGGAGCGAGTGACGATGGCGGCGATGCGGCCGTTCTGGCGAACGAGCACGGCGGGGTTCGTCTTGTTGAGGAGCTTCGCCACGCTGTCGATCTGCTGGGCGCCATCGACTACGGGGAATGGCGCATCCATCACATCGCTGACGGTGGCGTCGAGAAGCTTCGTGTCCTCGAGTGCACGAGCGGACATGGAGCTCTCGCTCACCGAGCCGATGCAGTCGTCGCCATCCATCACGGGTAGCTGCGAGACGTCGTGCAGGCTCATGAGCCGGAGCGCCTGACGCACTGTTGCGCCCGGCGTGGTGGCCACGATGGCAGGCGCGGAGCGCGGCTTGATCTCGGCCAGGTCCGCGATGCTCACGTGATCCGGCTCGAGGAGCTGGTTCTCTCGCATCCACTCGTCGCTGTAGAGCTTGGAGAGGTAGCGCTCGCCGGTGTCGCAGAGGAAGGTGACCACCAGTGCATTGGGGTCGTTCACCTCGCGCGCTATCTCCAGTGCCACGTGCGCGATGAGTCCGGAAGATCCACCCACGAAGAGTCCTTCCTCACGCGTGAGGCGGCGCGCCATGGCGAAGGCATCGCGGTCGCTCACGGTGCGGTAGTCGTCTATGACTTTCATGTCGAGCGTGCCGGGCACCTTGTCCTGGCCGATGCCTTCCACCTTGTACGGCACGCCCTCGATCTTCTCGCCGCTCCTCCAGTAGTCGGCGAGGATGGAGCCCACCGGATCGCCCGCGACGATCTTGATGTCGGGGTTCTTCTCCTTCAGGTAGCGACCCACGCCGGTGATCGTACCGCCGGTCCCGGCCGAGGCGACGAAGTGCGTGATGCGTCCCTCGGTCTGCTCCCAGAGCTCGGGCCCCGTGGTGTCGTAGTGCGCCTGGGGGTTGGCCTGGTTGTAGAACTGGTTGGCGAGGATGGCGTTGGGCGTTTCCTCCGCGATCCGCTTTGCCGTCATCACGTAGTTGTCGGGGTGGTCGGGCGGCACGGCGGTGGGAGTCACGATCACCTGCGCGCCGAAGGCCTTGAGGAGCCGCACCTTCTCCTGCGACATCTTGTCGGGCATGGTGAAGATGCAGCGATACCCCTTGAGCACCGCGGCTATCGCGAGTCCGACACCGGTGTTGCCGCTCGTACCTTCGACGATCGTCCCACCCGGCTTCAACTTTCCTTCTCTCTCCGCCTGCTCGATGATCGGCAGTCCAATCCGGTCTTTCACGCTGCCGCCCGGATTGAAGAAGTCCGCCTTCCCATACACCGGCGTTGCGATCCCCCGCGTCACCCGGTTGAGGCGGATGAGGGGAGTGGAGCCTATGGTGCCGAGTACATCTTCGTAGGGGGTGGCGTTTCGAGGGAGAGGGGACATGGGGTGGTGAGTGAGAGAGAGAAAGCAGGAAGCAGGAAGCAGGAAGCAGGAAGCAGTGAACTACCTAGGGGGTGAGGGCCGTATCCGCGGGAGTCGGTACCTGCTTCCTGCTTCCCGCTTCCTGCTTCCTCTTCAGCACAGTATCCCCCGGCAGCGGCTTCGCATCCGGGTGTCGGAAGAATACCGGCAGAAGGATGGAGACGGACATGGGGCGGCCGTGGAGGCGGGCGGGGGTGAAGCGGAGATCGCGCGAGCCGAGGACGGCGGCGGAGTCGAGGCCGGAGTAGCCGGAGGATTCGATCACGGCGGTGGAGTCGGGGACGACGCCGCCGGTGCTGTCTATGTGGATGCGGAGAGTGACGTTCCCCTGTACCCGCCGGTCGTAGAGAGTGACCGGGTAGCGGAAGGGGAGCTCCTTGTTGAGGATCGCCGGGAGCTCGTCGGGTTCGACGCCGCTTCCCTGGATCCCCTCGATGGCTTTGCGCGCGGTCTTCTGATCGATGCACGCGCTGGAGGCGATGAAGAGAACGCCGACGAGCATCAATCTGCGTAGCATGGACTCAATGTAGCGAATGGTTCCGATGGCTCGGAAGGTTATCATCTGGTCCTTGCCGCTCTCGCGGGGAGCGGTCATCGTTCCGAAATGAATATCACGGTTCTCATGGGAGGCACGTCCTCCGAGCGCGACGTATCGTTGTCGTCGGGGCTCCGGATAGCGGAGGCGCTACGCGAGCGCGGGCACGAGGTCGCGGCGTTCGACCCGGCGCTCGGGGCGATCAGCGAGGCGGAAGAGGCGGCGATGCGGAGCGCGGGTGTGGTGGGGACGGTGCCGCCCACTCCGGAGGCGCTGCGCGAGCTGGAGCGGACATCGTGCGCACCGTCGTTGGGGACCTTTCCCGAGATCCGGAACGCGGACGTCGTGTTCCTGGCGCTGCACGGTGGGCAGGGGGAGGACGGGACGATCCAGGCGCTGCTCGACATGGTCGGGGTGCGCTACACGGGGAGCGGGCATCTGGCGAGCGCGCTGGCCATGGACAAGGATCTCTCGAAGCGGCTCTTTCGCGCGGCGGGTGTACCGACGGCGGATTGGCTCATGACGGGGCCCGGCGTTAGGCTGGCCGACGGCGTTAGGCTGGCAGCGGGCGTTAGGCTGACCGGCGCTGTCAGCCTAACGCCGCCGGCCGCCGAAGTGGAACGCGCGTTAGGCTGGCCGGTGATCGTGAAGCCGTCGAAGCAGGGCTCTACCGTGGGCCTCACCCTGGTGCGCGACCCGGAAGCGCTGGAGGCGGCGATCGAGGAAGCCGCTCGGCACGACGACGAGGTGATGATCGAGCAGTACATCCCGGGGCGCGAGCTCACGGTTACGGTGGTTGGCGACCGTGCGCTTCCGGTGGGAGAGATCTTCCCGGCGCACGAGATCTACGACTACGAGTGCAAGTACACCGCCGGGATGGCGCACGAAAAGTTTCCCGCCGACCTCACCGACGCGTGCGCGGCGGAAGCGCAGCGGTTCGCCCTCGCCGCCTTCCGGGCGCTTAAATTGGGGGGGTGCGCCCGGATCGACTTCCGCATGACCGAGCGGGGTGAGCTCTACTGTCTGGAGGCGAACACCCTGCCCGGGATGACGCCGCTGAGCCTCGCTCCACAGGCGGCGGTCGCGGCGGGGATGAGCTTTGCGGAGCTCTGCGACCGGATCGTGCAGCTGGCCGTGTAGGGGCGCGCCTCTGGCGCGACCTCGCGTACAGCCGTCGCCGATCGCGGCACGAACATTGAGCGGGTTTGGAGTGGGGCTCGAAGTCGAAGGGAAAGAGGCAGTTCCTTTTTCCCGTTTCCTGTCCCCTGTCTCCTTCTCCCTTCCTCGAACTTCCCCGCGGGGCAAGGTTATCAGGTAATGGGATAGTCGTTCATCGGCAGTAGCTCCAGATCGCAGGTCCAGATGCCGTTCTCGGAATTCGAAGAACAGGATTCTCCACGCCTCACGCCGGCTGTGCAGTGGCTGATCGCGATCAATGTCGCGGTCTACTTCCTACAGCTGACGCTCGTGGGACCAGTGGACATCCAGCGTGCGCTGGCGTTCGAGGTTCGGGACCTGACGGAGCGGCCATGGACGATCGTCACCTACATGTTCGTGCACGCCGGGTTCTGGCACCTGGCGCTGAATATGTGGATGCTCTGGCTCTTCGGACCGCGGCTGGAGCGTGCATGGAACTCGCGGAGCTTCACCTTCTACTACGTGCTCTGCGGGTTGGGCGGGTGGCTCTTCCATCTCATGATCGCGCGCGACGGGAGCTATCTCCTGGGCGCCTCGGCCGCGATCTATGGCGTGATGCTCGCCTACGCGATGCGGTGGCC
>DASSOX010000246.1:0-6951 GCA_035700125.1 Gemmatimonadaceae bacterium
GAGCTCGTAGAAGCGCGCGCGGCGGTTGTTCTCCGAGGTTCCCCACTCGGCGCGGATCCACCCTCGTTCCTCGAGGCGCTGCAGCGCCGGGTAGAGCGAGCCGTGGTCGACGAGGATGCTGTCGCGCGATGCGGACTGAATGGCTCGTGCCACTCCCTGTCCGTGTGCGCGTCCGGAGGCGAGGGTGCGGAGGATCAGCAGGTCGAGCGTGCCCTGCAGGAGTTGAAGTCGGTCTCTGGTAGACATTCTACCCTACGATATGGCTGCTCGGGTAGAATGTCAACAGGAGGGCGGCCAGGCGGAGGCCGGCTTCTGCAAGCGCTTGCAGTCCGCCCGCGCGATGGATACTGTATCCTGTACCCGCCCCGCCGCCCGCACTACGCCCCCTATGGGAGATGCCATGAGCCACCGCGAGACGCCGCCCCCCGTCAGCCGCCGCAAGATGCTCGGCACGCTCGGTAAAGCCGCACTCGGCGCCGCCGTCATGTCGCCCGTCCTCCAGACAGCGATCCTCGGCGATGCACGCGCGCAGTCGCTCCCGCGCCGCCGCGGACGCAACGCCGGCGATCCGGTAAATGGCGAAGCCGGCATAGACCGCGTGGTCGTCCTACCCGGCAGGACCTACCTCCGCGGGTGGGCCGGCTACGGCGAGCCGCCGCATCCCGGCCGCTGGAGACGCAGGCGCGCCGAGGGCGACTCCACGCCGAGCGCGCCCATCGGTCCCACGCCCACCGTGCGCTGGAGCAAGCGCTCGGGCCCCGGCCGCGTCTCCTTCGCCGACCGCAACGCGCTCGTCACCACCGCCACCTTCACCGCGCCGGGCGTCTACGTCCTGGAGCTCGCCGCCGACAATGGCGAGAGCAGGGCTTCGTCCACGCTCACGGTGAAGGCCGAGCTCCCGCCACCGGACAGACAGCTCGACGTGGTGCACACGCGCAGCTACTCGATAGACAGCCCGCTCTGGAATCACCGCGTGAAGGCGCTGATCGTGAGCTGGATCCCTCACTGCATAGCGATGCTCGAGAGCACCGACGTGCAGGCTGGTGGGCTCGACAACTTCATCGAGGCGGGGAAGGCGCTCCGCGGTGAGCCGCACGGTCCGCACAAAGGCTATGTCTTCGCCGACGCGTACGTGCACAACGCGGTCGAGGCGATGAGCATCGCGCTCATGGTGAATCCGAAGGGAGATCCCGAGATCGTGAAGGCGCAGGACGACATGCGCGCCACGCTCGAGCGCTGGATCCCGATCATCCTCGCCGCGCAGGAGCCCGACGGCTACATGCAGACCGCGTTCACGCTGCCGAGGACGAGCAATCGTGGTGGAAACCAGGAGCCCGGTCCCTTCCTACACTGGACGCGCCGCCACGACCACGAGGGATACACGGCGGGCTACTTCCTCGAGGCGGCGATGGTCCACTACGGGATGACCGACCTGAAGGACCCGCGCCTCTACGACGCCGCGAAGAAGCTCGCCGACTGCTGGTGCGACAACCTGGGCCCCGCGCCGAAGAAGGCATGGTACGACGGCCACGAGGAGATGGAGCAGGCGCTGGTGCGCTTCGGCCGCTTCGTGAACGACACCGAAGGGAAGGGGAAGGGCGATCGCTATATCGATCTGGCGAAGTTCCTCCTCGACAACCGCTACTACGCCGCGAAGGATGAGCGCGAGCGCTCCGAGTACGACCAGAGCCATCTCCCGGTGAAGGAGCAGTACGAGGCGGTAGGGCACGCGGTGCGTGCCGTGTACTGCTACTCGGGGATGGCCGACGTCGCGATGGAGACGCACGACCCCGACTACCGCAGCGCGGTGAAGTCGCTCTGGGAGAACATCGTCAACCGGAAGTACTACGTCACCGGCGGGATCGCGAGCGGCGAGACTTCGGAGGGCTTCGGTCCCGACTACTCGCTGCGCAACGACGCGTACTGCGAATCGTGCTCCGGGTGCGGCGAGATCTTCTTCCAGTGGAAGCTGAATCTCATCTACCACGACGCGAAGTTCGCCGATCTCTACGAGGAGACGGTCTACAACGCGCTCCTGGGCGGCCTCTCGATGGATGGGAAGACGTTTTACTATCCCAATCCGCTCGACGCCCGGCGCCTGCGTACATCGTGGCACAGCGTTCCCTGCTGCACCGGCAACATCCCGCGCACATTGCTCGCGATGCCCACCTGGATCTACGCGAAGAGTCCGGACGGCGTTTACGTCAATCTCTTCGTGGGCAGCACCGTGGAGCTGGGCGAAGTCGGCGGTACGCGCGTGCAGATGGTGCAGAAGACGAACTACCCGTGGGACGGCAAGGTCGCGATCACCGTGAACCCGGCGGCGAGCAAGCGCTTCCGCGTACGCGTGCGAGTGCCGAACCGCAGCGTGAGCGAGCTGTACGCGAGCACGCCCGAAGCGAACGGCATCACATCGCTAGCCGTGAACGGATCGCCGGTGAAACAGAAAATCGAAAACGGCTACGCCGTGATCGACCGCACGTGGAAGAAGGGCGACATCATCGAGCTCGAGTTGCCGATGAAGATCCAGCGCATCCGAGCGATAGATGAAGTCGAGGCAGACCGCGGGAAGGTCGCCCTCCGTTATGGGCCGCTCATCTACAACATCGAGAAGGTGGACGTGGCCGACATCGGCAAGGTGTTGCCACCCGATGCGCCGCTCGCCACCGAGTGGCGCGGCGACCTGCTGAACGGTGTCATGGTCATCAAGGGACGCTTCGCCGACGGCAGCCCGATGCTCGCCATCCCCAACTACGCGCGGATGAATCGCGAGCCGGAGCCACCGCCGCGTCCGGCGGAGAGCGCGCCCACCTCGGGCGGTCAGCGCGAACGGCCGGCTCCGCCTCCGATCGCATCGGTGGTGTGGATCAACGAGCGGTCCGGCTGAGTCCGAGACAGCTCGCGCTTCCATGTAGTGCGACGGGGTCAGGTTCCATTGTCCGAATGACGATGGAGTCTGACCCCGTCGCGCGCGCGTTTAGCTTTCTCGTTGCGAGAGGCGAAAGCGGCGGAGGAGAGATGCCATGAGAGGAGCAACGCCGGCAGCGATCGAGTACATCCAACGGCTCGCGGACCACTGCCTGGCGGCAGACGCGGCGATCGCGGAATCGCTGCGTGGGGCCGCGACCGTACCGGAGACGATCCTCCGCGAGTACGCCCACATCCTCGGCGCCGAGGAAACCTGGCTGGCACGCATCGAGGGACGCGCGGCGCGCGCGGCGATCTGGCCGTCCGAGCCGCTTGCCGAGATCCTGCGGCTGCGTGAGCTGGTGGCCGAGTCGTATCGCGCTCACTTCGCGCAGCTCGGGAATGCCGATCTCGCCCGGCTGGTCGAGTATCGCAACAGCGCCGGGATCTCGTTCTCCACGAGCGTCGGAGACATTCTCTTCCACGTGATGCTTCACGGCCAGTACCACCGGGGCAAGGTGAATCTCCTGCTGCGCCAGAGCGGCCTCCCGCCGGTACCCACGGACTACATCGCGTTCGTGCGAGGCGTGCCCGCCGCTACTCAGGCCGATGCGACACGGGTGAACATCCCTCACCGTCACCAGGGTTAGCGAAGCGGCGGTGCCGGGCGCGTCGCGCGGCCCCGTCCGCGCTATCGAAACGTCCGGGCGCCTCCCACCGTAAGGGGGCTGTGTGGTCGCCGTGCGGAGCAGATCGCTCGGTGCGCCCGTGTTCCGCGTTTCCCGGAGACGCGCGCCTCGTGCGCCTCGCGCGCGTCTCCGGTCGAAGTGACCCTCTGCAATCTCCGGTAAAGCGAGCTCCCGCCAATGCGCGACATCCGCTTCGCATTCCGCACCCTCTCTAGGGCACCCTTCTTCACGATCGTGGCGCTCCTCACGCTGGCACTCGGTATCGGTGCCACGACGGCGATCTTCACGGTGGTGGACGGGGTTCTCCTTCGACCACTCCCGTACCCGGAGCCGCAGCGCATCGTGCGCCTGTGGGAGATGGGCGCGAAGGGTGGGCACAGCGACTTCTCCGATCCCAACTTCGAGGACATCCAGGCAGAGACCCGGAGCTTCACCTCGCTCGCCAAGGCGAGTGACTGGGGAACCGTCTCCGTGGTGGTGGGAAACGAGGCCGTGCGCGCAAGCTCGGCGGCGGTCTCCAGGGAATTCTTCCAAACGATGGGAGTGCATCCGCTGCGCGGGCGATTCTTCGCGCCCGACGAGCAGCGCGAGGGGGGAACGCCGGCGGTGGTCGTGAGCTACGGCTTCTGGCGAAGCGCGCTGGCCGGTGCGCCGATCAACTCCGGACTGACGCTCGCCTTCGACGGCAACGTGTTCAGCGTCGTGGGCGTGGCGCCTCCGAATCTCGACTATCCGGCGGGCAACGAGCTCTGGATTCCGGCGGAGCTCGGCCGCCGCTACCCGAGTCGCACGGCCCACAACTGGCCGGTGCTGGCGCGTCTCGCGCCCGGTGTCACGCCCGCGCAGGCACGCGCGGATGCGGACAATATCGCCCGCCGCCTGAAGCAGCAGTACGGCGACGCGACCGACATGGTGGGTGTGGCGATCATGCCGTTGCGCGAGCAGATGGTGGGGCATCTGAAGCCGGCGCTGCTGATCCTGCTGGGTGCCTCGGGCGTGCTCCTGCTCATCGCCTGCGCCAACGTCGTGAATCTCATGATGGCGCGCGCCGCGGCACGCGAGGGTGAGTACTCGTTGCGGCTGGCGCTCGGCGCGTCGCGCGCCCGGCTCGTGCAGCAGTTCGTCGCCGAGTCGCTCGTGCTGGCCACGGGCGGCGGAATTCTGGGAGTGGTGCTCGCGGCCGTGGGCGTACGGGCGCTGCTCGCGATGCAGAGTGGCAACATTCCACGTGTGGGCGACGTGCACGTGAGCTGGGGCGTGCTGGCGTTCGCGCTGCTCGTGTCGGTGGCTGCGGCACTGGCCATGGGACTCCTCACCGCCTGGCGCGCGGGTCGCGGCGACCTGCGCGCGGCGCTCGCCGAGTCGCAGCGCACGCAGGCGGGCGCCGGCGCAACGGCGCGTCTGCGCGGCGCGCTGGTGGTGGCGCAGGTGGCGGCGACGATCGTGCTCCTCGTGGGCGCGGGCCTGCTCGGCCGGAGCTTCGTAAAGCTGCTCGACGTCGATCCCGGCTTCCGTACCCAGAGCTCGTTGGTACTCGACCTCTCGGTTCCATCGGAGGGAGGCCACGACAGCGTCTGGGCCGCGCACACGGCTGGCTTCTACAGCGAGTTGATGGGCCGCTTGCGGAGCATTCCGGGAGTGCGAGCCGTGGGCGGAGTATCGGTCCTCCCGCTTGCCGGCGAGGGTGGAGGGAGCGGTACCTTCCTCGTGATGAATGGGGCCGACGAGCAGATCGACATGGAGTCGTTCTCTCGTCTGGCGCGCGATCCATCCCGCACCGGCAACGCGGCATTCCGCATCGCGAGCGGGAACTACTTCCGCGCGATGAACATCCCGCTGTTGAAGGGGCGGCTCTTCGATGAGCGGGACAACCGGGAGTCGCCGCACGTGGCGGTGATCAGCGAATCGCTGGCGAAGGAGAAGTGGCCCAACGAGGACCCCCTGGGCAAGGTGATCCAGTTCGGCAACATGGACGGCGATCTGCACCCGCTCACCGTGGTCGGGGTGGTGGGAGATGTTCGTGAGGATGGACTCGCATCGAAACCGGGACCGACCCTGTACGCCGACTACCGCCAGCGTCCCTGGAAGGCATCCGACTTCAACATCGTGATGCAGGGCAGCGTCGAGAACGCGTCCGTGATCGCCGCCGCGCGCAGCGCGGTGCGCGCGCTGCGCCCCGACGTCCCTCCACGCTTCCGCACCATCGAGACCGTCGTGTCCACGTCGGTCGCCGACCGCCGCTTCACGCTTCTGTTGATCGGCGTCTTCGGTGCGTCGGCGCTGCTCCTGGCCACGCTCGGCGTGTATGGCGTGATCTCCTACTTGGTGACGCAGCGCAGGCAGGAGATCGGCGTTCGCATCGCGCTTGGCGCGCAAGCGGGCGACGTGATGAAGCTCGTTCTCCGCCAGGGCGCGATGCTCGCCGGCACGGGCATCGTAGTAGGCGGATTCGCCGCTCTCGCCCTCACGCGCCTAATCCGCGGAATGCTCTTCGATATCAGCGCGACCGACCCGCTGGCCTTCGCCGCCGTGATCCTCTGCATGCTCGCCGTCGCACTCCTCGCCAGCTTCATCCCCGCGCGCCGAGCGGCAGGGATAGCGCCGATGAGCATACTGCGAGGAGGGTAGGGGGAGGGGAGAGCAGAGGGCAGAGGGCAGAAAGCAGGAACTGCGAAGGGTTCAGGAGGCAGGGTTCAGGGTTCAGGAACTCCCCAGGAGGAGAGATCTCTACCCCGAGGTAGTCCCTGAACCCTGAACCCTGCCTCCTGAACCCTGTAGCACCCGCCCTGCCTCCTGAACCCTCCGGCCGTTCACTGCTTTCTGCTTTCTCTCTCCCCCCTCTCTCCCTTTCCCCCTCCGTACCCGGTAACTTTCTAACATCTCCCTCTTCGGAGTAAGGACATGGGCGCCATAGTACTCGGGATCATCGTCGTCGGCGCGCTGCTGATCGCGATCAACTCGTTCAAGATCATCGGCCAGGCCGAGGTCATGGTGATCGAGCGGCTCGGCCGCTTCAACAGGATCGCGCGCTCCGGGTTCAACATCGTCATCCCGTTCTTCGAGCGCACCAAGACGATCGACGTTCGCTACTTCGAGAGCGATATGAAGGGGATCAAGAAGGTGATCTCCAGCTCCACCGCGCGCATCGACCTGCGCGAGCAGGTGCTCAATTTCCCCAGCCAGCCGGTGATTACGAAGGACAACGTCACAATCGACATCGACGCGGTGCTCTACTACCGGGTGGCCGATCCGCAGAAGGCGGCGTACGCGGTTCAGAATCTCCCGTACGCGCTCGAGACGCTCACGCGTACCACGCTCCGCAACATCGTGGGCGAGATGGAGCTCGATCAGACTC
>DASSOX010000247.1:0-7439 GCA_035700125.1 Gemmatimonadaceae bacterium
ATGCTCGATGATCTGCTCATCAATGCGGACACGCTCATCCCCTTCGGAAAGGAGGGGCCCGACTTCGCGCTGATGGGAAGGGTGGGGAACGTGCTCCTCGTGAACGGCGAGCCGCGCTGGAAGATGAACGTCGACTCCGGCGCGGTGGTGCGCTTCTTCATCACCAACGTCGCCAGCTCGCGGACGTACAACCTCTCGTTCGGGGGTGCGCCCATCAAGGTGGTGGCCGGAGACGTGAGCCGCTTCGAGCGCGAGGAGCGCGTGCCGAGTGTGGTGATAGCTCCGGCGGAGCGCTACGTGGTGGAGGTGAGGTTCCCGCACCCGGGGAGGTACGCGCTCGTGAACGCGGTGCAGGCCATCAACCACTACGAAGGGGAGTTCCGCGCCGAGGTGGACACCCTGGGTGTGGTGGAGGTGGGGCACGGGGCGGCGAAGCCCGACCTCTCGCGTCAGTTCGCGACGCTGCGCAGCAACGAGGCGGTGACGCGCGACATCGCCCGGTATCGTCAGTACTTCGATCGGAAGCCCGACAGGTCGCTGACGCTCACGATACGCCCGGGGAATCTTCCACTCTTCACCGTGCAGTTCATGAGCGTGGACACCGCGTACTTCGCGCCGGTGGAATGGGTGGACGGGATGCCGATGATGAACTGGCTGTCGAGCAGCGAGCAGCTCGAGTGGATCATCCGCGACGACTCCACCGGGAAGGAGAACGGCGACATCGACTGGCACGTGAAGCAGGGCTCGGTGGTGAAGCTGAGGATCTTCAACGACCCTAGGTCGTTCCACCCGATGCAGCACCCGATACATCTGCACGGTCAGCGGATGCTGGTGGTGGCGCGCGACGGGGTTCGGACGAAGAACCTCGTGTGGAAGGACACGGCCATCATCCCTGTCGGGTCCACGGTGGATCTGCTGGTGGATGCATCGAACCCCGGAGCGTGGATGCTTCATTGTCACATCGCCGAGCATCTGGGATCGGGGATGATGACCGTGATGCACGTGGATCCGTAGGGGCGCGGATTTACCCGGCTGCAGCTAGCTTTCCGCTGGCCCGGGAGCAGCCCTTTCCGAAGGGCGGGTTGGCGCCTGACTCCCCCCTGCGCGGCTCTGCGCGAGGGCGAGCGACCGCTTGGGCCACGGCGCGGCCGGCGGCGCACTGCTGGAGAGTGGGAGTGAGATGGATCACGACGATGGACTGAGCACGAACGAATCGGCTGGAACGAGTCCTGATGCGCCCGGCCTCGGCGCGCTGAACCAGGAGGCGACCGGCGAGGGCAGTGCGCGCGGGAAGATGGCGCGCCGGGACGCCGCGCCAGCGAACCTCGATCTCAGCCGGCTGCTGATCGATAGCGTAGTCGACTACGCCATCTTCGTGCTCGACCCTACCGGACATATCCTCACCTGGAATGCCGGAGCGCGGCGACTGAAAGGGTGGAGCGCCGAAGAAATCATCGGCCAGTCGTTCACCAGATTCTACCCGCCCGAAGTGGCAGCTTCCGGGTGGCCGCAGCGCGAGCTGGAGTATGCACGGCGCGATGGGCGCTTCGAGGACGAGGGGTGGCGCGTGCGGAAGGACGGCTCGCGCTTCTGGGCGAACGTGGTCTTCACCGCGCTGTATGCACCGGATGGCCGGCTGGTGGGATTCGCGAAAGTAACGCGCGACCTCACGTCGCGCCGCGCGGCAGAGGAACAGGCGCGCGAGCTTGCGGCCTCGGAGGCGGCACGCGCCGAAGCCGCGCGCCGGAGCGAGGAGCTCGAGCGGCTGAACGACCAGCTTCAGGAGCAGGCGATGGAGCTGGAGGCGCAGGCCGAGGAGCTTACCAGCCAGAACGAGGAGCTACTCTCCATCAGCGAGGAGCAGAGGCGCACCAACGTGGCGTTGCAGGAGGCAGTGGCACGAGCGGAAGCGGCACGTGAGGAGGCGGCGCGCAACGCGGCCGCCGCGCAGGATGCCTACCGCGAGCTGGACCAGTTCGCCTATGTGGCATCCCATGACCTCAAGGCGCCGCTGCGCGGCATCGCGAACCTCGCGCAGTGGATAGAGGATGATCTTGGGCAGCACCTCGGCGCGGAGTCGGCGGAGCACATGCGGCTGTTGCAGGGGCGCGTGCGCCGGATGGAGGCGCTCATCGATGGGATACTCGCCTACTCGCGCGCGGGTCGCGCTCCGGCCAGGCCGGAGATGGTGGACGTGGGTCAGCTGGTACGCGATGTTCTGGAGCTGCTCGCTCCGGGAGAGAGTGTGACCACCGAGCTTCCCGAGGAAATGCCCTCGGTGGAGGCTGAACGCGTGCCGCTGCAGCAGGTGTTCATGAACCTGATCGCAAACGCGGTGAAGTTCACTCGTGCGGCGCGCCCCGATCCGGTGGTACGGATCAGCTGGCGCGACACCGGCGATGCGTACGAGTTTTCGGTGACCGACAACGGGCCAGGGATCGCGCCGCAGTACCAGGATCGAATCTGGGGTATCTTCCAGACCCTCGAGGCACGTGACAAGGTAGAGGGTACTGGAATCGGACTGTCCGTGGTAAAGAAGATCGTAGAGGCGCGCGGCGGACGGGCATGGGTGGATTCTTCCCCCGGCCAGGGCGCCGTGTTTCACTTCACCTGGCTCAAGACCGTGCGAGGTAGCACCCTGCCATGAGCACGAAGCTTCTGAACATCCTCCTCGTGGAGGACGACGAAGTGGACGTGATGAACGTCAGGCGCGCGTTCAAGGCGAACAACATCGTCAATCCGCTCTTCGTGGCCGGCAACGGGGTGGAGGCGCTGGAGAAGCTGCGCGGCGGCGAGGTGCCCGGAGAGCGGCGCCTGATACTGCTCGATCTCAACATGCCGCGCATGAACGGGATCGAGTTCCTCCAGGAGCTGCGCCGGGACCCCGAGCTGGCGGCGACGCCGGTGGTGGTGCTGACCACGTCGAACAACGATCGCGACAGAGTCCAGGCGTACGACTTCAATGTCGCCGGCTATCTGGTGAAGCCTGTAACCTTCGCCGATTTCGCGGAGCTCATGGCGGCGCTCAACAAGTACTGGACGCTGGTGGAGATGCCGTAGGCGGATTACAGACAGTACCATGGAGTCACTCATGAGCATTGCCCCGGGCGCGAACGGAGCGTTGCGCCTTCTGGTCGTGGATGACGACGAGTTCGACCGCCTTGCCGTGCGCCGACTGTTGAAGACCTCCGACCTGCGCACGGCGGTGGACGAGGCGGCTACGCCGGAAGAGGCGCTCGAGCGGATCGCTGCTGGGGCGTACGACTGCATCCTCCTCGACTACTACATTCCGGGCGTCGACGGTCACGCGCTGATCGAGGCGATCGGCGAAGCGGCGCCCAACGTGCCGGTGGTGATCTTCACCGGGCGGGGCGATGAGGATGTGGCCGTGGAGCTGATGAAGGCGGGCGTGGCGGACTACCTCCCGAAGGCGTCGCTCACGCTGGAACGGCTCGCGTCGAGTCTCCGCCATGCGATGGAGATCACCCGAGTAGCGGCCCGCCGTCGCGATGCGGAGCTCGCCATGCGCGAGAGCCTGAAGCTGGAACACGAGGCACGCGCCCGGGCGGAACAGGCAAAGAACCTGCGCGATGAAGTACTCGCGATCGTCGCGCACGACCTGCGCAACCCGCTGCACACCATCCTCGCCAGCTCGGCGGCGATGCTGGAGCTCCCGCTCTCGGCGGAAGAGCGCACCCGGCAGCTCGAGGTGATCCGCCGTTCCGCCAACACCATGAACGTCCTCATCTCGGACCTGCTCGATGTGGCGAGTATCGAGTTGGGGAATCTCTCCATCGGCCGCGAGACGTTCGCCATCGACCAGGTGCTCGAGCACACAGTCGAAACCTTCGAGCAGCGAGCTCGTGAGCGCGGCATCGCCGTGGAGCACGACCTGTCCGGGACGCTTCCGCCGGTGATTGGCGACAGCGGCAGACTGGCGCAGGTCCTGTCGAACCTCCTCGCCAACGCTCTCAAGTTCACGCCAGAGGGCGGACGGATCCGGCTGCGTGCCGGCTACGCGGATGGCGAGGTGGAGATCGCGGTCGCGAACAGCGGTGCCGGCATTGCGCCGGCGGATCTGCCGCACGTATTCGATCGCTTCTGGAGGGCGGACCGTACCGGACGCGCCGGAGCCGGGCTCGGGCTGGCCATCGCCAAGGGGATAGTGGACGCGCACGGCGGCCGCATATGGGTCGATAGCGAACTGGGCGAGACTACTACCTTCTACTTCACCGTACCGCTGGCTGCGTCAGCGGCTGGAGCAGCCCTGGAATAGTAAGCCATGTCATCCCCGCGCAACCGGGATCCATGTTCTGGTCGGCCGATATGGATTGCCGCCTCCGCGGGAATGACGGTCCGCGCTCCCGCTGGAGTGTCGATGTTGGATGCGGCCGGCGTAGCGGGCATATCCATCACCGCGGCGCTCGGGGGACTCGCGGCGACCGTTGCGCCGGCTGCGCGTTGGAGAGCGGCGATTCCGCCGGCATGGTCGTAGTGCGGGTTCTCCGGCGGCGTTGCCCGTGAGCGCCCCGATCAGCAGGTTGGGACAGCTCCCGGTCACCATTGCGGTATACTGAATTGGACTCTATGTTCGCACACATGCGAGGAGTTAATCGCGCTCGTGACCCCTCCCCCGATTCGGGCATCGTGTTAGCCCACCCTCCACCCCTCCGGCTTTCCCCTCCGCAGCGCCATGCCCCGCCACATCCGCGTCCGGAGCGAGTGAGCACTCCAGCAGCGCGTCGCGGCTCGTGGATGCACCGCCTGCCCCCGGCCGCTCCGGCCGCTGGCCGATCCGCCTTCGAGCTGACGACTTTGTCGGTTCCGGTTGTGGTGGCCGACGTCGTCGGGCAGCGTGTACAACGATCAACCGTTTTCCCCGCTGCCGAACGTGGAGCGGATCACAATCCTGAACTCTGACCGGGTTGATAATGCGCGCTTTCTCGCCGCAACAGAGGGATCGCTCAGCGGGCTCTCCGCGACACCACGGCGCTCCATGAGAGTGTCGACGCTGGGGCGATCTCTCGCCGTGCTATCCCTGCTCGCATGTTCGTTCGCTCCCGCTTCCGCGCAGGGCACGCGGCTCCTGCGACGGCCCACGGTGAGCCGCGACATGGTGGCTTTCGCGTACGGCGGAGATCTGTGGACGGTGGCGCGCACGGGAGGGAACGCCCGCCGGCTCACCAGCACGCCGTCGGTGGAAACCAACCCGCGCTTCTCGCGTGATGGATCCCTGGTGGCGTATACCGCGACTGTAGCGGGCAATACGGACGTATACGTGATGCCGACTTCCGGCGGCCAACCGACGCGCCTCACATACCATCCGGGCGAGGATTACGTGCGCGGGTGGACGCCGGACGGCAAGCGGATCGTATTCGCATCTACCCGCGGCACTGTCCCCACGCCGGGCGCCAACTCGTTCATGCGACTCTGGACCATCGCACCGGAGGGCGGCATGCCCGAGCAGCTCGTCATGCCCCGCGCCTTCACCGGCTCGCATTCGCCGGACGGAAAGCGCATCGCGTACCAGCCGCTCAGCGTGGCCATGTTCGCGTCGGCATGGGGCGAGCCTCAGTACAGTCAGTGGCGGAGATATCGCGGCGGCCGCACCCAGCCGATACACATCATGGACCTCGGCGACCACCGTGAGGTGAAGCTGCCGTGGACCAACAGTAACGACACCGATCCCTTGTGGGTCGGAAGCACCGTGTACTTCCTCTCCGACCGCGACGGCGTGGTCAATCTGTACTCGAACGATCCGGGCACGCAGCAGGTGGAGCAGCTCACCCACCACCGGGACTTCGACATCATGAGCGCGTCGGCCGGCCCCGATGCGATCGCCTACGAACAGGCCGGCTACATCCATCTACTCGACATCGCAACCGGCCGCTCGAGTCAATTGAACATCGTGGTATCCGGCGATTTCCCCTGGGCGCAGCCACAGGTGAAGAAGGTGGCATCGTCGATCAGCGATGCGTCCATCTCCCCCACGGGCGTACGCGTGGCCTTCGAGGCGCGTGGCGACATCTATACGGTGGCTGCTGCAGACGGCAGCTATCGCAACCTCACGCAGAGCTCGGGAATACACGAGCGCAATCCCGCCTGGTCGCCCGACGGTGCTCACATCGCGTGGCTCTCGGATGCGAGTGGCGAATATCAACTCATGATCGGCGATCAGAGGGGCGAGGGCAAACCGCGCGCGATCGCGCTTCCCTCGACTTCGTACTTCTCCGATCCTGTCTGGTCGCCCGATGCCAGGCACCTCCTTTTTCAGGACAGCCAGGCGAAGCTGTGGGTAGTGGATGTGGCCACGGGCCGCTTCTCCGCTATAGACACGAACACTTACGACGAGCCGGCGCGAAGGTTCGAAGTCGCGTGGTCGCCCGACTCCCGCTGGGTCGCTTATTCGAAGCTGCTGGATTCGCATTACGGGGCAATCTTTCTCTACTCGCTGGATGCGGCAAAGAGCTATCAGGTCACCGATGGAATGGCCGATGCCACCGGGCCGGCCTTCGATGCGAGCGGGAAGTATCTCTACTTCCTGGCGAGCACCAACTACGCACTGAGCTCCGGTTGGGTGGACATGAGCGCCATGGAGCGCCCGGTGCGCCGCAGCATCTACCTCGCGATACTCGGTGCGCACGAGCCATCTCCGCTGCCGCTCCCCTCGAGCGACGAGGCCGAGCGCTCGCTCACAGGCGGTGACACGACGCCCGTCAAGTTCCGCCAGCCATCTCCCACGGGAGTGCGCTCCGGCGCGGCCCCGGGCAATGCTGCGCAACCGGGTCGGGGCGCCGCAGCGGCGCGCGCGTCCGCTCAGACACCGCAGAATCGTGGTGCGGCGGCGCGCACGGAAGTCGATATCGACGGCATCGAGCAACGCATCATCCCGCTCCCCGTTCCCGCGGCGGACTACAGCTCGCTGGCGGCTGGCAGCGCGGGGACCTTCTTTTACGTGGAGCGACGCCCGCAACCGTCCATCGGCCAGCCTCCCACAGCGCTCTGGCAGTTCCAGCTCGCGGATCAGAAGCCACGCCCCTTCCTCGACGGCGTCAGATCCTACTCGGTGTCGGCGGACGCGAAGAAGATCATGTACAGCGCGGGGCGCAACCGCTGGGGAGTCATCTCGGCCGATCGGCCCGCGAAGCCCGGCGACGGCATAGTGAAGGTGGACCAGCTCGAGACCGTGGTCGATCCGAAGGCCGAGTGGGCGGAGATTTTTCGTGAGAGCTGGCGTCTACAGCGCGAGTTCTTCTACGACTCCGAGATGCACGGGAACGACTGGGACGAGATCTACGAGAAGTACAGCGTGCTCCTCCCCTATGTGGCACACCGTGCGGACCTGAGTTATCTGATGGCGTCGGTGGGCGGCGAGCTCACGGTCGGGCACTCGTACATCAGCGCCGAGGGAGACGTACCGGATACCGCGAGCGCCAACG
>DASSOX010000248.1:0-15262 GCA_035700125.1 Gemmatimonadaceae bacterium
GCCCCAGCGATCCACCCTGAACGTAGTGGCGTTGCCCAGCGGATCGGTAATAACGGCCTTCACGCTATCGACCGGCAACGGTGTGGCGGGAGTGACGTTGGTCGTGGTGGTAGGCACGCCCATCACCTGCCACGGGGCATAGGTAACGACTGGCGTCTGCATGGTGGTGCCGCCACTTCCGTTGTCGATCGGCACCCGCGGCATCGCAACCGATGCGACTTTCCAGGAGCTATCAGCCCTATAGACGTATTGCGTCGTGTCACTCGCCCTGCTGCCGATCATCATTGAGAGGCGACGGCGCGTATCGTAGACTAAGGACGTTCCGTTCCCATCTGGATCGGTGATTCCCGATAGCGTGGAGTCGGCTGTAGAGACGAAGGTCGTAGTCGTCCGGCCGGTACACGGCTCCCCGTTAGTACCGGGCTCCTGGACTTGGCCCATGATCGCAATCGGCGGGTTGAGCTCCAGATACCGAACGCAAGTCCACGTCGGGCTTCCACCGTATTTCCGGAAGGGATCAGTGATGCGGGCAAGTCGCATCTGGGAATCGTATCCGAAGCCGATTTCGTTTCCCCAGCGGTCAGTCGTACTCGTCATCATGCCAGCCGCGTTGTAGCGCACCTTGCTCGAATCTGGGAAGGACCTCGTATATATCGCGCTAGGCCCGGAGCCGGTACGCGAAAGAAGTGAGAACTCGCCCACGGGGCTCGTGAAGCTTCCACCCGTTCCCTTTCTGGAACACGACGGCTGCGCCTCCTCCTTCCGTGATCAGGGCCGAGCTATCCCCCGCCACATAGAGCTGGGTGAGTCCAGCGAGCGTCCAGCCACGCCCGAAAGGCGAACCGCGGTCATTGACGACGATGAGCTTGGCGGAGCTGTCGGTGTACTGTTCGGTGTAGGTGGAGTATTTCGCGGTTACCGTGACGCGCATCGGGTAGGCGCCCGTGGCGTGAGTGCTCGCATCGAACTGCCCCGCGAGCCGCACAGTCTTCCCAGCCGTCCCCGTGCCCGAGAAGTGCAGCGTCGACTCGCCGTTCAGGAAAGTGACGTTCGTGAAGCCACCTCCGTAATTCACCGACGCCTGAAGCCAGTACTCGCTCGGCGCTGCACGGCCGTTCACGAGACCCACGTCGGCGTAGATGAAGGGCCTCACCGCAACCCGGTCGCCATGGTAGACGAACGTGACACTCCGCGCAGCGCCCATGGAGAAGTATGGAACTGTGCTCTGCGCGATCGAGGCATCGAAGCAGCCCGCGGCGCAGAACGCGGGATCCTCCCGATACTTCGAGCTCGATGGGCTGCTCACGCTCGCCATGAAGCCGTTCAGCGACGCCGTGACGGTCACGGAGCCCGTGTCCGCGTCGAGTGGCCGCGTCGTGGAAGCGGCTCGAAGCTCGAGGGTGCCACTGCTGCCCAGTGCACCGGTTTGACAGGTGACCTTGACCGTAGTGGTGCCCGAAGTCGCGTGGACCTGTGAGGAGTCCGCCGAGCAGCCGGTCAGCGACGGGGGCGCAATGACGCTGATGTTATAAGTACCAGGAGAGCTCGTGATCCCGTCGATTACAAACGGCTGCGTGAAACTTGCAAAAACCGGAGCCGCCACCGAGCCAGAGTGGGGCGTGATGTCTATCTGGTGGGGGTCGTAGGTGAACGTTCGGTAGTTGGTAGCTAGCTGCGCGAAGTTGTCCTTGATCGAAGCATCGATGGTATTGCTCCCGACCTGCGGGGTGATCGTGGCCGTGGATTGGGCTTTGGCCCAGCAGTAGGAATCCATCGGCAGCCCGGTGTAAGTGGACGTGAGCGAGGTCCCGTTCAGCTTCACCGAGCGAGAGCCGGAGTTGAGACCGCCGTCGTCGCACCAGGTGATGGTGATCATGAAGGGGTCCGCCGTGTAGACCGTGTTCCCGCCATTGGGCAGAGGGCCAAAGGAGATCGAAGGGGGAGCACCAGCCGCACATCCGATGGCCGGATTGCAGCTCAGGGTCCCCATCGGCGTCATTGTGCCTCCGCCGGCGGGCACTCCTGGATTCTGCTGCGAGAACGATGGCGCTGCATTCGCGATCAGGAGGGCGAGGATTGCGGCGACGATCTGCCAGATGCGCGATGGCGCCGTGGCACACGACTCGAGCAGCATGAGCAATCTCCCTTATAGAGATGAGGTGGCTCACCGGTGATCAGCTGCTCGGCCGCCAAGGCAACGGATGTGCCGGACTCACTAATTCATAAGTCGTTATCTCGATGGGAGTTACGTGCGAGGCTCGACCATCGATGTTGCAGATGTTGCAGTCCGGGGCGCAACCGTTGCGCAACGCGGTGCAACATCGAGGAATGCGGGGATCGCGCTCGAACCGGAGACTTCGATCTCAGCGTACCGCGCCTTTTACTCTCCCTGCTCGGTCCCTGAAGTGCCGAGCTCACCTCGCGAGCGGCTACTCGCCACCGACGCTCGGCTGGCCGGCTCCCAGCGCGCCGCTGCTGCGCGCGAGCAGGTAGGCGTAGATCTGATCGATCTGCTCCGCATCTAGCAACGCGCCCCAGGCAGGCATCCCCTTCGCCATGCGTCCCTTCCGCACGACCTCCTGGAACTGCGCGTGCGTGACGGTGCCACCCTTCCGCACGGAGCTCCGGAGATCGGGCGCGACATCGCTCGCCACCGCGTTGAAGCCGTGACAGCTCTGGCAATTGACGTTGAAGTTCCGCCACCCGGCATACACGTCGGCACTCGCGAGGAGTGTGTCGGTCCCGGTGCCTGCAGCGACGTGCGACCCTGCGCCCGATGCACTACTCCGATCGCTCGCGGGCGCTGCACCGTTCTCACGGCTGCCGTTCACTGCGGCTGCTAACTCGTGCGACATTGGATTAGCCACGCTCGCCACGCCGCCGCCTGCGTCGCGTCTCGCATCGCTGCCACTGTCGCGCCCGGAGCACGCAGCCATACCCGCGAACAGAATGCACGCTGCGGCTGCAGCGCGCACACGGGGAGCACGAATCGAGAGCAAGGCCTCGCGCGCGATACGCACTTCGCGCGTATCGCGCGCGGCGCGTGCAGTGCGCTTACTGCACCCTGCCGCGAACAGGATTCTCGAGAGATGCATCATTGTGAAAGGCGAGCGGTCGGTAGCGGCTCTCGTAAGACGAACCGCGCGAGCCGAGGGGCACACCCGGTCTTTCGGCCAAACGCGAGTTCGCGCCCGGAAGGATCCTCCCGGACGCGAACCTCGAAAGTACGTCGAAAGTACGTCGGACTGCCGCGGGACTTCAGAAAAATAGCATGAAGCCGCTCGCGAGCTGGTTCGACTTCACCTTGTGATCGGAGAACGATTCCGACGTGGCCCACGTGTAGTTGGCAACCCACTTGAGCGCCTTCGTCCACTGGAAGGTGAGCAGCCCGTCTATGGAGCGGTTGCTCTTCACGAGATCGTTCACCGCGTCGGCCGGATCGTTGTCGGTAGTCTTGAGACGGCTGTCGCCGTAGCTCGCTCCGAGCATCCACCTCGAGTTGGGGGCCTGGAAGGTCGCCTGGCCGATGTAGCCGTACGACTTCCGCTTCGCACCCGTCGCATCGAGCGCGCCACCCAGTTGGCCGAACATGAGCGTGGTACCCACGCCATTACCGTAGTAGCCGGATCCCACGAGCGAGAGACCTGAAAGAGCCAGCTTGATACCGCCGCCCACGCCGGTGGACGTGATGCTCGGGTTGTCGCCCGGCACGTCGGTCGCGAACTGGTCGGTCTTCTGAACCATGCCGTTGGCCCACAGAAGAATCGTGTTGCTGCTCGGCGTGGTGGTGGCCGCCGTACCCCCACCGAGGTTGCCGGTCCAGGTGAGCTCCGCTTCCACACGAGGGATCTTCGTCCCCGAATAGGCCGCGCCGCTCGCGCTGCTGCAGCCGTCCTGCGGGCACACCACGCTCGGATCGAAGATGCCTACCGAGAGCTGCGCCGGCTTGCCGGCTGGCGTGCTGTAGGTGATCTGCGCGTTGAAATTGGGATAGATGTAGCCGAAGCCGATGCGTCCCAGTGTGGTGCCGCCCGCGCCCACCACCGGGCCGCTCGCGCCGGTGCCGGAAAGCGTCATGTCGGTGAGGATGTTCTGCCGCTGGTAGAGACCTATCTCACGGCCGGCGAGGATCTGTCCCCAGGAGCCGCCCACGGTGAGATACACCTCACGCATGTCTATCTGCGCGCCGAAGTTGTCGTGCAGACTGTTGCTCTGGATCTGCGGCGCGAAGCTGAAGTGCACGCCCAGATCGAGACCGCCTTCCTTCCCGGTCGCCGACAGCGTGGCATAACCAGGAAGCAGACCGGTGCGAATTCGGCTGGCCTTCTCCGGAGTCACGAGTCCACCCGTGATGGTCCCACCGCGATCCACCTTCCCATCGGTGTAGACGGCGAAAGCGTTCACGTTGCCCGAGAACGAGAACGTCCAACCATTGCTGGTCTGCATCGTCAGCCCCTGCGCCTCGAGCCCGCCGGCTGCGGCGCACAACGACAGGGCGACACACCACAACGCGTATCGTTTCATATCTGCTCTCCCTTTCGAAAGGGGGGTAGTTCCCCCGATTGACCACGACTCCTACAGAGACCGTAGAGCGCGAGCAGACTGGTGTCGGTTACTGATTCGGCGCCGGCAGACGCGCGCTACGGAAGCGGTGTCTCACCTCCCGGGATTACCACGCAACAGAAGAGATCGGCTACCCGCCAGGGCGCCGCTTAGCGTTGACAAAGCCAGCAAGATGTGAGCGAAGACGACATGGAAGCATCCGGAATCCAACGCGCGAATGCTCGAGCCCGCTATTCCACGCCCGGCTCGAAGATCATGACCATCGGTACCTTCACCGACTCCGCCAGCACGTACTTGAGCTGCTGAACGCGACTCGCTGCTATTGGGCTGGTTCGCGTGGGAGATGTCAAGGGCTCCATCCCGAGGCGACTCGCCAGGATCGAGAGACGGAGCATGTGGAAGGGGTCGCTCACCAGCAGCACCGACCGGCCGGGGAGCGCGTCCATCATGGCGCGCACGCTGTGCAGCGACTGGCTGGTGGTGAGCCCGCGCGCCTCCATCATGATGGCGCTGTCGGGCACACCGTGCTTCGCCAGATAGTTGCGGCCCACCTTGGCTTCGCTCGTCGTGTCACCCACGCCGATCCCACCGGTCACGATCACCACGGGCGCCAGGCCGCGCTGATACAGATCGAGCGCGTGATCGAGCCGCGCGCGAAGCACGGGGGATGGACGTCCCTCGTACTGTGCGGCGCCGAGCACCACTATGGCGTCGGCCGGTCGCGCTTCGTCGCGACGACCGGTAAGCAGCACGGCCAGCACCATGCCTGCCCATGCGAGGAGTACCAGCGTCGCGAGCGCGAGGAAGAAGCGTCCTCGCCGCGGCCTCGGGCGCTCCGCCGTGCGGGAGATGGTTACTCGGTGAGGTTCAGGAGCGAGAGCCAGAAGACGTCGAACGACGCGCGCGCGTTGAACTCGGAGTCGATCCCGGTAGCAACGGCCAGACCGTCAATGAAGGGGACTACCACATCGGCCAGGAGGCCGGCGGGAACGCGGGGACGGAGAGTGAGGAGAGAGAAGAGCTGCTCGATGGATGCCGCCGAGGCATCGCGGCGCTCGAGGTTGGAGACGTGAATCGCGCGATTCACCAGCGCGCCGCGCCACTGGGTGAGCTCCATGAGCACGCGTACGTGGCCGCGCTCGAGCTCCGCCGAGAGCCAGGCCCAGAGGTCATCTATCGCGTGCCGCGGAGTGGACTCGGCGAGCGCTGCCCGCTCGCGCGCCACGAGGTTGCGGGTCATCCACTCCACCACCCGCGCGAGGAGGGTTTCCTTGTCGTGGAAATGATAGTGGATGAGCCCCTTGCTCACCCCGGCTTCTTCTGCCACGTCGTGCATGGTGAGCGCGCTCGCACCCGATGCCACGATGCAGCGCACCGCCGCACGGAGAATTCGTTCGGCGGCTTCCACGCGTGGTCGGCGATCCGACGCCGCCGCGGTGGTCACGATCCTTTCGCGGAGCATCGTGCGCTGGGGCACGACGCGATGTGGGTGGTCAATCCATACTCCCTGGCCACGGGAGCGGCCGCTTGCTCTGGAAGGATGTGCACGTGAATGGTGTCCGAGCGGAAGGGCTCAGTGTCCACGCATGATCATGCGCTCAGGAAGGAGCATTGACGTTTTCGCCGCCGGGCATGCGCTGGAACACGACCGTCAGTCGCTGGGCGTCCTGCGACATCAGGGCGGGCTCCCACCCGGCGCGACTCCTCTCGTTGAGGAGATCGGTGAGCGCGTCCTCATCGTCCTGGCTGCGACGCGAGAGCCGCAGCAGGACGGCCTGATATTCTTTCATGTGGCCGAAGATACTCCCTCCGCCACCGCGCCCACCACCCCCGGGCCCTTTTGCTCAGCTCGCCCGGGCGCTCCGGCAAGATAGCCGGGCAACTGCCCCGCGAGCTAGCCGAACCACTCCCGCGGGCAATCCCGCTGCTGCCGCGCCGCCTCCAGAACCCACTGCTGCGCGGTGGGGTCGGTGACCTCTTCCTCCACCCGGTCGAACCACTCGGAGGCGCGCCGCAGGTCACCCACCCGCCGCCAGAGCTCACCCACCAGGTAGGTGAGCACCGAACGCTCCTCTCGATCCACGCCATCGTACGAGGACAGCGCCTGCTCGAAGGTGAGCGCCGCATCGCGGCGGAAGTAGCGCTCCGCCTCCGTGTCCGCTTCATCCACGCAGCACCACGCCGCGCGGAGCAGCAGGTCGGCCACGCGCCGCGGCTCGGCCCCCTGCCACGTCGCGACCTTGGCCGCGAACTCGTACTTCTCCGATCCCGGTATCACGCCGTCGGCCAGCTTGGGAGCCAGCTCGTCCCAGATGTGCTCCTTGAGAAGCGGGCTCACGTCCGCCTCATCGCTGAAATCACGCTCGCTCCCCGCATAACCGCAGCGGGAGCAGACGTGAATGAAATAGGGCAGGGGCTGGGCACCGGCGGCACGTTCGTGGAAATCGGTACGCTTGCCACCGAATGAATTCGTGGACAGAACCGCTTGCGACGTGAAGCGGTTACAGCATATCGGGCAGCTAAGCTCTATCTGTTTCAAGGTGGTCATCATCGTCTCCTGCACCCTCCTCCAGAGGCGTACAGGGAAAGATGTGTGCCATGCCTTCACTTACCCACGCAGAAGTCGCTGAAGATGCGATCGAGCACGTCCTCCACATCCACGCCGCCGATGAGCGACTCGAGAGCGGTCGCTGCCGCGTGGAGATGCACCGCGGCAACTGTCGCGGGAAGCGACCCCTCGCGCCAGAGTCGCGCGAAGTCGGCCACCTCGCCTCTCGCCCGCTCCACTGCCACGCGATGACGCTCGCGCGTGAGGACGGGTGCCGACCTGTCGCTCACCGGGCTGCGCGATCCACCGCGCACGCCGCCATAACGCTCTGCCAGGAGACGCGCCAGCGTATCGGCGAGCGCGCCGAGCCCCGCACCGGTGGCTGCGCTCACCGCCACCCGCGGCTCGGCTACGCGATCGCCGGCGGCATCGGCGCTACCGATGACGGGAGCGATTTGATAGCAATCTGCTACCAAATCCTCGGTTGCTGGTTGGTAGCTGCCTGCTACTAATTGTTCTGATGGCGATTGGTATCTATTTGCTACTAAATCCGCCTTCGTCCGTACCGCCAAGACCGGCGCGCGCGTGAGCGAGCGAACGCGCGAGGCGGTCAGCGCTAGTGATTCCTCCGTCTCGCCGCAGGCGAGCACCGCATCGGCGTCGCCCAGATACTGCTCGCTCACCTCTATCCCGAGCCGCTCCACCACGTCGCTCGTCTCCCTAAGCCCCGCGGTGTCTACCAGACGTACGGGCCAGGAGCCGACGTCGGCCACCGCCTCGATCGCATCGCGCGTGGTGCCGGGGATGTCGGTCACGATAGCGCGCGTGCTGCCGAGGATCGCGTTGAAGAGCGACGACTTCCCCGCGTTCGGCGCGCCCGCTATCACCACCAGCGCTCCCCGCCTCAGCATCTCGCCCGTGGCCGCGGTTGCGAGCAGCGCATCGAGCGCAGCTTCCAGATCGGCGATCCCCCGCTCTACCCGCTCGGCCGGGATGGGGCCGTCGTCTTCCTCGGGAAAATCGATGTCGTAGGCGATGAGCGACTCCAGCCCGATCACCGCGTCGCGCAACGCGGCTATCCGTCGCGACAGGCTTCCCTCGAGCTGGCCGATCGCTGCGTCGTGCATCGCTCTCGACTGCGCATCTATGAGGTCGCCCACTCCCTCGGCCTGCAGCACGTCCATCTTCCCGTTGGCGACGGCGCGCCGCGTGAATTCGCCCGGGAGCGCCTCGCGTGCACCGGCCGCGAGGAGAGCGCCGAGTGCTAGCACCGGCACCAGCTCCCCACCGTGCACGCTCAGCTCCACCAGATCCTCGCCGGTGTAGGAGCGCGGCGCGGCGTACGCGGTGACCACGGGGTGGTCCACCACCTTCCCGCTCGAGAGATCGCGGAGCGTGGCGAGCCAGGTCGTGCGTGGCTCCGGCTTCCACGGAGTCAGCACGCGCGCGGCAACCGCGTACGCGTCGGGCCCGCTCACCCGGATCACTGCGAGCGCGCCGCGGCCAATGGCCGTCGCCAGCGCGGCAATCGTGTCGCCCGCGCCGGGAAGGGGGACGGGAACGGGGAGAGGAGCCGCACGATCGTACGACGTCGAACCATCGTCCGCGGCGCGACCATCGCCACTATCGCGCTCAGCATCGTCGCGCACCGTGCCGCCATCGTGCACGATCACGTCGCGCCGTCCAGCTCGAAGGTGCTCCCCGGCTCCAGGATCCTCACATCCGCGCGGCGGTGGTGACGCCCGAGATCGGCGCGCAGCTCGCGAATCGCCTGGTACGGCCCGGATGTCACGTGACGGAAGGTGCCCCAGTGGTAGGGAATGAAGAACTTCGCGCCCAGCGACTCGAAGAGCTCGAGCGCGTCGGCGGGAGTGAGGTGGCCGCGCCGGAAGGCGGCTCGCTTCCACCAGGGCGCGTGCCCGATGGGGAGGAGCGCCACGTCGAGCGAGCCGCGGCCCGAGTGCGGAAGCCGCTCTTCCACTATCCGCCTGCCGTCGGCCGCGAGCGAAGTGTCGCCGGCGAAGAAGCAGGTGGATGAGCGATCGGTCAGGAGGTACATGTTGGCGGCGCTCCGCCAGCGGTCCACCGCATAGCGAGCGCCCACGTGCCGCGCGGCGCCGGCGGTGATCTCCACTCCGCCGACCTTCACGCTCTCATCCGGCGCAAGCGCCCGAGCGTTCCCGTAGCCGCGGCGCGCGAGCCAGCGTGCAACGGCGGGCGGGGCGAAGAGCGGGACCTCGCGCGGGAGCGCATCGAGCGAGGTGAAAGAGAGGTGATCGGCGTGGGCGTGCGTGAGGAGAATCGCGTCGAGCCGCGGCAACTCGCCTATCGCTATGCCCGGGGGGGAGACGCGCGGGAGGAAGCGCGCCAGCCGCGGGTCGAAGTTCGGGTCGGTGAGGATGCGCGTCCCCTCCATCTCGAGCAGGAGAGTGGCGTGCCCCACGTAGGTGACGCGCAGTCGCTCCCCTCCCTCCCCATGTGCGTAACCCTCCGGCATCGCGCTCTCCTCCTTCCGGCGCACGCCTCGGCGGCGGCGCGGCTGCTAGCCCGTCTTCGCCGCCACCGCCGTTGGCGGGCGCGACGCGGGCGGCGGTCCTGCCTTCGCACGCTCGCGAGCGATGAGCCACTGCTGCGGAAGGGCAGCGATATTCTGCACGGCGTAGTAGAGATTGAGCCCGGCCGCGAGGTTGAAGAAGAAGACCGTCATCATCACCGGGAAGACGTACGCCATCATCTTCGCCTGCGAGTTGGACGGCGAGGTGCGGAGCCCGATCCAGGAGAGCACGAACATCGAGATCCCCATCGCGATGGGGAGGATGTAGTACGGATCCTTGAGCGAGAGGTCCGTCATCCAGAGGAAGGGGACGCCACGGAATTCGATCGTGTTCTGGAAAACGAAGTAGAGGGCGAAGAGCACCGGCATCGGGATGAGCATCGGGAGACAGCCCATCAAGGGACTCAACGGGCTCATCCCGTGCTCCTTGTAGAGCTTCATCATCTCCGCCTGCTGCTTCTCGGGCTGGTTCTTGTACTTCTTCTGCAGCGCCTGCAGCTCGGGCTGGATGCGCTGCATCTTGAGACTCGAACGCATTGCCGTCTGGTTGAGCGGCCAGAGGATTATGCGCACCGCTATCCCGAAAATGACCAGCACCCAGCCGTAGTTGATGTTCAGGTGGTCATGGGTCCAGAGCAGGATCCGCATGACGATGGTAGCGAAGGGCTGAACGACCCCCTGGAAGAAACCGCCATACGGGTTCACGTGGTCGAAGTCGTCGCCCAGCGCAAGGAGGCGCCGCCACTCCTGCGGCCCTGCGTAAATGGCGAAGGCGAAGTTCCCCTGGGGCGTGAGCGGCTGGAACACCAGCGCGGTGGCGTTCTTTTCCACCTTCCCGGTGTGCGGGAGGCCGCGGATCATCGCGCCTCCGAAGCGACCGGTGGTGCTGTCGCTGAGGAGTCCGAGGACGAAGTACTTGCTCTTGCTCGCTACCCAGTCGAGCGGCCCGGTTTCCACCTTCACTTCGGCGGTGTCGAGCTTGGAGAAGGGAGAGCTCTTCGCGTCGTCATCAGACGGCTTCACCACGTAGGCCATGTGCCGCTGGTCGTCCACCGTATCGGCTTCCTGCGAGTTGAGGCCCCGATTCAGGCGCACGATGAGGACTTGCCCACTCCGCGTATTGTCGGCCGTTCCAACGCTCCCCTTCACGCGCACCAGATATGAATCGGGCGAGAAGGTGTACGCTATGGAGACCGGTACGCCGCCGGCGGTGGTGTGGAAGGTGAGCGCTGAGAGCTCGCCGCCCGCGCTATGCGAGCTGTCTATTTTGAAGGCCTGCTGATCGAGCTGGATCGTGTCGCCCGGGGCGCGGAGCAGCTCGTAGCTCAGGAGCGGAATGCCTTCGCGCGCGAGCTCCACCGGACCGTTGTGATCGGAGAGCGCCTTGTAGTCGTTGAGCTGGATCCCGATCGGGGCCGCTCCCACGGTGCTGAACCGGTAGACCACTTTGGGCGTGGCCACGGTGACCGTGTCGGGTACCGCAGGAGGTGCAGCTGCCAGTGCGTTGCTGCCGGCAGCGGCCGCCACGGCAGGTGCTGGCTGCTGCGGCACCAGGGCGGGCGTGGTGTCCGGTGCCTTGGCAACGGTGCTCTCCGCAGATACGGCGTTCCGAGCGGTATCGGCAGCCGTGCCCGCAGGGGTGGAATGTCTGGCTGGGGGGAAGATCCTGGGCGTGACGACCAGAATGAGCGCCGCCAGGATGACGAAGATGATGAAGCGCTTGTCCATTAATCGCTTGCTGGGTCAGGGCACCGGGTCGTAGCCACCCGGATGAAAAGGGTGGCAGCGCGCAAGGCGGCGTACCGTGAGCTTGAATCCTCGCCATGCACCATGCTTCTCGAGAGCTTCCACGGCATACGCCGAGCAGCTCGGATAGAAGCGGCAGGTAGAGGGGAGGAGCGGTGAGATCACCACCTGATAGCCGCGCACCAGGAAGATCAGCAACCAGCGCATCACTTCGTGTCCAGCACTGCTGAGAGCCGTTCGCGCGAGCGGACGAGCTGCTCATGGAGCTCACCGAACGAAGCGTCGTAGGCTTCGCGGCGGGCTCGCACTACCAGATCCCCTGCTGTGAGGTACGGGAGAAGCTCCGTGCGCACGATCTCGCGAAGTCTGCGCTTCAAGCGGTTGCGTGCAACGCTCGTCCGAGAATACTTCGGCACGATGAAGCCAGCCCGAGGGTGAGAAAAAGGGGAAGCAGCAGCCCGGATCTCGAGGACCTGAGTCCGGATGCGCTTCCCTTCGCGCGCTACTCTGCGCAGGTCGGCATCCCGCGTCAGCCGTGAGGCGCGCGGGAAGCGCAGGTCTTCAGGCGCCGGCGTACTTGGACGGGAGCTGCACCGTCAGCCGCTGGCGGCCCTTCTTGCGGCGGCGGCTCAGGACTGCACGTCCCCATCTGGTAGACATCCGCTCGCGGAATCCATGGGTGCGGATACGGCGCTTGTTACGGGGACGGTAGGTTGGCTTGCCCATATCTACTCCGAAAGCATTTCTGAAAGGCGACGAGGTACAGAACGGTAAAGGTAGTGAATACCTACATATACGTCAACTTCCGAACGACGTTTCAGGACGCGGGTCGGAGCGGTGTTCGACGTGCCGGATCGCCGAGCCGGCGGGCACCGGCTGATTGACTTTTCCACATTCCCTGTCTACCTTCGCGTCCCCGCCGTGTCTCATCCGCATGGAACTCACACCTTCAGAAGTGTGGGCACGACTCCTGGAGCGGGTACGCCCGGAGCTGCCCGAGCAGAGCTTTCGTACCTGGCTCGAGCCCACCGAGGCGCTCGAGGTAACTGACGATACGCTTTTCGTCGGTACGCCGGACCGCTTCGCTGCGGAATGGAACGAGTCGAAGCACGCCGATCTACTGGCCAGCGTCGCGCCAGTGGCGCTCGGTCATCCCATCACGGTTGTGTTCAGGGTTACCGAGGAGCGGCAAGCTCGGCCCCAGATGGACTTCTTCGTGGCGCCGGTGCCGGAGGAGAAAAAGGACAACTCCGCCGCCACTACCTCGGCCGCGTCCGACACCTCGAGTCTCAACCCACGCTACACCTTCGATAATTTCGTCATCGGGAAGTCGAACGAGCTGGCCGCGGCCGCGGCCCAGGCCGTAGCAGCGGCGCCAGGGAAGGTTTATAACCCGCTCTTCATTTACGGCGCCACCGGGCTCGGGAAGACCCACCTCATGCAGGCTGTGGCGCACGAGATCGCGCAGCGAGTACCGGGAACGAGGATTCGTTTCGTGAGCGGCGAGCAGTTCACGAACGAGATGGTCCTATCCATCCGGAACCGCTCCCAACCCGACTTTCGCCGGCGCTACCGCGAGACCGACCTCCTCCTGGCCGACGACGTTCACTTTCTGAAGGGGAAGGAAGCCACCCAGGAGGAGTTCTTCCACACCTTCAACGCGCTCTACGAGGCAGGTCGCCAGATCATTCTCACGAGCGACCGGCCGCCTTCCGAGATCCCTGGCCTCGAGGCGCGACTGGTGAGCCGCTTCCAGTGGGGGATGGTAGCCGACGTCGAGCTCCCGGAGCTCGAGCACCGAATCGCGATCCTCCAGAACAAGGTCCGCCAGGATTATGTAAGGCTCACGATCCCCGATGACGTCATCCAGTTCATAGCGGAGCACGTGCGCTCGAGCGTGCGGGAGCTCGAGGGGGCGATCAACAAGCTCCTCGCGGTCGCGTCACTCAAGCACCGCGGAATCACGGTGGATCTCGCCCGTGAGGCGCTTCGCGACAAGCTGCGCTCGAACGGTGATGCTGAATCCCAGGAAAAGCTCACACTATCCGCGGCGACTATCCAGGAAGCTGTTGCCAGGGATTGGGACGTTACCGTAGACGGCCTCCGCTCCAAGAGCCGCACGAAGCAGCTCGCGATCCCACGCCAGGTAGCCATGTACCTGATCCGCGATCTCCTCGGCACCCAGCTCGTGGAAATCGGCAACGCCTTCGGCGGTCGCGATCACTCGACCGTGATACACAGCCTGGAGAAAGTCGAGGGCATGATGAAGGACGACGAGCCCTTCACGCAGCGCGTAGTCAACCTCAAAACGAGTCTGGAAAAGCTCAGGTCGTAACGTGGAAAGCCGTGGAAAACTCCGATCTATCCCCAGCTCTCCACTCACGATCGGAGCTCGCTGTTGACTGGCGTCCGAAACGATGAGTCTCCCACAGTCACTAGCGGTCTCTAAGCTCAGCGAGTATCGTAACTTCCGCGACTTACCCGCATTTCCACACGCTCTACTACTGCTTCTATCTTTTTAAATCTTATAGAAAGCAGAAGTACAGGCCGGCAAAGAGTCAACAACGAGGACCTCGAATGCGCTTCACCATCGCTCGCGAGAAGTTGCAGGACGGACTTACCGCGGTGACGGCAACTGTACCGGCAAAGACCACCCTTCCCGTCCTGGCCAACATCCTGGTCGAGACGACTGAGCGCGGAATCCGACTATCGGGGACCGACCTCGACATGGCGGTGAGTACCGACCTCACCGCAGACGTCGAGAGCGAGGGTGCGATCACCATCCCTGCCAAGAAGCTCGCCGAGATCGTACGCGAGCTCCCGTCGGCACCGGTGAAGATCAGCACCAGTGGTGAGCAGCGTGTCTCGCTCGAGTGCAGCCGGTCGCGCTTCCGACTGCTTGGCCTTCCACGCGATGAGTTTCCTGCCTTCCCGGCAGTGAAGTTCAACGATAGCTGGAGGATCCGCTCCGGGGAGCTGCAGAAGCTCATCTCACACACGGCGTTCGCGGTTTCCACTGAGGAGAGCCGGCCTATCCTGAACGGCGTGCTCTGGGAGCTCAAGGCTGAGCAGATGCGCATGGTGGCCACGAACGGGCATCGCCTGGCCAAGATGGAGCTGCCGCTGAGCAGCGGCTCGGGTTCTCTCTCGGGCGACATGATCGTCCCACCGAAAGCGCTCGAGCAGATCCGCCGCCTCTTCCCGGCGGAGGAAGAGCTAGAGATCGCACGGGGTGATAACCACCTGGGATTCCGCTCGCCGGTTACCTCGGTTTATACGCGCCTCATCGAGGGGCCGTATCCGAACTATGAGCAGGTAATCCCGCGCGACAACGACAAGATCGCGCTCGCCGACAAGAATGCGCTCTCGAGTGCGCTGAAGCGCATGTCGGTGGTGGCGTCCGATCAGACGCACCGGATCCGCCTCTCCTTCAATGCCGGGATGCTCAAGTTCAGCGTGCAGACGCCCGACTTGGGCGAGGCGCAGGACGAGCTGCCCATCAACTTCGAGGGAGACCCGTTCGATATCGGCTTCAACGCCAGCTACCTCCTCGAGATACTGCGCTACATGCCGACGGACGAGATCCGGATGGCCTTCAAGGCGCCCGAGCGTGCAGCCACCATCGAGCCGGCCTCCTGGGACGACCCGGCGAAGTACATGTGCCTCATCATGCCGCTGCGCCTGATCGATTGATGTAGGGGAATCCGATTCGTAGTCGTACGCCATGTCATCCCCGCAAAAGCGGAGATCCAACTTCGGCCGTAAGAGGTGGATCCCTGCGTTCGGGAGGATGACGATGAAACCGGTGTGGTCAGACTCCTTTGCTCCCTGGGGAGCAAAGGAGTCTGACC
>DASSOX010000249.1:0-7893 GCA_035700125.1 Gemmatimonadaceae bacterium
TAATCTTCAGAGTGTATTCGCCGGGCGGAACAGAGTCGATGGTGAAGATCCCATCCCTGTTGGTGACGGCGAAGTACGGGTGGTCGAAGACACGGATCCAGGCGCGCGACCAGGGGTAGCGGTTGCTGTGGACGCTGACGAGCCCGCGGTGCACGAGGGGCTTTCCCGTGGGGACGACCTGACCCGCTTCAGTTTCGCGGACCGAAGCCAGCGTATCGTTGCCGAGGAGAAAGACGGTGCGGTGCGCGGAGCGATCGGCATTGCGGACGTTGAGCATCCCTCCCTCTACCGCTGCCTGCACGCGGGGTTGCAGCTCGCAATCGGAGTTCGTGAGCTCGTAGCGGCGCTCGATCGGGAGGTGCTTCCCCGAACGGGCATCCGAGAGCCAGACGACGACATCCTGCAAGTTGTGGCCGCGGCCATACACGAGCGGGACGCGGCGGGTCGCGCCACAGAAAGCAGCGGCGCTGTCGGTGGCGGTGAAGGTGGTGTCGCCGCGCTCCACCGAATCCAGCGTGATGCGTCCGACGATGGCGCCGGAGCCGGCGACGTCCACCACCTGGTATGGCGGAAGCGTCTCGCGCTCTACGGCCGCGGAGTCGGCATCGGCAGCGTCGCGAGCGCCGCCGGCATCGGCGCAGCCAGAGAAAGCGAAGAGCGCTGACGCGAGCACGATCACCCGCGCGACTATACGACCACCGCTCATCGCGCAGCCGATGGGGCCGAACCGCCGGCCTGCGCACCGCGCGACGTGCGCCAGTAGTATAGGAGCACACCGATCAACAGAATCGCACACCCGAGCAACGACATCCTGAACGACTTGTAGAAGGAACTCGCAATCCCCGCTACGGCGGCGAGGACGAAGAAGGCGGGGAGTACCGGATAGCCCGGCACTCTGTACGGGCGTCGCACGTCGGGCATCGTGCGGCGCAGAACGAAGACACTGGCGGCACCGAGCCCGAAGAAGATCCAGTCGGCGAACACCACCCCGCTGAGTAATACGCCGATGTCGCCGCGCGACAGAAATAGAAGCGCGAGCGACCAGATCGCCATCACCGCGATGGCGATGTGCGGCGAGCCGTAGCGCGCGTGCACTCGACCGGCCGCGGAAAGAAAGAGACCATCGCGCGACATCGCGTACACGATGCGCGAGTTCGCGAGGATGGTGACGTTGACGAAGCCGAAGATGGAGACCATCGCGGCCGCGGCGATGAAGGTGGCGCCGGCCGGTCCGAGCATCCGCGCCGCGGCGTCGGCGGCCACCGCGTTGGATGCAGCGAGACCGTCGCGTCCGAGTGCGCGCAAGTACGCGGCGTTGGCGCCGAGGTAGCAGATCACTACTATCGCGATGCCGACAGCGAGCGCGCGAGGAATGTTGCGTCCCGGATCGCGGATCTCGCCCGCCACCATGTTCATCTGCTGCCAGCCGCCGATGGTGAAGAGCACGGGAACGAACGCCGCGCCGAGCCCCGCGATGATCGACGCACGCGGCGCCGGTGCATCGGGTACCAGCGGCGGCCCCGCCAAGCTGTTCCAGAGGACGAAGCCCGCGACGATCAACGCGCCGAGCGCCGCGACCTTGGCGACGGTCATGACATTCTGCACTATCGCGCCGGGCTTGACGCCGAAGTAGTTGATCAGCGAGAGAAGAGCGATGGTGATCGCCGCCACCGCGATCCGGCCGCCCACGGCGCCGATCGGCACGAAGTGCTCCACATATCCAGCGAAGCCCATCGCCACGGCGGCGAGCGCGCCGGATGCTATGAGCAGGAGCGACATCCACCCGTACAGAAACGCCGGCAGCCCGCCGAACGCCTCGCGGATGTAGACGTACGCGCCGCCCGCCTCGGGCATCAGCGCGCCCAGCTCCGCGTAGGTGAGTGCACCCGCGAACGCCACCACGCCGCCTATCGCCCACACGGTGAGCACCCACCCCGCCGTGGGGAGCGCCTGCGCGGTCTCGGAAGGGGTGAAGAAGATCCCGCTTCCGATTATGCCGCCCACCACCAGCATCGCGGCCGAGAAGACGCCGAGCTCACGGCGCAGTGTGCTCGTCGCTCGCTCGCCAGAGCCACTGTCCGATGCGCCGCCCTCCGACATCGCGGAGGCGGAGCGGTCCACCACGCGCGCCCCCGCCCCGCCTTCGTCCGAAGGCACGGGCATCAGACCAGCATCAGTTCGCGCTGGTAATCGCGCGGGGTGATGATCGCCTCTTCGCTGTCGATGTACGCGTTGACCTCGGAGCGCATCCCGATCTCGCCAGGGATGTAGACTCCCGGCTCGATGGAGAAGCCCACGCCCGGAATGAGGAGCCGCTCTTCGCGCGTCTCGAAGTTGTCTATGTGCGGACCGGAACCGTGGAGCTGGCGCGGGTCTATCGAATGCCCGGTGCGGTGCGTGAAGTACTCGCCGAAACCGCGGTCGGTGATGACCTTGCGCGCCGCATCGTCGACGTCTCCACCGCGGAGCGGCTCCCCTCTCCCTACGCTGTCGCGGACGAGCGCGATCGCGGCGTCGCGCGCATCGCGCACCGCCTCCCACACCTTCACTGCCCGATCGCTCGGCTCGCCGAGTACTCCCATCCAGGTCTGGTCGGCGTAGACGCCGTTCGGCTCCTTCGCCCAGAGATCGATGAGGAGAACATCGCCGCGCTCAATGCTGCGTGGCCGCTTGGACGAGGGGGAGTAGTGCGGATCGGCCGCGTGGTCGCCCGCACCCACGATCGCCGGGTGGTCGAACTCGAGGCCGGCGCCGGTGAAGCGATCTGATATCCACGACTGCAGCTCGTCCTCACGCATCGGCGAACCGTCCTTCGCGCGCGATCCCGCCAGCGCCATCGCCTGTCGTGCCACATCCGCCACCACCTCGGCCGCGCGCAGGTGCGACGCGAGCTGATCGGCCGACCACACGGCATAGAAGCGCGAGACGAGGTCGGCGGACGACGTGACCTGCGCGCCTGCCGAGCGCACCATCTCGAGGACGCCCGCCGGGACGCGATCGAGGTACGGCACCGCATCACCCGGCGAGTATTCCATGGCGACGCGCTTGCCGGCGACCAGTTTCGAGAGCGCGCCCTCCAGCGCGCGCCAGGTGCTGTAGCGCTCGCGCTTCCATTCGTCGGGCCAGTCGCGCCACGGCCCCTGCTCGATGTTGTGCGTGACCGCCACCGGCTCCCCTTCCCTGGGCACGAAGGCAAAGATCCGGCGCGTCACCATCCCCCTCAGCCCGAGGATTCCCCCCGCGATCGGGTTGGTGCTCTGAAAATCGTAGAGCAGCCAGCCATCGAGACCGGCATCTGCGAGAGCGGCCTGCAGCTTCGGAAGCGCGGAGGGAGTGAGCATTGTTCACGGTAGAGTGAGCGTGAGCGACTTCTGGGAGTCGGAGTGCACAGAGTGCGACCTGCTCCCGAGAGCGGCCTCCCCTGCGTTTCCCGAGAATCTAGGGCACGATCATGGAGAGCGCAGGTGTCAGGAGCGTGACGATCGCGGCGGGACCGACGCCCAATCAGCCGGCGACCGTGTTCGCCGGCCCTTCTCTTCCTCCAGACTGAAGAAGCTGGCCGCGATGCGCGTTCCCGGATGCCGTAGCGCAAACTTTCTTACCACCTCGGAAAGATTTCCAGTCATCCTTACTTGCGAAACGGGTGACAAAGCGTAACTGTATCATTCTTCGCGCGCGCATCTTTGTATCTATGCTCGCCACACGAGCGAGCACGGGACTCGGACGCGCGATCGGCAGTGCCTGTCGTAGGGTTGTCGAACGCGGGGGCGACATCCGCGGGTGACCGGTAATGCGCCGGCCACTGCGCAGGTGAACACTCGAGTACGGCGGGGTCGGGCAAGTGGAATCGACGGCGTCACAGATCTCGTTGTCGTCGTTACAGACCGCGCTCTCGGGGCGTTACGCCCTGGAGCGCGAGCTGGGGCGCGGCGGGATGGCGACCGTCTACCTCGCCCGCGACCTCGAGCACGATCGCCACGTGGCGGTCAAGGTGCTTCTCCCCGAGCTCGCCGTCACCCTCGGTGTAGAGCGCTTCCTCCGCGAGATCGAAGTAGGCACCGTACTCCAGCATCCTCACATCGTGGGCGTGCTCGACTCGGGTCAGACCGATGGCATCCTGTACTACACGATGCCTTTCGTGGACGGCGCCTCTCTTCGCGACCGTCTCGACCGCGAGAAGCAGCTCCCCATCGACGACGCGATCTCGATAGCGCGGCAGGTTGCCGAGGCGCTTGCCTACGCGCACTCGCAGGGCGTGGTCCACCGCGACATCAAGCCCGAGAACATTCTCCTCAATAAAGACGGCGCGATGGTAGCCGACTTCGGCATAGCACGCGCCGTGTCGGTGGCCGGAGGCGAGACGCTGACCCGCACGGGGATGGCGGTGGGTACGCCCACGTATATGTCGCCCGAGCAGGCGATGGCGAGCAGAGAGGTCACCGCCGAGAGCGACATCTATAGTCTCGCCTGCGTGATGTACGAGATGCTCGCCGGACAGCCGCCCTTCTCGGGACCCACCGCGATGGCGCTTCTCGCGCGGCACTCGCTCGACAACGTGCCGAGCCTCAAGATCGTGCGCGGCACGGTACCGGATGCCGTCGAAGACGCGATCGTCCGCGCCATGGCGAAGGTACCAGCCGACCGATTCCACTCGGCGACTGACTTCGCCGCGGCGCTCACCGATCACGAGGGCGCGGCACGGCGGAGGCAGGAGAGTCTGGCGGCGCAGGCCATCGCCGCGAACACGGTGCAGCAGATGGTCCCCCGCGCGCGGCGCCGGAAGACGCTGGCGATCGCCGCGGCCATCGCGGTGCCGCTTCTCGCCGCGGGAGGGTGGTTCGGGTGGCAGACTACGCACGCCGCTCCAGCCGCGCCGACCGGTCTCACCGGCGAGTTCGCCAAGAGCAGCATCGCGGTGATGTATTTCCAGGACCGGAGTCCCGGGAAGAAGCTCGACTACCTCGCCGACGGACTCACCGAAGCGCTCATCGACGAGTTGAGCGCGGTGAAGCAGCTCAAGGTCATCTCGCAGAACGGCTCGGCAGCGTTCAAGGGCAAGGATGCGATCCCGACGGACAGCATCGCTCGGGCGCTCAAGATCGGCACACTCGTGAACGGTGTAGTCGAACCGATGGCGGGCGACAGCGTTCGCGTCACCGTTCGGCTGGTAGACGCCTTGAGCGGGAAGCAGCTCGACAAGACCGAAGTAGACGCCGCCCTTCAGAGCTCGCTGGGGCTGAAGGACACGATCGCCGCCCAATTGTCGATCTTCCTCCGCAAGCGGGTGGGGCTGGAGATCCAGGAGCTGGTCTCGCACGTGGGCACGAAGAACGCCGCCGCGTGGGAGGCGATGCAGCACGCTCGGGAGACTGAGGCCGAGATCGATGCGCTCGTAAAGGCGGGCGATGTTCCGGCCGCCCTCGCGAAGGCAGCGGCTACCGACTCAGCCCTCGCAAAAGTCGAATCGCTCGATCCGAACTGGACCACGCCGATCGTGGCGCGCAGTTGGCTCGGCTTCAAGGCGTCTCGCCTCCTCGAGCCGTCGAGTCCGGACTTCACGAGGTGGATAGACGGCGGCCTCGCCAACGCCGAGCGTGCCCTCAAGAAGTCGCCCTCGGATGCCGGCGCCCTCGAGGCGCGAGGCACGCTGCACTACTGGCAGTGGCTCAACAACCTCGCGCCGAACCCTGCCGCCTCCACGGCGCTCTTCGCATCGGCCGAGAAGGATCTGCGCGCCGCCACCGTTGCCAACGATCACAGCGCAACCGCCTGGAACTACCTCAGCCACCTGCTGATCAACAAAGGCGATCTCGCCGAAGCGAAGCTGGATGCGGAGAATGCCTACCGCACCGATCCATATCTCGTCGATGTGGACAAGACGATCCTCCGTCTCTTCTTCGCGTCGCTCGACATGAACGCTCCCACCGAGGCCGCGAAGTGGTGCAACGAGGGGCGGTCGCGCTTTCCGCAAAACTATCTCTTCACCGAGTGCAAGCTCTGGCTCTATGCGCTCCCGATGGGCACTCCGCCCGACATGCGCGACGTGTGGGCGACGTACGATGAATATGTGAAGGTGAGCCCCTCGAACGTACAGGAGTTCGACAAGCTCAAGGGAAAGATGATCGTGGCGCTGGCGCTCGTGCGCGCGGGGATGAAAGACAGCGCCGAAGCGATGGCGGCCGCGAATCAGGGCGACGCGCAGATCGATCCGGGCGGCGAGCTCACGAATCTCGCCATCAATGTCTATGCGCAGAGCGGCAACAAGGACAAGGCGCTCGACCTCATCGCCAGATTCCTGGCAACGAATCCGCAGCAGCGTGAGTCCGCGGCGAATGATAAATCGTGGTGGTTGAAGGATCTCCGTTCCGACCCGCGCTACCAGGCGCTGGTGAAGAAGCCCGAGTGAAGTCTCCTCATACACCACGCACAGGCCAGTTCGAAATCCCCCCCGATACAGCAACCGATGGCCGTGAGGCACTTTCTGGCCATCCGTCCCAGGCGGTAACTACTCTTACCCGGCAAACTCCATGCGCCACCCGTATCTCGCATCGCTTCTCGCCGTCGCGTCCATCGCGGCGCTCGCCGCGTGCGGCGAAACACCAACGTCGTCTCGAAATATGCAGGTCGAGCGTACGGCCACTACCCCGCTAACGCTCACCTGCGACATCAACGGCCTGAAGTCGAACGCGCGCGCGTACGCGTCGTCGAAACAGGACCCTCTCTACACCATCATCGGCGACCTGCAGCAGCTCGTGAAGAGGGGGCCGACCGAAGCGGGTACCGACAAGGCCTTCGATGGGCTGGCGCGTCTGGCGGCGATGCGCGGCACCAGTGCGCAGCTGAGCACGGCCACCGGCACCACATTCAACGCGCTGACGCTCGGATTCCTCGGCTGCATGGAGAGCTACATCTCCTCCAACGTCCCCGGCGACTTCAGCGTGGCCGGAGCGCTGAATCCCGGCTGGATGTACGAGGTGCGCGGCAAGGCGAGCGACGCGGCCACCGGCGCGTACGAGCGTGGAGAGTCGCCCTACTGGGCAGCGGAGGCGCCGCAGGGCTGGAGCGTTGCGGCAACATCGCAGGCAAAGCGCTTCCTGATCTATGGCTACAGGCTCACCGATTTCCTCACGACCGATCCCACCGTGGGTAGCGCGTTCGAGGTAGCCACCATACCAACCATCGCGAGCGGGAAGCTCGCGCTGGGTTCGCAGCTGACCATCGGTCAATGCGAGGTGGAGCTCAGCAACACGCTGCGCGTGCAGCATGTGCAGACGATCCTCCCGGAGCTGGGGCTGTCGTGCGCCACCCCCCCGGCCTTCGCGGCTCTGTCGTTACCGTCGGGCGCGAACGGCTTCTCGGCGCTGCGTTTTGCGCAACGCGCGCTCGGCATCTTCGCTCCACGCCCGCTCGAGGCCGCGATGATCATCGGCTCCGTAGGCGGAGGCAGGAGCGTGCTGAGTCCCTTTGCCGTGATCGATATGCAGAGCGTGCGCTTCGCGTTCGTTCACGGCATCGCCGACGGCAGCATCAGCGTGCCGCTGGCCGACACGAGTGGCGATCCTGCCCAGGTGCGGGTGACCACGCTTAACGGGACCCCGCTCCCCGACGCTTCCGTCACACTCTCCATCTACGGTAACAGCAGCTCGATCGCGTTCTTCCAGGATGGGAGCGCCGCGGCGAGCAACACGGTCAGCCGCACCACGGACGCGAACGGGGTGGCCACCTTCGACAACGTCAGACTGACGAAGGCAGGCGGCTACACGCTCGTCGCCGGCGGATCGTTCGATGGAGTCGCTGGCACGTCCACGCTCTCGAACCTGTTCAACATGCAGAACAAGTAAACGACGGGGTCAGGTCTTTAATTTCGAGCGGGCTGGGCGAATGCCCAGCCCG
>DASSOX010000250.1:0-2344 GCA_035700125.1 Gemmatimonadaceae bacterium
CATGTATCCCCCTGAGTCCGTGCAACGTGTGATGTCGTTCGATCTCCGTGCCGCAGGGACGATTGTACTGGCCAGGCCGCGCGCCGTCTTGTCCGATAGCGGCATCGATCAGAGCCATTTCACGCGCGTCTTCGCCCGCATCGTCGGCTCGCCACCCGGCGCGTGGCGCCGGAACTTTGGGGTCGGGTCGTGACGTAGTACGCTGTCGGGCGATCGCCCGAAAGCGTGTTGCATCGGCACCCACCCGCTTCGCTCGTTATGAGATTCACCACCCGGCGCGCAACCAGCAGAGACGCCCCGCGCCTCACCGCTCTCGCTCGCGAGGCCAAGGCGCATTGGGGCTATCCGGCTGACTGGCTCGACGTGTGGCGAGATGCACTCACCATCACACCCGACTACATCGAGCGCCACACGGTACTCGTCGCGAGTTTGAAGTCGGAAACACGCGCGGTGATCGGCATGTGCGCGCTCGAGGATCGCGAGACTCGATGGGAACTCGCGCACCTCTGGGTGGCTCCGTGCGCGCACGGCATCGGCGTGGGACGCGCCCTCGTGGAGCAAGCACTCACGATCGCTTCCCAACGCCGTCCCGGAAGCGTGGTACGCGTCGAATCCGACCCCAACGCCGCGGGATTCTATCGCCGGGTCGGCGCCCGCGAGGTCGGCGCAGTGCCTGCTCCGATGACTGGCGATCCGGCGAGAACGCTCCCCGTCTTCGAGCTCCGAACGCCGGAGTAAGTTCACGTTTCCGGAACTGATCCCGCGTCAGAAGGTGAGCCCTACCACCAGCGGCACGAAGTTGGTGCGATCCGGGCTCGTAGCTACGGAGTAGTAGCGCGCCTCGGCATACACGGCGGCAGCGCCGAGCGACAGCCGCAGCCCGACACCGCCATTGTAGCCGACGTCGGTCTCCTTGTGGCGCAGGTCGTTGAACTCGGTGATCGTCCCGCTCACATCCTGCTTCACTCGCCTGCGGAATACTCCCACACCGCCCACGATGTACGGCTGCACCAGCCCGTGCGTGCGGCCCAGCGTGAGGTCGAGCGAGCCACCCACGAGATCGACGTTGCCGGCCACATGGAGGTTCGGATCGTCGGGGAGAGTCACGCCACCGCTCTTCCGGATGAGCGGATTGTTTATGTCGCTCCTGCTCCAGAAGAGCGTGCCGCGCACGCCGAGCGGTCCGCCGGTGCGCAGCTCGACGAAGCCGTTGAGCACGAGACCGGTCTTCGCCGCGTCGGCGAAGTCCTCCGTCGGCACGTTGGCGCCGGCAGCGATGCCGAAGCCGATGCCGGGGAGCTGGGCGAGCGTGGAGGCCGGCGTGGCGGCGAGAAGCGCGAAGCCGGCGAGAGCAGTGAAGACGGATAAGCGGCGCATCGTGAAACCTCGATTGGGAAGTTGCGGCTGCCGGAACCCATGGTCCGCGACCGCGCGGACGGGCGGAGATATACCCCGCCAGGCCCGCCGTGAGCCGAACGTCGACTCACCCGCGCGTGGCGCCCGAGCCATCGCACGGATCGGGCCGCCACGCGCTTGTATATCATTCACCACCATCCACCGCCAAACAGGAACCAGCCCCATGCCCCGCTATGCCGCATTCCTTCGAGGCGTGAGCCCGATGAACGCGAAGATGCCCGAGCTCAAGAAGTGCTTCGAGGAGGCAGGATTCAGCGAAGTACGAACACTGCTATCGAGTGGCAACGTCGTCTTCGACGCGCGCAAGGCGTCGGAAGCCGCGCTCGAGCGCAGGGCCGAGGCGGCGATGCTGGAGCGACTGGGGCGCGCGTTCTACACGATCGTGCGACCGGTGAGCCGGCTCACCGAGATCATCGAGGCCGATCCCTTCGAGCGATTCGAGCTGGAAGCGAACGCGAAGCGCGTCATCACCTTCCTCCGCGAGCTGCACGGAGCCGAGCTGTCGCTCCCGATAGAGGTGGACGGCGCGCGCATCCTCGCGACGGCAGGTCGCGAGGTATTCACCGCCTATCTTCCGAGCGCGCGCGGACCCGCGTTCATGGCGCTCATCCAGAAGACCTTCGGTGAGAACGTCACCACACGGACGTGGGACACCGTGAGGAAGTGCAGCTCGGCGTGAGCCATGGCCGCGGCGAGGCGCGCGACGCATCTTCATCTCCGCCTCTCACACGCGGCGCCGATCCCTGGCAGCCGCGACACCGCCCCGGGATTCATTTCGCACACTCACAATCGAAGGTCGCCATGAAAGATCGGCGTCAGTTCCTCATCGAGTCGCAGCTCGCGCTCCTCGCGCTCACCCTCGGATGCCGCGGCTCGGGAGACGCGCCCGCGACGCACTCGCAGGGGACACCCGCAGCCGGTGCCCCGC
>DASSOX010000251.1:0-12669 GCA_035700125.1 Gemmatimonadaceae bacterium
CCTGAACCCTGAACCCTGCCTCCTGAACCCTTTGCAGTTCCCATTTCCTGTCTCCTTGCACCTCTTTTAGAATTTCCACTCCCTTATCAGGAACGCCCCCAGCACGCTCGTCGGCTTGGGGTCCTGGAGGGTGGAGAGGGACGGCTGGCGGATGAGGAAGCGGGGCTCGATGCTGGCTTCGATGCGGTAGCCGCGCGGCATGCGGTACTCGACGCGCGCGCCGGGCGCCACGAAAGTGGGGCGCGCCTGGAAGACTACGAAGGTGCTCTTGTTGAGATATTTCCCCGCCTCCACCTGCGTCCCCGCCAGAAGCGTGGTGACATCGTTCAGCGCCAGCTCGTTAGGGAGATCTGCCGGCGTGATGTTGAGGACGTCGGTGCCGAGCGAGCGACTCAGGTTGGTCTGCGCATCCTTCGCGAGCACGTCGAGCGCTACAGCAGCGAGTTGGCGCGTTGCGAGCCCCGCTGGGCCGGCCAACTGACCGCCGTTCGCACCGCTACCCACGGTCGAAGTACCGCCGATCTGCAGAAGCGATGAGGACGACTGGCCGAAGGCCAGGTAGCTCAGCAGATCGGACTGAGATATCGGAGGCTGCGCGTCGCTGCTCAGCGTGATGGTCGGCTGCTGCATCGTGCCAGCGATGCCGATGTCGATGTCCACTTCCCCGCGCCCCGTGAGATTGATGGAGCGGGTGGCGCTGATCTGTAGGAGGGGATTGATCTCGGGCTCGTTCGTGAAGGTCACCGATCCGTGTGAGAGGATGAAGCGGCGACCCAGGTAGGTATAGTCGCCGCGGTCGGTGTTCATCACGCCGCTGAGCGTTATCGCCTTCTTCGCTGGGCTCAGGCTCACCGTGAGAGTATCGGGCGAGTAGATCTCGATGTTGGCTTCCGGAGAGCGTACCCAGGTGTCGTGCGACACGTTCAACGCAACGTTGACCTCGAGGTTCTGCAGCAGCGGCGACTCCGTGGGGAGAAGTCCGGACTCCACCGCTTCGGCGCTGTCGCCCACCACGTTGAATACCACGGGGTCGTTGAGGGCGATGACGCTCGCCTGGCCGGCGGGCGGCATGTATATCACCCCGTTGAGCACGTCGAAGCGGCCGCCGATCACCACATGATCGTAGGGCCCCTTCACCGTGAGATCCGCGTCGGCGAAGAGACGCCCCTGATCGGTGTCGAGCACGAGCGCGTTGCGCCCGGTGATGCGGAGCGCGAAGCTGGGGTGAGAGAGCTCCTTGATACCCAGCGCGCCTCCGAGCACCACTGTGCCATTCCCCGTGACGCCGTGCAGCGTGTCTATGGCAATACTGTCGCCGAGCATCCGCACGACGCCCGCGATGTTGCCGAGTGTGACGCCCATGGGCACCACGCGGAAGGAGGCGAGATCGAGATCGAAGCGGCCGGCTAGCGAGGGATGCTTCGGCGTGCCGCGCGCGGCGACGGCGCCGATCAGCCGACCCTTCACATCCGCTACGGCGTCGGTGAACTTCGGCAGCGCATCGAGTGGGAGACTGTCGGCATAGAAATCCACCTTCATCGGCTCGTCGAGCAGGCGGCCGCCGCTCACGCTGTCGAGTGCCAGGTTCACCGGGATGTTCGCGTTCAGCGTCGCGAGCGGACTGGCCTCACCGCGCGACAGCTCGGCGTGCGACTCGAGCCGGCGGTTGGCGTATTCGAGCGTGGCGCGGAGGTCGGGGAGCGGCGCTCCCTGGTAGCTGGCGTTCACCATGCCCGCAGCACCGCGGAGCTCCGGCGCTGCACGAGTGCCGGTGAGGCGCGCGTCGAGTACGATGGTGCCGTGCGCCGTCACATCGCTCTGCAGCAGGCCGACCACATCGCCGATCTGCAGCCCGCTCACACGCACGCCCAGATCTGCCTGCCCCTCCGTGGGTACGCGGCCGTCCACGAAGATGCGGCCGTCGCCGCCATCGCGCAGCTCCAGGGCGCCTATCTCGATCCCCTTCTTCCCCCACTGCACGGTGCTCGGGTGCACCGTTCGCCACCTGCGTTCGCCGAAACGGAGCGTCATGTCGTGGATGTTCAGCTCGTCGTGGTCGAGCGCGAGCGCGTAGTCGCTTCTCACTCTGTAGCTGGTACCGCTGTCCTGGTAGATGGCCAGCTCCACCGTGCCGCCGGGCTTCCTGTACGCCGCACGCAATTCCACGCTGTCGAGCGCGAAGCCGGCGGCCTGCACCGTATCGAGCGACAGACCCGCGGCGATCGCCATAGCGGGTGTCCCACCGTCTACCACTGCATACTCGCCCTCTGCCTTCCGCACCACGTTCCCGTTCGCGACCAGCTCCCGGACACCCAACTGGCCGCGCACCCTGAACCCCTTCGTCCAGCCCGTGATCTTCCCCGCCGCATCGAGTGCTCCCGAGAGCGAGTCGCGCGGCACTGCGGGGATCGTGTCGAGGTGAAGCTTCGGAGCGGGCGCTCCAGTCGCCGCCCGGGCGACCTCGGTGCGTTGCGCTTCGCGCGCGGAGTCTGCTCTCGCTCGCTCGAGCGCGGCTGCCACGCGGCCGGGGCGCGGCTGCACCTTCGTCGTGTCCAGGGGGAGGAGGCGCGTGAAGGCGGAGAGCGAGTCCACGCGCACGGCGTAGGTGAGCGTCCCGCTTCGCCCCTCGGCGAGCCCGAAGTCGCCGCTCGCGGACAGGGCGCCGATTGGTGCGGCCACGAGTGAGAGTGTGTCCACGTTCGCCACGCCGTTGGCGATCGCCACTCGCACGCGCAGCGAATCGAAGGGGATGCTGTCTACAGCGGAGTGCGACACGTCGGCGGCGATGGCCGCACGCATGGTGGCAGGATCGGTTCCCACGCCGCGCGCGCTGGCCACCGCGCTCAGCGACGTGCGAGGCCCGAGCGCCGTGACGGTGCGGAGGTTGAAGACGTCGAGCGCGGCGGTGAGATCATAGCGCTTCTCGCTGCTCGCCACATCCGCCCACCCGTGCGCGCGAAGAGATCCGCCGTCGGGGAGTCGCAGATCGCCGAGAACGCGGAGCGAATCGAGCGTGCCCACCACGTGCACCTGACCGGCGAGTGAACCGTGCAGCTCGAGAGCAGGCGCGAAGCGCCCCGCTGTAACGAGCGACAGCGGTTCGGCGCGGATGTCCGCGTCCACCCACTTGCGTGTACCGCCCTGGTATGCGGCGCGCGCCTCCAGACGCGACATGTTGCCGCGATCGCGATGAACGAGTCGAGCCTGGGCCAGGATGCGCGACGCGGTCGAGCCGTTCAGCGTGGCGGTGCCCGTTACGGTGCCACCGATCGGAAGCCTGGGAGCCATGGTGCGCGCGAGCTCTACCTGTACCGGATCGAAGCGGAGCCGCAGATCCTTCATCCGGACTCCGCCACCGTCCGGCAGGGTGCCGACGTTCCCATTCGCGATGAGGCGGCTCGTGCCGTCGCGCGCTTCGGTGAACGACACATCGGCGTCCACGTTCATGTCGGTGAGCGCGCCCGCCAGAACCGTGTGCCCGGCGAGCGAGCCGCTGACGGGAATCTCCACGCCGGGTACGAGCTGCTCGATCGTTGCCGTCTTCACATCGTCGAAGCGGAGATCCGTATCGTGCAGCCGAAGGCCGCCGGCGCTCGCCATCGCCACGCCAATCTGCCCTTCGAGCGATCCGCCATTCAGAGCGATCTCGGCGCTCGGCACCATGAAGTCGCTCTCGCCCTTGGGACGGTAGCGCATGTCGAGCCGCGCGGAGCCGCCACCGGAATCCGGAAGGGCGGGGTAGAGCCAGCGCAGATCGGCGAGCGCGAGCGGGCGGGCGTTCGCATCCAGATTGACGTTTCCCGAAGCGAGCATGTAAGTGCCGCTCAACTGAAGCCGAGTGCCGGGGAGTGACGCGGCCACGTCGCGGAACCAGAGCGAGTCCGCGGCCATGCGGAAGTCTCCCCTGAGACTCTGGATCTCGGCCCCCGGCGGCGTGAAGGGGAAGGCGAGCATCCGCAGTTCGCCCACGCGGAACAGACGCGTGGTCGTGTCGGGATCGGCGAGGCGGATGCGGGGGAGCGCCGCCTGGATCTTCCGGAAGTCCATCACCGACTGGTAGCCGTGCGGCACCTCTATCACATGCGCGCGCGTTTCACCGGCCAGCGCTACGCGGATGGCGCTGTCTCGCTGTGCCGGAGCGAGAGTGTCGCTCGGGCTCCACGGCAGGCGCACGGTAACGTGTCCGTTCGTCAACCGCACGTTGTCCATCGAGATCCACGAGCCGAAGCCGCGCGTCGTATCGGACTTCCCGCCGGGGGGGAAGATGCGCTGGAAGTTCCAGAGACTGTCGGGCCCGGGGAGCTTGCTCAGCACGATCTCCGGTTCCTCGAGCGCGAGACTGGTGAGGTCGATTCGCTCGTGCAGCAGATCCGAGATGACGTACTGCGCGCGAGCCCGCTGGATGCTGACGAACGGCCGGCCCGCGCTGTCGGTAATCACGAAGTCCTCGAGGATGATCTCGTTGAGAAGGTTTCCTCTTATTGCTCCGAGGTGAACGATTCCGTGTACGCTCTTGCCGATCGCGCCGAGCGCGATGCGACGCACCCGCTCGCGACCCCAGTCGGTGTTGGTCAGCGTCATCACCCCGAGGAACAGCACGCCCAGGATCACGGCGATGACGATGAGGACGATCTTGAGCGCGGTGCGCATTCAGAACGCCTGGCCGATGGAAAGGTGGAGCGAGAGGCGGCGGAGGATCTTCTTGAAGGTGCCGCCAGAGCCCTCCAACGGATCGTAGACCTTCGTATTCTGCAGACGCGCGAGGTGCGGCGCGCCGGTGCTGTCGATGGTCTGCGTGATTACCGGCAGTACCTCCTTGAGCGAAGGCCGTATGCCGAGGTCTATGCGGATCGGTCCCACCGGCGACTGGTAGCGCAGACCGAAGCCCGGCGTGATGGCGCCGGTCCCCTTGAAGATCTCGCTCGCCGATCCTTCGCCCACGTATGCGCCGTCCACGAATACGGCGCCGCCGAGCCGCTTCCAGATCGGGAAGCGGTACTCGATGTTCGCCTCTATGAGCGAGGTGCCGCCCGTGGGGCGTGGCTCGAAGTCGCTCGAGGGCACGTTCTCCGGATTGCAGCTCCCGTCGGCAATTGTGCTGTTGGTGCAGCCGTAGGCCAGCAGAGTGTCGGGATCTACCGTCAGCACGCGCGGTCCGAGCTGGTTCTCGCCGTAGCCGCGCACCGACTGCGATCCGCCGGCGTAGAAGCGCTTGCGCGGATGCAGGATGTCGCCGTTCCCGATCCCCTGTTGTCCCAGCGCGTTCGCCGAGCTGCTCAGCGGCCGCACCCAGCCGAGCCGGATCCGCCCGGCCAGCACCGCACCGTTGTCGCCGACGGAGATGTAACGCGTCGCATCGCCGGCAATGCGGTTGTAGCGGAAGTCCGAGAGCGTGAAGGCGGAGGCGTGCTCGATCTGGAGCCGCGCCGTGTAGCCCTGGGTGGGCGAAAACGGATCGTCCGTGCGATCGGTGAAGATCTGCAGTGCGATCGGTGACATGACGTGCCTGCCACGAAGCGCGCCGATCGTGGCGGGTTGGCAAACGCCATAGTTCACGCAGAAGTAGATGTTGCCGGCGTTCACCTGGGTGAGCTCGTAGCGGTAGCCGATCGTGAGCGGCGAGCGCGATGCGACCATCCGCGTGAAGGTGGCGCCGGCGCCGTAGCCCTTGTCTATGAAAATTCCCGGCGCGCTCCGCCGGTGCAGGAAGAGATTGAGTCCCAGAGTATTGCGCGCGTCGTGCCACCACGGCTGCGTGATGTCCACGCCCGCCTCGTAGTTGAGACGGAGATACGGCGCCGCATCGTCGCCGGTCAGGTTGCCGGTGACGTTCTGAAAGATCCCGGTGCCGTTGAACTGGGGCGCGAAAATGTTGCTGAGGACTCCGTTCACCGAGAGCTGGCGGCCGCCGCCGAGCCAGCTGTAATCGTCGAAGTTGGCCTCGAGCTGAATGAAATCCACCGTGTTGAAGCCGCCGCTCACCCGCATGCGATGGAAAGGCGCCTCGGTCACGTCGATATCGACTCGCCGTCCCGAGTCGCCCACTACCTTGGAAGTGATCGCGGCCCGGCTGAAGAGATTCGAGCTGTAGAGATTGCGCTGGCTCTCCAGCACGTCGCGCCGACGGTAAACCTGCCCCTCCTCCAGCGTGATCATGTTGCGGATCGTCTCGGCGGTGATCTCCTGGTTGCCGTGCACGGCGAGCGTGTCCACCACCGTCCGGGCGCGCGGATCTATCGTGACGCGGACCACCGCGCTGTGGCCGTCGGCGGTGACCAGCACGGTATCATAGAGCACAGCGTCGGCGTAGCCCTCGTCCCAGAGCCGATCGCGAAGAAGGTTCATGCTGGAGTCGAGATCGATCACGTTGAGCGGCTCGCTCGCGCGAAGGAGGAGCGAGCGCTGAACATCCTTCGCCGTGATTACCTTCTCGGGCCTGCGGATGGCGAGCGTGCGCACGACGGTGGGTGGTCCCTCGTGGATCGTGAACTCCACCTTCACGCCCTTGTCCTCTCCGCGGCGCACGACCGAGGTGTCTACCTGCGTGGAGCGGTAGCCGCGCTTCCAGTAGAAGACCTTGATGCGCAGCACGTCGCGCTTGAGCTCCGTGCGATCGAGGAACTTCTTGTCCTGGAAGAGCTCCGACCTGCTGAACAGGCAGAAGGGCTCGAGGAGGAAGCTCTTGCAGCTGGTCGCCCTGGTGGCGATGCTCTGCTCGAGCTGACTCTTGCTCACATGACGTACGCCCTTCAGCGAGAGCTCGGTGACTTCCGGGCTCTCGTGTTCATTCTTGTCGGATTGTGCTCTGAGAGTGCCGCCGGCGGCTAACAGTAGGAACGCTGCGATTGCCGCCGGTCCCAGTCTCCGGCGGGCTCGTCTCATGCGCGAAGTCAAACGCAAGGGAAGGGCCAGAAAGGTGGAAGCAGATAGCAGATAGCGATAGCAGAAAGCAGATAGCAGAAAGCAGATAGCAGGAGCTGCCTCGGGGTAGAGGGCTTTCCCCACGAGCAGTTCACTGCTTTCTGCTTTCTGCTATCTGCTTTCTGCTATCGCTATCTGCTATCGCTACTTCTACAGTCCTTCCAACAGCGCGTCGTTGTTCGGCGTGCTGCCTATACGCTTGATGAGCCACTCCATGGCGGCTTGCGGGGGCATCTGCTGGAGGCCGCGGCGAAGGGTGAAGACGGCGTCGAGCTGCTCGGGCTTGAAGAGCTTGTCCTCGCGACGGGTGCCACTGGTGGCGACATCGATCGCGGGGTAGATGCGCTTTTCGGCGAGGGAGCGGTCGAGCTTTATCTCGCAGTTGCCCGTGCCCTTGAACTCCTCGAAGATAACGTCGTCCATCCGGGAGCCGGTTTCTACCAGGGCGGTGGCGATGATCGTGAGGGAGCCGCCGCCGTGCTCGGGCGCTACCGAGCGCGCGGAGCCGAAGAAGGCCTTGGGCTTCGCCATGGCGGTGGCGTCGAGACCGCCGCTGAGCGTGCGCCCGGTGCCGCGCTCCACGGTATTGTGGGCGCGCGCCAGGCGGGTGAGCGAGTCGAGAACGATCACGACGTCGCGTCCGCTCTCGACGAGCCGGCGGGAGCGCTCCAGCACCATGTCGGCCACGTCCACGTGCCGCTCGGCCGGCTGGTCGAACGACGACGCTACGACCTCGCCGCGTCCCCAGGAAATCATCTCGCTGACTTCCTCGGGGCGCTCATCTACGAGGAGAACGAGGAGCACCGCCTCGGGGTGGTTGATGGCGATCCCCTCGGTAATGGCCTGGAGGAGCATCGTCTTGCCGGCGCGTGCGGGCGCCACGATGAGGGCGCGCTGGCCGTAGCCGATCGGAGCGATAAGGTCTATCGCGCGGCGCGTCAGCTCCGGGCCGCCCTTGGCCGGCTTGCCGGTCTCGAGGACGAGCTTGCGCTCCGGGTAGGAGGCGATGAGGGAGCTGAAATCGGGGCGGCGGGCGGTGGTGGAGGGCTCGGCGCCGTTCACCTGCTCGATCTCGACGACAGTGGTGCGTCCGCGATTGTCGCGGCCCACCGTGGCTCGTACCAGGTCGCCCCGTCTGAGGGCGTACTGGCGGGTGAGCTGCGGCGGAACGAAGGGATCTCCCGGGATGGGCAGGTAGCTGTCGGCCGCTCGGCGAATGAAGCCGCCGTCGCGTGCCGAGTCGAACCACCCTTCGGCGGTTCCATCCGCCACGACGACGGGTGCCGGCCCGCTATGCTGGTCGGAGCGCTGGCTTCCGCCGCTGCGTCCGCGCCCGCGCCGCCCACGCCTGCCATTGGAGCCGAAGCGGCCGTCGCGCTGCTGGTCCTTCCCGTCGCGGCCCCTGCGCCGTCCGTGCGCGTTGTGGCCAGCGTTGCCGCCATTGTTCGAGGCGCCAGTGCCGCCGCTGCCGGCGTTACCGCCGTTGCCAGTGTTGGTGTTCTCGACCGGCCCGGAGGTGCCGGTGCTACCGTTGTCGACGGTGGACACCGGGGTCTGGGTGCTGTCGCCACCGTTCGACTCTTCGCCGCTCGGGAGCGGCGCGGAGGTGGGCGTGTCTTCCCGGTAGGGGCTCGAGTCCACGTTGGAATCGGTTGGGGCGTGGCTCTGCGGACGCGGTCCGCGGCCACGCCGGGTGGGGCGTCGACGTTCGGTCATGCAGCCTGTAGTCTCATTGGGTGAAATTGCTCTGCGCTTCTGTGGGGCGCCGGGAATGGGCGCCGCCTACGCGCTCTTGCCACGTTGGTTCACGAGATCATGCCGGCAACCGCCGCTGCGGCCCACGCGACTGTTCTCTGGGGTTGTATGGATCACTTATCTGGTGGTGGGCTCGAAGCGGTCGTGAGCGCCACTGCGCTCGTCCGCGTCATACGCCTTCGACTACGGATCGTTCTGTAGCGGCGTATCCCCGCTCGCTCGGCAAGCGCGACCGGCCAGTTCGCGGTCACCGCGGCTCTCATCAGCGAGGCCGACCGGAGCGTAACGCTTGCGATACCCTACCATCCAATGTGGCGGCCGGGAACGCATTCCACGGCTACCCCGAAAATCACATTATGCAGGTCGATGCGCAACCTTCAGGCCGGACCATTCCGGCGGGGCCTCGAAGGGGTCGTGTCTGTCTACATTCGTCGCCCGCTACGATCGCGGGGTCGGTTCGTCTGCCGGCTGGCATCCCGGGTCTCCCGCGACCGCATCCAACTCGCGGACCAGAGCGATCACGCGACGTGTCAGCTCGGTGATCCGCGCGGCGGCGGCGCGGTGCTCGGCGGCGAGCTCGGGCTCCATGCCCAGAAGCTGCGCCTCCGCCAGCAGAGCGGCGAGCGGATTGTTCAGCTGGTGCTGGACCAGGACTATCGCCTTCCGCAGCTCGCTCCGCAATGTTGCCGGCGTCGTTCCCGCGGGTGAATCTTTGGTGGTCGCGTCCTGCTGCCTCTCCGGAGAGGACGACCCCATCGATGGCTCAGTCACGACTGACGCTGCCCGCGTTTTGACGATAGTTTCAATATAATCATGCTAGCCTCTCCAATCGACCCCGCCGCCGAGATTGCGGCCGCCGTCGACGAATACCGCGACAGCAACAATTTCTCCGTGCTCCTCGATCGGCTCCTGGCAATCTCCGCCGAGGCCGATCTGGATGCGCTCATAGCCGCCGTGGAGCCGTACCACACGATTCCCGAGGTGGCAGGCCCGGTTTACGAGCGGGTGGTAGCCGAGCGCCCCGAGGACGCGCGGGCGCTGGTGATTCTGGCCAACGCCTACTGGCTCTCCGGGCGCGGTCCGGACGCGGTGGGCGATCTCGCCTCGCGCGCGATAGCCGCCGACCCGACCAACCGCGGTGCCTGGCACCTCTGGGCGCTCAGCGAATCATCACCGCACGAGCGGATGACGCGCTGGCTGCAGGTCACCACTCGCTTTCCCGACGATGAGCTGGCGAAGGCCAGCCTGGCCGACAACGCCGCGAGCATCGCCTCCACCGACCACGATCGAGAAGCACTGCAGATCGCCCTCCATTCCTACCGCTCTCTCCTCCGCACCGCCACCCTCCCCGAGCAGCGCCTGGCGCTGCAGGAGGCGATAGGCATCATGGAGAAGTGGAATTTCTGAGAAGACAGGGAACGGGTAACGGAAATCGGTAGGGAATAGGGAACGGCCAACTGCCTCGGGAATGGGAGAGTCGCCGTTGGGGAGCTGGTACCCGTTTCCTGATTGCTGCCCCCTGCTTCCTTCGACCTCCCATCTACTCCCCAGCCACTCTCCTCTGCTTATGGGCCGTCATCCCGTAGACGGTGTCGAGGAGGTCATCGATGTCGAAGGGCTTCTGGAGGACGACCGGGCAGCCGCACTCGCGGAGGAGTTCCGTGGCGCGCTCACTGGCATCGCCGGTGGTGAAGACGGTGTGATCGCGAAGATGGGGCTGGAGAGATGCGGCGGTGAGATAGAGAACGTCGCCGCGCATGTCGGGCATGCGCAGGTCCACTACCAGGCAGTCGAACTCCTCCTGGTGGAGGAGCGCTTCGGCGGCTTCTCCCCGTTCGACCGCACGGACGTAGTAGCCTGCCCTCGTGAAAACCATCGTGAGGGCGCGGCAGAGCGACGGCTCGTCGTCTACCACAAGCACTCGTGCACGTTCGTCGAAACCCTTCATACCTCCATTCCTCCACGGCGGCAGAGCCGCCCGGCCAGCATCTCCATGAACTTCTCGGGCTCTCCGGTCTCGCGCAGCACCGAGGGCATCACGCCGGTTGCCGCGCGCACCTGCCGCGCGAAGAGGCGCGGCGAATCGTAGCCCAGCTTCTTCGAAATGTCGTCCAGCAAACAGCCCGGGTCCTGCATGTAGTAGATGGCGCGCGCTATCCGCGCGCCGAGCAGCATCATCCTGGCCGACGCGAGATCGTGCGTCTCCAGCCAGCGGTCCAGATTCCGTCGTGTCATCCCGGCGGCCGTCGCCAGGTCACCCACGCTGCGGAACGCGTGCGGTGTATTGAAGAGCTGTCTCACGGTGCCGCGCAGCAGCGGTGGCGCGTCTTCGAAGCGCGGAGAGATGGCCCTGAGCAGCGTGTCGCTCAGCCCGTACGCAGGAACGGATTCGAGAAGCTGAACGAGTCGTTTCGGCTCGTCATCGAACCCTCGCAGAACCACGTTCGTGATGCCGTAGCGGGCAAGCACGAGAGTGGACTGCAGCGCCTCGGGTGTCAGTGCCATCATGTACAACACGATTGGCACCGACGGGTAGCGCGCCAGGAGAGCTCTTATCTCTTCGAGCTGCGGCCGACCATCGATGTGAGGATCGACGACAGCGACGTCGAGAGGCCGCGTACGCATGGCGGCCGCGAGGTCGTTCCAGCTCTCCGCAAAAATTAGAGAATGCTCATTAACGAGCGCTGAGCGGAGATGGCTGCGAAGAGATGGGGAGAGGTGTGCGGCGACTTCCACGGTTGGCGCATCTTTGTCCTAAAATTGCACACTGGTGTCCTAAAATGTGCATTTACGATAAGACGCGCCACCGTAGCTTGCGTGACAGAAGTTACCCCCCACACAGTCCCCCTGTTCGAAGAGGTCACCCATGTTCCGCCGCTACGCTGCTATCCTGACCCTCGCCTTCGCGACCTTCGCTCTCGCTGCTTGCACCTCCCCGACTGCTCCTACGTCGGATGTCTGTGCCGTTACCGCCGGAAGCGGAACCTGCTGATCCGCAATCCGAGCTTACAGTCACGGGCCGCGAGCTGCAACTCGCGGCCCGTGTTGCATCATCCAGCCACCCCTGCCAGGGTGCGCATCTCGTGTACGGCATCCGCAACCTTTACCACATCCGCTGACGGCGTGACGTTCTCGACTCGTGCAGCGATCCGACTGCCCTTCGCGATTTCCTGCAGACTCTGCTCAGCCTTGATAATTACCTCGTTCACATCGTGGCGCGTGGCCACTTCCATCGCTCGCTCGAGTGCCGGGCGAGCGAGGTCGAGGTTACCGAGCATCCTGTATCCCTGCCCAACATAAAAATTGTAGTACGCGGAGAGTATGGGCGGTAAGTTCGCCTCCCCAAGCTCTCGCTTGTATTGCTCGAACACGGGCTCCCTACCGTCGAATGCCGCGATTTCCAAGAGGTTTATGACAGCGACCCAGCGTGTGTACTGCTCTTGAGCGGTAGCCGCAAGCATGAGGTTTGCCTCGCGAGCCGCACTCAGCAAACCGATATCGTAGAAAATCGCTGCCAAGTCGGCGAGAGCACGGTCCTTCGCGACCTGATCTTCGAAGGATTGAAGCGCGGCGTACGTGAAGCTTATTGCACGATCAAGATCACCGCGCTGTCTCGCAACAATTCCGCGGTCTTGCAACGCGATTGCGCGTACCTCCATAAGGCCGGGAGAGGCCATGGAGGATGCGATGGTGGCGTCAAGCAGCATTTCCGCCCTCGGCAGGTTGCCGCGTGCCATCGCGAGGTTCGCTTCCGCAATCCTCGCCCGTAGCACTCCCATGACATCACCGATCCCCTCCGCTACCAGTCCAGCCACTGCATACGACTGCATCGCCTCGCGCCACCTGGCCAAGACACGCAGACACGCACCCAGCGCCATGTGCGCGGAAATCGCAAGATCCGGATCGGTCTCGGCATCCGTGTGGCTGATCACCGTCTCGTACACATCCGCTGCCAACGACCACTTCGCCTCGAACTGCAAGGCACGAGCGTAC
>DASSOX010000252.1:0-5495 GCA_035700125.1 Gemmatimonadaceae bacterium
ACGTCGCTCTACGTGGGCAACTCGTTCACCCCGCGCAGCACCGTGACGGACCGCTACCAGAATCCTATAGATGGCGATGTCGCGTACAGCACCGTCGGCGAGGCGGTCGCCTTCGCCGACGGCAAAGCGAAGGCGGTGCACATCGGCAGGTCGCTGCTCATCGCCGCATTCGACTCGCTGAAGGATACGACGACGATATCGGTGGTGCCGATGATGACCTTCGGCGCCATCAGAGGTCAGGAAGTCGTGATGGCGAACGCCGATGGATCGGGCTACCGCGTTCTCGCTCCGGCGGGCTCCGGATCTCCGTACACCACCGACTGGACGCCGTCGGGAGATGGCCTCGTGTTCGACCACGGCTACGGCTCCGGACCGATAGACATCGCCGAGCTCGATGGCACCGTGCGCACGCTCAACGCGAGCGATGAGTGGGGGCTCTATCCCGAAGTGTCGCCCGACGGTTCGTGGGTCTACTTCTCGCGCGGCTCGTACGACTGGAATCTGTACAGGGTTCATCTCGACGGAACCGGCGAAGAAGCCGTTCCGATGAACACGCCGCGCAGCGATGTCGCACCATCGCTCTCTCCGGACGGGAAGCGGCTCGTGTACGTGTTGACCGATCCCGGGCGCGATCATCTCATGCTCCTCGATCTCAACTCGGGCGAGACGACCGATCTGAACATCTTCGGCCACTCGCCCGCGTGGTCGCCCGATGGAAGTCAGATCGCGTACCTCCAGAGCACCGACTTCACGCTGCACGTAGTGAAGCCCGACGGAAGCGACGACCGCAGCATCGGCGCGGGCAACGACCGATACGACTTCGGCATCGACTGGTCGCCCGACAGCAAGTGGGTCATCGCGCGCAACAGCACCAGGAACTACCTGGAGCTCGTCGAAGCGGCGTCGGGGCTGACCTTCCCGCTGGGCTTCACCGCCGGCTACCGGGGCCCGTCCTGGAAACCGTGATGGCGCGATCGTTGCTAGAACAGGCGCACAACCGTCAAGGAGACGATAAGTGCGCCAGCTCACTATAGCGTTCGTCGTGACCGCCCTGTGCGCGGCTACGGCGTGCAAGAAGACGGGTGAGGGTGAGTATCAGGTCGAGAAGCCCGTCGTCGGGACGACGACCGATACCGTTCACACCCCCACGGTGGATGTGACGAAGGACACGATTTCCGCCACCGTTCCGAAGGTGGAGATCAACAAGCCCGACACGACCAAGTGATGTAGCAGGGCTGGTCGCATGTCGGCTGGTGATCCAACTGAGTCGATGGAAGGCGGCCTCGAGCCGCCTTCTGTCGCATTGCCCGGCGTCGCATCACCCGGCGTCGTGTCACCCTACGTCGCGTCACCCGATGTGGATGCCGGCAGTGGCGCGCTGCGGCCACCGGCGCGCGCGGATGACGACACCGAAGTCGTAGAGGAGCCCGATCTCACCAAGCTCGGCGACGCGCTCGAGTCGCCGGGCACGCGGTCGGTGGGGAGCAGCATCCTCGTGGTCCTCGCGATCCTCTACACGCTCTACTTCGCGCGCGCGTTCATCCTGCCGATCGTGTTCGCGGTGCTCCTCAACTTTCTCCTGAGCCCCGTGGTGCGCGCCTTCGCGCGCGTGCACATCAAGCAACCCATCGGCGCGCTTCTCGTGATAGTCGCGCTGCTCGGCATCATCGCCGCGGGCATCTACGGACTGGCCGCGCCGGTACAGAGCTGGATGGCGAAGGCGCCGACCACGCTCGCCGCCGCGAGCTCGAAGCTCAGGCATCTGCGAGAACCGATTCAGCAGGTGAAGCGCACGGCCGAGCAGGTGGAGAGCGCGACGGACATGGACCAGACGCCCGACGCGCGCGAGGTGGTGGTGCGCGGACCATCGCTCGTCTCGCGCGTGTTCGGCACCACCGAGGCGCTGCTCGCCGGGATGCTCGAGGTGGTGGTGCTCCTCTACTTCCTGCTCGCCGGCGGCGATCTCTTTCTGCAGAAGCTGATCAAGGTGCTCCCGCGCTTCCGCGACAAGAAGCGAGCGGTGGAGATTGCGCGAGAGACGGAGGCATCGATCTCGACCTATCTCTTCACCATCGCGATCGTGAACATCGCCGAGGGTGCGGTGGTGGCCGGCGCGCTCTACCTGCTGCACATGCCGAACGCGATCCTCTGGGGAGTGCTCACCATCTTCCTGGAGTTCATCCCCTACATCGGCGCCGCCGCGATGGTGGCGATCCTCGCTCTCGCCGGCCTCACCACCTTCGACAGCGTGGGCCACGCGATGCTGATCCCAGCAACCTACCTGCTGATCAACATCGTCCAGGCCAACGTCGTGAGCCCACTGCTACTGGGCCACCGCCTCACCCTCAACCCCGTCGCGATTTTCGTTGGCCTCGCCCTCTGGTTCTTCCTCTGGGGCATCCCGGGCGCTTTCCTCGCGGTGCCGCTGCTTGCCGCGTTCAAGATCTTCTGCGACCACATCGAGCCGCTTGCCGCAGTGGGTGAGTTCCTCGGGAGGAGGGATGAGGAGGAGAGGAGGATGGCGGTGAGGGGATGAACTACAGGGTTCAGGAGGCAGGGTGCAGGGTTCAGGTACTGCACACCCAACAAGTCATCCCCGCGCAAGCGGGCTCATAGTCATCCCCGCTTGCGCGGTGATGACAGCTTCAGGGTAGTAGCTGAACCCTGAAGTAAAGAGGTGCGGGCGGGAGTCGAACCCGCGAATACCGGTTTTGCAGACCGGGGCCTTACCACTTGGCTACCGCACCGGATGAATCATGAAAGGTAAACGGAAATGAGCGGATGGGACAGGTTGAAAGTTGTCGTCAGCCGGCGCGGTGAGAGCCGCGGCGGTGGTGGCGTGGGTCGGGAGGTGGGAGGGGGTAGATGATCTGGGGTTTGCGGGAGATGGAACCGCGATCGAGGATGGTGCCAACCACCGTCCAGCCGGCGCGGCGGACTAGCACGTAGCCCACGGCGGCGGCGGCCCACTGGGTGAGGACGTCGGTGATGTCGAAGGTGCGGCCGACCACGAAGAGCTGGCCCACCTCGAGGATCACGGCCAGGTAGAGCGCCGGGAGCACGAACGCGAGCCAGCCGCGCTGGCGGAGGGGCCAGACGGCCAGGAGCACGCCCAGCGCGAGGAAGAGCGCGAACTGACGCACGAGGTCGGTGACGCCGAAAAGGTCTATCTCACCGCCCATGAGGCCGAGCGGGATAAAGTGAAGGAGCGAGAGCTGGCTCCGGATCTCGGCAAGGCTGTGGTTCAGCTCGAAGGGGCGCCACGACCATACCACCAGGAGCGCGGCGGAGGCCGCCAGGATGATCGCGGCGCGCGTGTGCTGACGGTCTATACGCCTGAGCGCGGCGGGGGCGAGGCGCCAGGCGATCAATGCTCCCGCCGAGATGGCCACGATGTGCGAGATCATGGGGCCCACCTGGATCCGCTGCCCCGCTATCCCGTGGAAGATCTCCAGCCCCACCGAGGCGGCCACCCCGCCCGCGATGGTGAGCGCGCAGGCGGCGCCGTACGACAGCCCCAGCTCGGCGAGCGCCACCACCACCAGGAAGCCGGCGGGACTCCCGGCCACGAGGTCGAACATCGAGAAGGCGTCGCGTCCCGGGCCGCGCACGAAGTGGAGCGCGTAGGCGAGGCGGTCGAGCACGGAGCCGCCCGGTCCGTAGAAGCGGTCGCGCCAGTAGAAGGGGGCGAAGATGTCGGTGGCCACCGCCATCGCGTACGCGCCGGCCACGGGGTAGAGCGGGAAGCCGATGTACATCCGCCGCGGGTGGATGCGCCGGAGGATGTCGACCATCAGCAGGATCGTGACCGCGCCGAGGAGGGCGCCGGAGGTGTTGGTGGCCACGTCGTTGATGCTGGAGCTGCGGTACATGGAGAGGAGCTGCACCACCTCCACGCTCACACTCAGGATGAAGCCGTAGAAGGTGATCCACGGCACCCGCCGCCTGGGGCGCGCATCCTGGGAGGTGATGATCCACACCACGCCGAAGCCGGCGAAGAGGGCCACGTTGCGAACGGCATCCGGGATGGCGCTGGCCGTGAGCGTCCACTCGAGCGCCCGGTGGAAGCGCTCGGCGATGCGCGCGGGATCGGGATCGACGCGCAGATCGGAGAGCGTGGCGAGCAGGACCACGATGATGTAGCCGACGCGCGAGGCGATACGCAGCCGGTTGGCGGCTGCACTGGACAGCATCTATCGGGAGAGTGGAGGAGGTGTGCCTGCACGTCGCGATCGGCCGGGGAGATCGCGACCATGGGGTGCGGCGTGTGGAGCGCGAGGCGGCTGCGCGGCGAAGGGAGTATCGCTCATCGCCACCATGCCTGCCTGTCGCTTTTTCTCGGGGGGGAAAGTTAGCGCAGGGACGGCGCGGCCGCCCGCAGGCGGCCGCCACTCACCCCAGCGTGTCAGTCTCCCATCTGGGAAGACTGGGTACTCGATGCGTTGCGACGCGCAGCACCGCGCGCCTCTCCGCCCTTACGTCCGATGGCGGACATGTGCTCGCGGTCGCGACTCACCGCCTGGCCTCCCTTGCGTCCTGCCTGCCGCGCCTCCTCGGCGGAGAACTCGTGCGCCGTTCCCTGTGCGTGTGCCGCGCGGCCGCCCTTGCTCGCTATTTCGCGTTGCTTGCTGGGATCCATGGCGGCGAATCCGCGATTGCTGCGTCCTTCTCTGTTGCTGGGCATCTGCGTAGCTCCTGTGCTGATATGGTGAACTGCTGACAACCGGTCGCACACCCTCCGACGAAGCGAGGAGTCTTCGTTGCCCGATTCCCGGGGCTGCCACCGGGGGTCGGTAGGAGGCGTGCAATGCTCAGGCCAGTACAATCACCGCTGGTCAGGAAAGCGCTGCGAGCCGTAGCACTCTGTCGTCCACCTGTTCACAGATCGCGTGCAGCACCGCCATGTGCAGCTCCTGCACGCGCTGTGTGTTGGAAGACGGGATGTGCACCCGCACGTCGCAGCGCTCCAAGAGCGCGTCGCCTCCCTGGCCCGCCAGGACGATCACACGCATCCCCCTGGTAAGCGCCGTCTCTATCGCCCGTAGTACGTTGGGCGACCTGCCGCTGGTGGAGATCGCGAGCAGCACGTCCCCACCCCTTCCCAACCCTTCGATCTGCCTGGCGAATACGCGTTCGTAGCCGTAATCGTTTCCAATCGCCGTCACTGCGGAAGGGTCCACGCTGAGCGTGATCGCGGGGAGCGACTCCCGCTCACGACTCATGCGCCCGAGAAGCTCGGCGACGAAGTGCTGCGCATCCGCCGCGCTACCTCCGTTGCCGCAGGCGAGCAGCTTCCCGCCTCCGCCGAAGCTCTCCACGATCAACTCTCCCGCGCGCTCGACATGCGGGCCTATCTGATCGGCAAGCGCCGCCGCCAGATGGCTGAGCTCCATGAGCGCCTCGCCGACACTTCCCCCCGGCACCGACTCCGACATCCTTTCCGGCTCCTCTACCGAATTCAGTTGCGACCGGCCCGTAATATACCGGCCTCTCCC
>DASSOX010000253.1:0-5750 GCA_035700125.1 Gemmatimonadaceae bacterium
TGCATCGCGGTCTCGTCGACGTGCACAGCGACCGATATCCCTGGTCGCGCGCCTGGATCCGCGTCTTCGACCACCCGTACTTCGCCGTCACCAACCGAGACGGAATCTTCACCATCGACTCCGTTCCTCCCGGGAACTACACGCTCATGATGTGGGAGCCGCGCCTGGGCAAGCGCGAGCGCAACGTGCACGTGGATTCAGCGAAGGACTCGAAGCTGGATATCTCTTTCTGACTCGCACGGAACTTCATTTCCATCCTGCCCGCACGAGCGAGGCTCCCGACGACGGTCGTCCCCGCGCAAGCGGGCGCATAGTCATCCCCGCGCAAGCGGGCTCGTAGTCATCCCCGCGAAAGCGGGGACCCATTTTACCCGGCCGAACATGGGTCCCCGCTTGCGCGGGGATGACTCGTTGGGTGTGCAGTACCTGAACCCTGAACCCTGCCTCCTGAACCCTTTGTAGTTCCCGCCCTGCCCCCAGAGCCCTCGCCGTTCCCGCTCTCTTCATCGGGTTGACCCACCCTCCCACGACGGTCAAGTTTCACCTGCTATCCCGCGCGGCGCGCTCTACTGTCTGGCGTGCGCGGGCGTCCCTCGATAAATGGCTCGTAGTCTGGTGGATATCCTCTTCTGGATCGCCGTGGTCTGCTGCGTGGTCGCGCAGGTCGCGATCGCGCGTTCCACGCTCGGCGCTCGCGCCCGGAGCGTGGAAGTGCGTCCCGGTGTCCCTCGCCCACGCCGCTCCATCGAGATCGCGTGGACAGTACTTCCGGCCATTGGGCTGGCGCTCGCTCTCTTCTTCACCTGGCGAGCCATCCATGCGCCGCCGGTAACCGACAACGCGCCGTTCGTGCTCGAGCGCGTTTCCTCGAATAGATAGATCGTGAACTCGCTCCGGCGTCTCTCCTACGTAACGCTCGGCATCGCGCTCACCCACCTGGTGTTCGGCGCGATCGTGCGCATCAGCGGCTCGGGGATGGGGTGCGGCGACCACTGGCCCAAGTGCTACGGCCACTGGTTCCCCCCGTTCGACCAGCCCACTCTGATAATCGAATGGAGCCACCGCCTTCTGGCGGCGCTCCTCATAACCGCAGTGGTGGCGCTCGCCGCCTACGCGTTCACGAAGCGCTCGCTCCCCGCGGTGGGGGGCAAGGGCGGCGTCCTGCGCGCCGCGCTGCTGGCCGCCACGACCGTGGTGGTGACCGCTCTCTTCGGCGCCGTCACGGTATGGCTCGGAAATGTGTGGTGGGCGACGCTGGTGCACTGGTTCCTCGCCGCCGTGCTCCTCGCGTCGCTCGCCGTGGCGGTGATCCGCGGAGGCGGGCTCGGTGGGAAGGCGGTGCTGAGCGAGAAGGGCTCGCTGCGCGCCGCACGCGGAGCCATGGCTGCCGCGGGGCTCGCACTCGTAGTGCTCATGTTCGCCGGGATGACGGCGAAATATCCGGGCGCCTCGGGTGCTTGCCCGTCGTTCCCGTTCTGCGGCGTGCCGTTGGCGCACCCGGCGCAGCATGTGCAGATGACGCACAGGATTCTCGCTTACCTGCTCTTCTTTCACGTCCTCGGCCTGATGATCGTGTTCGCGAGGCGACACGAAGCGCCGATAGTGGTGCGAGCCGCTCGCATCGCCTTTGGCTTCGTGTTCCTCCAGATACTCGTGGCAGGTGCCATGATCGGGATGCACATGCCGCCCGAGCTGCGCTCGCTGCATCAGGCGGTGGGAGTGGGGATCTGGTTGAGCATCTTCACGCTGGCCTACCTCGCTCGCGTGGCCGCCCGCGAACCGGATGAGCGGCTGGTGTCGCTTGCCGATCTGTCGGCGTCTGGTCCTTCCAGCAGACGCACGGGGCTCGGGAAGGGTGAAGTGCCGGTGGTGGCGAGCCGCGGGGTGCAGCCATGACCGGCGCAGCGGTAACCGAAGCCCGTACCGCATCGCTCGCGCATGACCTGGTGATGCTCACCAAGCCGCGCATCATCTCGCTTCTGCTGGTCACCACCGTCGCTCCGATGTTCGTCGCCGGCCGGCCCAGCCTCATGCTGGTGGTGCTGGTGACGATCGGCGGCTATCTGATGGCCGGCGGCGCGAACGCGGTGAACATGTATATCGACCGCGACATAGACGATCGGATGGCGCGCACGCGGCTACGTCCGATCCCGAGCGGACGGATGGAGCCGCGCGCGGTGCTCGCCTTCGGCGTCCTGCTCGCCACCACGGCCACGGCGCTCTTCGCCTTCACCGTGAACGTGCTCACGGCGGCCCTCGCGCTCGCGGGCTTCTACTTCTACGTGTTCATCTACACGCGCTGGCTCAAGCGCCGTACGCCGCACAACATCGTGATCGGCGGCGCGGCGGGCGCGTTCCCGCCGCTCGTGGGCTGGGCGGCCGTCACGGGCCGGATAGACCTCACGGCGATCTACCTTTTCCTGATCATCTTCTACTGGACGCCGCCGCACTTCTGGGCGCTCGCGCTGCTCAAGCAGCACGACTACGGTCGCGCGGGCGTGCCGATGGCGCCGCTCATCTGGGGCGAGCGAGAGACGATGTGGCAGATGCTCTGGTACACGATGATCCTCGTGCCGCTCACGCTCCTCCCCGTGGCGTTCGGCGCGTTCGGGCTCATCTACTTCGTGTCCGCCACGGTGCTCGGCTGCATCCTCTTTGCCGGGATCCTCAAGATCATGCGGCTGACGCAGTGGACCGCGAGCGCATGGAAGTTGTACAAGTTCTCGCTCCTCTACCTCGCGCTGCTCTTCCTGGCGATGGCGATCGACCGAGGTGTAGCACGCTGATGGCGCGGGACGACGGCCTGCCGGTCGGTGAGACTCCGGTGCCGGGGCCGAGCGACGCGCTGGCGCCACCGGCGGAGCTGGGAGTGCTCCTCTCCGCCGGCGCTGGTGAGCCAGACCGCCTCCTTCTCCTGAGCCGTCCTCGCGATGGCCGCGTGCACCTCCGCGAGTGGTCCACGCACAACTGGTCGAGCGCGCCCTACGAGAGCGAGATCTCAGTCGCCGACGCGCTCACGATCTTTCAGGGCGCGTACGACGCGCGCCGCCGCATGAGCGTATCGCTCAAGGGTATCGAGGCATGGCTCGCAGGTCGTCCCGCGTAGACGGCGGCCGCAACGGCGCGAGCGCGGTGGGGGAGGCGACTACGAGAAGGGGAGCTGTAGCCACCACTGGAGACGGGCGAGCGAAGGGAATTCCGTCGCCCACTGCGCTCCGCCCGCTTCTCGCGCGCATGCGTCCGTACATGGGGACGCTCGTGATCGGTGGCATCGCTCTTCTTCTCAGCGGCGCGATCACGCTGGCATTCCCGCAGGTGGTGCGCTACCTGCTCGACGCCGCCTTCATCAAGGCGAGCGCCAGCTCGCTGAACCGGATCGCGGTCTTCCTACTCGCGCTCTTCGCCGTGCAGGGAGTGCTCAACTACGTGCAGGTGAAGCTCCTCACCACCGTGGCCGAGAAGGTGATCGCCAAGCTGCGCGAGGATCTCTTCTCGCACCTGGTGCGCCTCTCGCCCGGCTTCTTCACCGAGCGGCGCTCGGGAGAGCTCACCAGCCGGCTCGCCACCGACGTCACGCTGCTGCAGTCGGTGATGAGCTATCAGATGACGGAGCTCTCGCGCCAGATCCTCTTTCTCATAGGCGGAATAGTTCTCCTCACGCTCACCCACTGGAAGCTCACCGTGACCACGCTCGCCGTGGTGCCGGTGGTGGTGGGCGCGGCCTGGGCCTTCGGCCGCTCGCTGCGACGCGCGAGCACCGGAGTGCAGGACAAGATCGCCGACGCGATGGGCACCGCCGACGAAGCGTTCGGCCAGATCCGCACCGTACAGAGCTTCACGCGCGAAAGGGAGGAGTCGAGGCGCTACGGCGATCAGCTTCGCGACGTGGTGACCGCGGCCATCCGGCGCGCGGGGATCCGCGGGATGTTCTTCGGCGTCATCACCTTCTGCGCCTTCGGCGGCGTGGTGGCCGTGCTCTGGCAAGGTGGCCGGCTCGTGCTCGTGGGCGAGCTTTCAGCCGGCGCGCTGGTGGCGTTCCTGCTTTATGCGATCTTCGTGGCGGCGGCCGTAGGTTCGCTCGCATCGCTCTTCGGCAGCTATCAGGAGGCGATCGGTGCGGCGCGCAGGGTGTTCGAGCTTATGGCTACCGAGCCCACCGTGGTGGACGCGGTGCGACCCGTGCCGCTCGTGCACCCCGTTCACGGCGACGTCGCGTTCGAGCGGGTGCGCTTCCGCTACTCGGCCGATCTCCCCGACGTACTGCACGACGTGACCTTCCGCATCGGGCCGGGCGAGGTCGTGGCGCTGGTCGGTCCGTCCGGGGCGGGGAAGACGACGATCGCCTCGCTGATCCCGCGCTTCTGGGACGTGGAAGCGGGGAGGATCACGCTCGACGGGAACGACATACGCGAGCTCTCGCTCTTCGATCTCCGCAGCGCGGTCGGGATCGTGCCGCAGGAGCCAGCGCTCTTCAGCGGCAGCGTGCGCGACAACGTCGCGTACGCTCGACCCGACGCGAGCGATGCCGACGTGGTAGCCGCGGCACGCGCGGCGCACGCGATGGAGTTCATCGAGCGACTCCCCGAGGGGCTCGCCACGCGCGTGGGCGAACGCGGTGTGAAGCTCTCGGGCGGCCAGAGGCAGCGGATCGCGATCGCGCGCGTATTTCTCAAGAACCCCGCGGTGGTCATCCTCGATGAGGCCACCTCCAATCTGGACAGCGAGAGCGAGCGGCTGGTGGGGCAGGCGATGGAGGAGCTCCTCCGCGGACGCTCCACGCTGATCATAGCTCACCGCCTCAGCACTGTGCGACGCGCCGACCGCGTGATCGTCCTGGAGTATGGTCGGATAGTCGAGGCGGGCACCCACGCGGAGCTGATCGCCGAGGACGGGGTATACGCCAGGTTGTACAGGGGACAATTCCCCGACGAGCCGGTCGTCGAAGCCCCGCGCGTGGTAGGAGCCGGCTGATCACCTCGCACTCGCGCCTCGCAGTGCAGTGCCGTAGCTTCTCCTCCTATGCCTGATTCCAAGCTCCCCCGCCGGCTCGGCTTTCTCAGCACGACAGCCGTCCTCGTCGGTTCCACTATCGGATCCGGCATCTTCCGCTCGCCAGCCGGCATAGCCGACCGGCTCCCCGGCCCGCTTCCGCTCATGATTGCGTGGGTAGCGGGCGGGCTCTTCGCACTCTGCGGCGCGCTCTCGCTCGCCGAGGTCGCGGGCGCCTTCCCGCACACGGGCGGACTGTTCGTCTATCTGCGCGAAGGGTGGGGGCGGCTCACCGCGTTCCTCTTCGGTTGGGCCGAGCTGGTGATCATCCGCGCCGCCGCGCTCGGAGCGATCGCGACGACCTTCTCGGAGTATCTCCTGCGCGTGCTCGGCTACGACCCCACGGTAGCGCCGTACGACTGGTACGTGCACCTCGTGGCGGCTGCGGCGATCTTCGTGGTGGCCGTGTTCAACTACGTCGGACTGCGCTGGGGTTCGCTCGTGCAGAACATCACCACGGTGGGGAAGTACGGTGCGCTCCTCTTCATAATCATCCTCGCCTTTGCGATCGGTCTTCCGCACACCGGCGGCCACTTCACGCCGGCGGCGCCCGAGGGAAGCTTCAGCATGACCGCCTTCGGTCTCGCGCTGGTATCCGTGCTGTGGGCGTACGACGGTTGGGAGGACGTGACCTTCGTGGGCGGTGAAGTGAAGAACCCGCGCCGCAACCTTCCGTGGGCGATCGTCGCGGGCACTCTCGC
>DASSOX010000254.1:0-8777 GCA_035700125.1 Gemmatimonadaceae bacterium
TGCGGCCCGCAAGCTGCGCAGCGCCCAGCAGATCCCCGGCATCATCTACGGCCACAACCGGGAGCCGCAGATGCTCGCGCTCGACTGGCGGGAGCTCGAGCGGATGCTCGAGCGCATCGCGCCCGAGACCACGGTCATCGAGCTCGACATAGATGGCACCACCTCGCGTACTCTCATCCGCGAGATCCAGCGCCACCCGTTCAAGCGCCAGGTTCTGCACGTGGACTTCCTGGAGCTGGTCGCGGGCGAGCGCGTCACGGTCGACGTGCCGGTGCTGCTCGTCGGCACTCCGGCAGGTGTCAGGAACTCGGGCGGCATCCTCGATCAGATCCTGCGCGAGGTGACGGTGGATGTGGATCCTTCCAACATTCCCAACCACATCGAGCTCGACGTGAGCGCACTCGATGTGAACGAGTCGCTCCACGTCTCCGACCTCGTTGCCCCCGCTGGCGTCGAGATCCAGGACGACCCTGAAGCCACGGTCTGTGTCGTCGCGGCTCCGCGCGTCGAGGCCGAGCCCGAGGCAGCCGCCGAAACCGCCGCCGAAGGCGCCGAGCCCGAGCTGATCCGGAAGGAGAAGGAAGGGGAAGAGGAAGGAGAGTGAACGGCAAGGGTTCAGAAGGCAGGGTTCAGGGTTCAGTGACTGCCGCATGATCGAGATCTCGACTTCGAGGCAGTTCCTGAACCCTGAACCCTTCCTTCTGAATCCTGTTCCTTCCCTCCCTCCTCCGCCATGAAGCTGATACTGGGCCTCGGTAATCCCGGGCGGCAGTACGAGCGCACGCGCCACAACGTCGGTTGGTGGGTGGTGGAGCACCTCGCCGACGTTTGGCATTTGGGGGGATGGCGCGAAAGCGGACAGGTGCGCGAGGCGAGCGGACGAGTGGGGAGCGTGCAGGTACGCCTCCTCGAGCCGCTCACTTACATGAACCTCAGCGGGAAGGTTCTCATCCCGTATCTGCGGCGGCCGTTCTGGTCGCCCGCTACCGACCTGTTGGTCATCGTCGATGACATCGCACTTCCCGTGGGTCGCTACCGGCTGCGCGCACAGGGAAGCGCCGGAGGACACAACGGGTTGAAGAGCATCGAGCAGACGATAGGGAATCGCGACTATCCGCGACTCCGTATCGGCATCAGGCCCACGCAGGAAGAACGAGTGGTGGGCGACCTTGCAGACTTCGTTCTCTCGCCATTCGGCTCCGCCGAGCGGAGGGAGATACTCGAGATGATGCCGCGATTCACGGACGCCGTAGAGATCTGGATGCGAGAGGGGATCGAGGCGGCGATGAACGCGCACAACCGGGAGACCGCATAGACATGTTGAACGACGTCGCCATCTGGGCAACCTGGGCAGGCATCGCGGGACTGGCGATCGCGCTCGTTATCTACACCTCGATTCGCCGGAGTCCGGCTGGGACGGACGCCATGCACGCGCTCGCGGAGCAGATCCGCAGCGGCGCGATGGCGTTCCTCAAGCGAGAGTACTCGGTGCTCGCGCCTTTCCTGATCGTCGTGGCGCTTCTCCTGACGTGGGCCGTGGGTTGGCGCACCGGCGCCGCGTACATCGCGGGCGGCGTCTGCTCCATCCTCGCGGGGCTGGCAGGAATGGAAGCCGCCACCCGTGCCAACGTCCGTACCAGCGAGGCGGCGCGCACGCAGGGCCAGGGCGTAGCGCTGCGGCAGGCCTTCGGCGGCGGAGCAGTGATGGGGCTCTGCGTGGCGAGCCTCGGTCTCCTCGGCATCGGCGGAGTCACCGCGTGGCTCGTACAGGATGCGATGGACGCGGAGGCGCTCAAGGCATTCGCGGAAGTGATCTCCGGCTTCGCGATGGGCGCGAGCTCGATCGCGCTCTTCGCGCGTGTGGGCGGCGGGATCTACACCAAGGCCGCCGACGTGGGCGCCGATCTGGTCGGGAAGGTGGAAGCGGGGATCCCCGAAGATGATCCGCGCAACCCCGCCACCATCGCAGACAACGTCGGCGACAACGTGGGCGACGTCGCCGGCATGGGCGCCGACATCTTCGAGAGCTACGTGGGTGCGGTTATCGCGACCATCGCGCTCGCCGCCACGAGTCCCGGAATCGCCGATCCGCTCCGCGCGGTTGCGCTCCCGATCTCCTACATCATCGCCGGGCTCATCGCGTCGGTGGTGGGGATCGGCGCGGTGCGGCTCCTGGAGCGCGGTAACGCAGCCACGGCGCTCCGGCTCGCGACGTTCATCGCGGCGGCGCTCTTCCTCGTGCTCGCGTACATGCTGACGTCGTGGGTCGGCGTGGTGCAGCAGCGCGTGGATGGCTCGCAATACCCGGTCATGGGACCCTTCCTAGCCGTGGTCGCGGGGACGGTGGCGGGCATCATCATCGGCCTCGCCACGGAGTACTACACGGCCAGCTCGCCGGTGCGGCGCATAGCGTCCGCGTCGCTCACGGGCTCGGCCACGAACATCATCGCGGGCCTCGCCGTAGGCATGCAGAGCGCGGCGGTTCCCGTGCTCTTCATCTGCGGAGCCACCTTCCTCGCCTACACTTTCGCGGGACTCTACGGGATCGCGATCGCGGCGGTGGGGATGCTCGCCACGGTGGGCGTCACCATGTCCGTCGATGCCTACGGTCCCATCGCCGACAACGCCGGCGGCATCGCCGAGATGTCGAAGCTCGGCCCCGACGTCCGCCGTATCACCGACGGTCTCGACTCCCTTGGCAATACCACCGCGGCGATAGGCAAGGGTTTCGCCATCGGTAGCGCCGCGCTCACCGCGCTCGCTCTCTTCAGCGCCTACGCCACCGCGGTGGGACTCGGCGAAAGCGGGATCAACATCCTCAACCCGATGGTGGTGATCGGCCTCTTCATAGGCGGTGTTATGCCCTTCTTCATCAGCGCCAACACCATGACGGCCGTGGGACGCGCCGCTCAGGGGATGGTGGAGGAAGTTCGCCGCCAGTTCCGCGAGATCCCTGGACTCATGGAGGGCACCGCCACTCCCGACTCCGCGCGCTGCGTGGACATCTCCACGCGTGCCGCGCTGCGCGAGATGATCATCCCGGGGGTCACCGCGATCCTCGTTCCCGTCTTCGTCGGCAAGATCCTCGGCGTCGAAGCGCTCGGCGGCGTGCTCGCGGGAGCGACCGTGACTGGCGTTATGATGGCCCTGTTCATGGCCAACGCCGGCGGCGCCTGGGACAACGCGAAGAAGCTCATCGAGAGCGGCGTCCACGGTGGCAAGGGCTCCGACGCCCACCGCGCGGCGGTGGTAGGCGACACGGTTGGAGATCCCTTCAAGGATACGTCGGGACCGAGCCTCAATATCCTCATCAAGCTGATGTCGGTTGTCAGCCTGGTACTCGCACCGTGGTTCATCTGAGAAGGAAAGCGGAAAGCAGACAGCAGAAAGCAGGAACGGCTCGTGGGGCGAGATCTCGCCCCTGAGGTTCACACTGCTGCCTGCTGTCTGCCTTCTGCTTTCTGTTGTCTCTTAACTTTCAAACATGCTCTCCCTCGGAATCGTAGGTCTCCCCAACGTCGGCAAGTCGACGCTCTTCAATGCGCTCACGGCGGCGGGGGCGGACGCGGCCAATTACCCGTTCTGCACAGTCGAGCCGAACGTCGGGATCGTGGAGGTGCCGGACGAACGGCTGGCCAGGCTCTCGGCGATCGTGGAGCCCAAACGCGTGGTACCTGCGGTGGTGCAATTCGTGGACATTGCGGGGCTCGTGAAGGGTGCGTCGAGTGGCGAGGGACTGGGCAACAAGTTCCTCGCCAACATCCGGGAGACGGACGCGATAGTGCACGTCGTGAGGGCCTTCGACGATCCCGACGTGCTGCACGTGATGGGGAGCGTGGACCCGGTGCGGGATCGCGAGGTGATCGAGTTCGAGCTGGCGCTGGCGGATCTCGCCACCGTGGAGAAGCGGCTCGACCGCGTTCGTCGCGCCGCGAAGTCGGCCGACAAGGAGGCGCAGGCGGAGCTGCCAGTGCTGGAGAAGGCGTTCGCCGTGCTCACCGAAGGGAGAGGGCTCTGGGAGGCCAGGTTGAGCGACGACGAGCGCGCGCTTCTGGCGCCGCTCTCGCTGCTGACGGCGAAGCCGGTGCTCTACGCGGCCAACGTGAGCGACGCGGAGCTCACCGGGGAAGAAGGTCCGCATCTGCGCGCACTGCGCGAGGCAGTGCGCGCGAGCGGCGAGCATGCGCAGGTGGTTCCCTTCTCCGCCAAGATCGAGGCGGAGCTGGCCGAGCTGCCACCCGCGGATCGCGGCGACTTCCTCGAGACGCTGGGGCTGGAGAGTGCCGGACTCGATCGGCTCATCCGCGCGTCGTACGCGCTCCTCGGTCTCGAGACGTACTTCACCGCCGGCGAACAGGAGGTGCGCGCCTGGACGGTCCACAAGGGCGACACCGCGCCGAAGGCGGCTGGCGTGATCCACACGGACTTCGAGCGCGGCTTCATCCGTGCGGAAACGGTGTCGTACGAAGACTTCGTCGCGAGCGGCGGGTGGAAAGGCGCGCGCGAGAAGGGAGGAGTCCGGAGCGAGGGGAAGGAGTACGTCGTGCAGGACGGGGACGTCATGCTGTTCAGGTTCAACGTCTGATCGTACTCTCCAGTTGCATGCAACAATGCCCCGGCCCGAGCGGCCGGGGCATTGTCGCATCGCGGTTCGCGCGCAGTCAGCTCGCCAGCACGTACGCGCAACCCGCCTGCTGGGCCCTGAGCGCGGCGAAGATCCCCGAGGGCTGCAGGATCACGCCCGGCAGGATGTGCTCACGCGCGCTCGCCTCGGCGTCCTCCCGGCTCAGCTTCTCCGCCCTGGCGTAATCCGAGACTACGCGTCCGGAGAAGGCGAGGTGACAGCCGAGCACGATCCCGCCATTGGCGAGGAAAGACTCGATGGTGTAGCTGTCGCTCTTCTTTGGCGCACCGTCGTGCGAGGAGCTCACGGGATTCGCGACCGCCCACTTCTTCGAGTCGTGGTCCTTGATCCCGAGCTTCTTACCGACCTCGAACCGCTTCCAGTAGTCGTTGTCCATGATGAGCGGGATCGCCTCGTGTCGGATCACGAGGACCGCGGTCAATTCGCCCTGCTTCGAGCCGTACACCTTCTGGTAGTCCTCGCGCCAGAGTCCGGCGCGCCAGACGCCTTCCCCTTCCCCAGGCGTGGGCACGTCGAACACGGCGCGCGCAGCGCCGCTGATCTTCTCCACCCACGACATGTCCCACTCGTCCGACACGGGAGGTCGATCGACAGCCTTCACTCCGGCGGCTCCCGCCTCGGTGTGCACCTGTGCGTCGGCGGCGCGTCCCGTGGCGGCGAGCACCGTGCTCGCGCCGAGCCAGCGCAGGAACTGCCTGCGGTGCGCGCTCATCAGCGGCCCGCCGCCGGCTTGCCCTTGCTACCGATCTGCTCGAGCAGCGTCTTGATGGCGGCGTCGAGCTGCGAGTCGTGCGTGGTGTAGCTCTCGCCGAGCGGGCGCACGACGGTCACGTCTACCGGGCGTGGGTGCATTTCCATTGGAGATCCGTCGCTGGTGGTGATGCGGGTGGAGGGGAGTCGTACGGTCGAGCCATCGATGAGCGGAACGTTAGACGTATACACGATCCATCCCGCGGTCGGCGTACCAACCACCTTGCCGAGCCCCATGGCGCGATACCCCTCGGTGAAGTCTTCGGCGTCGGAGAGCGAGTGTTGATTGGTGACGAGTACCGTGGGACGCTCGAGCGAGCGCTGACCGAGCTGCGTCCGCGCCGACGCGGCCGAGCGGTCGCGCGTGGTCATGGTGAGGTACGGCTGCCTGCTCAACACATCGAGCGCATAAGCATTGACGAAGCCGCCGTTGTTGTTGCGCACGTCTACCACCACGCCATCGCGCGAGCGGTTCTCCACGTCGAGATCGAGATAGAGCTGCTCGAGCGACCCGGCCGACATGTCGAACATGTGCACGTAGCCGAGCCGGCCGCCGCTCGCCTTCGCCACGTAGGCGCGCTTCGCCTCCACCCACTCGCGATACAGAAGCCCCTTGGCGGTGGATGCGTCCACCGGACGTACGGCCACTTCGTGCTTCCCCTTCCCGTCTGCCGCGCTCGCGACCGTGAGGTCCACGCGCCGGTCGACACCGTGCTCGAGGAGCGCATCGAGATTGGTGTGAGCATCTACGGTCGTGCCGTTCACGGCCAGCAGATAGTCGCCGCTCTGGATCCGACCCGAGAGCGCCGCTGGACCGAGTGGCACCACATCGGTGACGCGCAGGCGGCCGTTGCGCTCGTACTCGCCGCGATCGAAACGCAGGCCGAGCCGGCCCGTGCCGGACGACGCGTCGCCGCGCGGCGCGCGGATCCCCGAGTGCGATGCATCGAGCTCGCCGATCATGAGCGAGGTGACGCGCCGCATCTCGTCGGGAGTGCGCGCACCTGCGATGTACGGCTCGTACTTCGCGCGCATCGCTTTCCAGTCCACACCGTTGAAGGCGGGGTCGAAGAAGTTCTCGTTAACGTAGCTCCACGCCTGAGCGAACACCTCGCGCTTCTCCTGGTCGAAGTCGACATCCATCTCCGCGGTTACGGCGACCGGCCGCACCTTGCGCGTCTCGAGCGTGACCGCGTTGATCCTGCCTCCCTCGAGGAAGTAGACCTCCTTTCCGTCGGGGGAGAACTGCGCGTCGCCTTTCCGCCCCGACGTGGACGTGAGCTGCTTCGCGACGGCCGGCTCCTTCGCCAGGTCGTCGAGCGGGTAGACATAGAGATTCTGCTCGCCAGCCGCCTCGGCGGTGAGGAGCACGTTCTTCCCGTCGGGACTCACCACCAGATCGGCCACGTCCACACCGGTGGGGAGGAGCGTGGCGCGCTGCCGGATTCCGTCGAACACGATCCGCACGTTCGACACCGCGCGCGACGCGGCACTGTCGGCCGCGGCGCTCCTGCCGCGTGTCGCGGACGAGTCGCTGGCGGCCGGGCGCGGCGAGCTGCGATCGGGCGACTCCTCGTGGAAGAGATCGCGGAACTGATCCTCGCGGAAGTGCGGCGTGCGCGGTACGAGATCCACCCGCGCAACCTGCCCCATCTCCGTGCGCTGCGATGACGACAGGAGCAGGTAGCTACCCTCGCGGCTCCAGGAGATAGTTCGGGCGAATGCGTTGGGGAGGAAGCTCACCGCACGAGCATCGCCGCCCGTAGCGGGAACGACGTACGCGTTGGTGAACTGCCCTCCATCGCCGCCCGAGCTGAGGTAGGCGATCCAGCGGCCGTCGTGCGACCAGTCGAAGGGACGCGACGACAGGAATGGCGCGCGCTGCATCTCACCCGTGGCGAGGAGTCGCTCGGCACGGTTCGCAAGATCCACGACGCGCAGCTCCCTGGCGCCGCGGAGGAACGCGATACGTTTTCCGTCGGGCGACCAGCGCGGCGTGACATCGCTCGCGCTGTCGTTGGTGAGGCGCGTCTCCTCGCGCTTCGTGAAGTCGTAGAGGTAGATGTGCGACGCGCCATCGCGATCGGATATGTAGGCAATGCGCCGCGAGTCGGGCGACCACGCCACCTGGGATTCGCTCGCGGGCGTGGAGGTGACGCGCGCCGCATCGCCGCCATCCTTCGCCGATGCGGCGAAGACCTCTCCCCGCACCACGAAGGCCACCTTCTTTCCATCGGGTGAGAGAGCCAGCTCGCGGAACTGACGGGAGAGCGAGAGATGTTCGATGCCGGGGCCAGCTGGCGCGCCGCGCAGAGTGACCGGGACAGAGCGCGCCGACCCGCTGGCGGGATCGAGGAGCCAGATCCCCATGTCCCGCTCGAAGGCGATCGCGCGACCATCGTGCGCGATGCTGGGCCAGAGGACGCGGCCATCGGTGAACTTCGTGAGCTGGCGTGCCGCGCCGCCCACCTGCTGCACCCATAGGTTCTCCGCGCCGGAGCGGTCGGACATGTAGTAGAGCGTGCGGCCGTCGCGGCTCCACATCGGCCACGCCGACTTCGCGCCGCCCTCCGTGACTCGCTCGTAGCGAGGTTCCTTGCCGTCGTGCAGCAGCCAGATCTCGCTCTCGTCGAGGTGGCTGTGCCCCTTGCGCCACCATTGACTCGCCACCACGCCGCGCGCGGTGAAGGCAATCGTATTGCCATCGGGCGCCGGCGCCGCCCAGTACTCGCTCGCGTAGCGGTCGGCGCTCACGGCCATCGGCGTGCCGCCAGCCGCGGCTACGCGGTAGATGTCGTTCATCCCCGAGATGTCGTGGCTCGTGGATGAGAAGTAGAGCCACTTGCCGTCGCGCGACCAGCCGTCGAGTTGATCGAGGCCGTCATCCCAGGTGATCCTCGCGAGGCGGCCGGTGGCGAAGTCGAGGACGTAAATGTCGCCATCGCCGGTGCGAGTCGAGATGAAGGCGAGCTGTTTTCCATCGGCCGAGTAGAGCGGCCGCGATTCCGTTGCCGGATCGGACACGAGAAGCCGCGCCTCGCCACCTGTTGCGGCGACGGTCCAGATGTCACCACCCGAGACGAAGGCGATCTCGGAGCCGTCGGGGGAGAGCGCCGGCTCGTACAACGACGGGCGCGAGGCGACGCTGGCGGCGCCCTGGGCGACTGAACGGCGCGGGAGCGTGAGTGCGGCTGCTGCGAGTACGAGCGTCGCGACGAAGCGGCGATCGACTGAGGGTAGCGTACGCATCGGAAGGCGTGGTGGAGGGGCGGATTGGCGAAGCGCGCGTCGCCCCAATATACGCCCACGCGAAGGCGGGGTCAGGTCTGAAACCATGATTCGGTACGACCGGCGTAGCGGTCGTACCGAATCATGGTTTCAG
>DASSOX010000255.1:0-2365 GCA_035700125.1 Gemmatimonadaceae bacterium
TACCGAACGCGCTACCGCGAAGCGCACGCTGACCGGCACGATCCGCCAGATCCCCGCCTACCTGAAACTGCTCGGCGGCCTCCTCACCGACGCTCGGGTCTCGCGCGTGGACAAGCTGATGGTGGTAGGCGCGATCGTCTACATCGTCACGCCGATAGACCTGATCCCCGACTTCATCCCCTTCGTGGGCCAGGTGGATGACGTCTACCTGCTGGTGCTCTCGCTCACGCGCCTGATATCCAACGCCGGCCTCCCTGTCCTCTCCGCTCACTGGGCCGGCGACATCTCCGACCTCACCCCCGGCCGCCTCCGCTCCGTCCTCCTGGCCGCCTCGCTATTTCTGCCCAGGGGAATCAGACGGAGATTGAGGAGAAGAAGGTAGGCAGGGAGAAGGGAGAGAGCAGAGAGCAGAGAGCAGAAAGCAGGAACCGCCTCGGGGGTGAGGGCTGTAGCTAGATGGCCGTCACCCCCGCTGTCGCGGGGATGACTTCGTTTTACGAGCCGTTCACTGCTGTCTGCTTTCTGCTCTCTGCTTTCCTCCCTCCTGTCTCTCTTGCCCCCTCCCAATCGAAAGTCTAGCTTTCGCCATGGCTACCAGTACACGAACGAACACGCGGCCCGCTGTATCCTCGGAAGAGGATGGCGGGCCTTCGCGCATCGGTGAGCCGCGGGCGAATGGCGCCTCGCGAGTGCGCGCCGATTGCGGTTTGACCTTCGACGACGTCCTGCTCTCCCCCAGTCATTCGGCGACGCACCCGAAGGACGTTCGCCTGAGCTCGAGGCTCACCAGCGGGATCACGCTCAACGTTCCCTTCATCTCGGCCGCGATGGATACCGTGACCGAGTCGGAGATGGCGATCGCGCTTGCGCGGGCCGGCGGAATCGGCGTGATCCACAAGAACATGTCCATCGACCGGCAGTCGGCCGAGGTGGACCGGGTGAAGCGCTCCGAGAGCGGGATGATCCTCAATCCGATCACGCTCGCGCCGGACGCCACGCTGCGCGAGGCGAACGCGCTGATGATGCGCTTCAAGATCTCGGGCGTGCCCATCGTGAACAGGGAAGGGAAGCTGGTCGGGATCATCACCAACCGCGATCTCCAGTTCGAGCGCGACCTCGACCGTCCGCTCGAGCAGGTGATGACCAGGGATCGCCTGGTGACGGCGGCCGTGGGAACGACGCTCGATGAAGCCGAGCGGATCCTCGGGCAGCACCGCATCGAGAAGCTGCCGGTGGTGGACGAGCAGGGGAAGCTGCGTGGCCTCATCACCGTCAAGGACATCCACAAGCGAAGGCAGTACCCCGACGCCAACAAGGACGAGCATGGACGGCTGCGGGTGGCGGCCGCGATCGGCGCCGCGGGTGACTTCCTCGATCGCGCGGCCGCACTCGTGGCCGCGGGCGTGGACGCTCTGGTGGTAGACACCGCGCATGGCCACAGCGAGGGCGTGCTGAGAGCCACCGCTCGCGTACGCGAGCGCTTCCCCGAGGTGCAGCTCATAGCCGGCAACATCGCCACGCGCGCCGGCGCGGCCGCACTCGTGGAGCGCGGCGTCAACGCGGTGAAGGTAGGTGTGGGTCCCGGCTCGATCTGCACCACTCGCGTGGTGACGGGAGTGGGCGTGCCGCAACTCACCGCGATCTTCGATGCGGTGGAGGGAGCGGGCGACATCCCGGTGATCGCCGACGGCGGGATCAAGTATTCGGGCGACGCGGTGAAGGCGCTTGCCGCCGGCGCGTCGAGCGTGATGATGGGTTCGATGCTCGCCGGCACCGAGGAGAGCCCGGGCGAGTCCTTCCTTCTCGAGGGGCGCCGCTTCAAGATGATCCGCGGCATGGGAAGCCTCAGCGCCATGCAGGACGGCAGCGCCGACCGCTACTTCCAGGAAGGCGAGCTCTCTCCACGCAAACTCGTCCCCGAAGGGATCGAGGGCCGCGTCCCCTACAAGGGCCCCGTGGGCGACGTTCTCTACCAGATGGTGGGCGGTCTCCGCAGCGGTATGGGCTACGTTGGCTGCGCCGACATCGACGAGCTTCGCACGCGCACCCACTTCGTCCAGATCTCCTCCGCCGGCCTCCGTGAGTCGCACCCTCACGATGTCACGATCACGCGCGAGGCACCCAACTATTCGTGGTAGAGCCCCGGAAGGCTGGAGCGAGCGAATGCCTGTCCCCTGCCTCCTTCCTACTCTCTCCCCGGATGACACACTCTCGTAAGGGCGCTCTCTCCGCCTGGTTCCTCGGGCCGCGGGCGGAAAATGCGGAGCTGCTCGAGCGGCTCGTGACCGAGGCGCTCAGGGATCACGTCTTCTGGAGACGCAACTACCATCCGGAAGACGGGTTCACCATCCGCGAGACGGACAAG
>DASSOX010000256.1:0-26935 GCA_035700125.1 Gemmatimonadaceae bacterium
TGGCGCAGATGAACTGGAGGAGGTCCTGCAACCGCGGGATCTCCACCACGCCGGCGCCACCGAAGGTGGTGAGTGGATCGGCCGTGAACGCTCCGTCGCCCACATAGCCGCGTATCCGCCCCGTACGGTCATCGGTGGTGAAGCGGGCAAAGCTCATCGGTCCTGCTTTCACCCGGCCCACGCACGTTCCGTAGGTGTTCTCCTTCCCTACCGTCCCCGCGATGATCTCCTGGAAGTCCATGCGGACATCCTCGAAGAAGTGCTTCGGGAGATTGCTGCAGTGAAAGCAGACCGCCTTGTTCGGATCGTCGCCGTAGTTGTTGTTCCAGTCCAGGAGCGCGCTCGGCGTCTCGGAGGCGAGGGTGAGCGCGTACATGCTCACCGTGCCGCACACATCGACTTCGCACGCGCTCGGGAAGAGGTTGTTGCTCATCATGCTCATCACCGTGCAGGGCACCACGCCGAAGAAATCTTCCATCGCGGTCCAGCACTGCACGGCGCTGATGTTGACGTCCACCTCCGCCATCCAGCGGTCTATCACGACTCCGAGCTTCGACATCTTGATGAGCGCCGGCCGCGGAATTCCCTCGGTGGGGACGTACGCCATTACTCGCTCGAGGAATTCATGCACTGCCGCTTCCTCGTCGGGGAGGCGGTCTATTCGACCGAGTATCTCGGACAGGTCCACCGGTTCCACGGAGATGCCGTTCGCCTCGAGGACCTTCTCGCTGTAGCGTACCGTCTTGAAGGCCGCGGGCCGTGCACCGATCGCGCCGATGCGCGCCGTGCGCAGACCGTTCACCACGCGGCAGACACCGGCGAAGCGGCGAAGGTCCTGCCGGAAGCTTTCCGATCGGGGCTCCTGCGTGTGCAGCGAGGGGAGCGAGTAGCGGATGCCGTACTGCGTGAGCGCGTTGCACACCGACATCTTCCCACAGAACGAGTCGCGGCGGAACTTGATCCCCATCTTGCCGGGCACGTCGGCGAAGGCGTGAACCAGGACGGGGACGTCGAGCCCGGCGAGACGCAGCGTATCGGCCACCGCGGCTTCGTCGCCGAAGTTGGGGAGGGTGACGATGACGCCGGCTATCCGGTCGCGGTTGGCGCGGAAGAGAGCCGCGCATGCCTTTGCCTCGTTCCTCGATTCGATGGCTCCGAATCTGGAATCCGCAGTATCCAGCGCTACGACGTCGAAGCCTTCCTCGGCGAGGACGGCGAGCATCTCCTTCCGTCCCTCTTCGGCGAGGTGGCCGGGGAAGAAGCCGCGATTACCGACGAGGAGCCCGACGGTGAGCCGCCGCTTCTGCGGGTCGGGAGCGGGCGATCGAGTCGGGGCGGGGGCCGCGCGAGGTGTGGCGGATGCCGCGCCGCCGACGTTCGATTGAAGCTGGTGGATACGCATCCGTTCCTCGTGGGTGTAAGCGCTTACACTATACGGGATCAGTGCACCGGGCGAAAGGGGCGGCGGATCAGGAAGCGCGCTTCGCGCGCTTTCCGGTGCTGGCCGCCCTGCGTCTGGATGAGGTGATGGGGGCCGGGGCCGTGGATTCGCGAACCACGAGTGTGGTCTCGATCCTGATCTCCTTCCCCTCCCCACGGCCATGCGGCCCGGGGATCAACGCCTCGCCTATGAGGTGGCCGATCTCCTCGCGCGGGATGTGCGCGGTGGTGAGTGCGGGGGACACGAACTCCGCGAGCCCGATGTCGTCGAATCCGGTCACCGATACGTCTTCCGGAACCCTGATTCTCCGCTCGTGCATCTCACGTAGTACGCCGAGCGCCATGAAATCGTTAACGCAGACCACGGCGGTGGGGCGGAAGCCGGAAGTGAGGATCTCGCGTGCCGCGTTGCGGCCGCCGGTCGGTCCGTCTGCGCTGGCCACGGTCATGACCTTGAGCCGCGGCGCGTACTCCGCCGCCACCTCGAGAAAGGTCGCCTTGCGGTCGCCGAGCGGCTCGAGCGTTGTGTGGTGTCCGATGAACGCCATCCGGCGGTGCCCCAGCCCGTAGAGATACTCCACGATCCGCTGCATCCCCATCCGGTAGTCCACCTTGATGTTCGTGATGTTGGCCTTTGCGGCACCCACGTCGTAGAACACCACCGGCAGGTTGATCCCGGAAAGCTCCCGGATGAGCGAAGGCTTCTTCTCGGACACCACCACGGCGAGCCCGGACACGCCGCGGCCGAGCATCATCTTCACACTCGACATGAGCTGCTGCGGGCGGTAGTCGGTATTCGCCACGAGCACGTCGTAGCCGCGCCGGTGTGCGTCCGCCTCGAGGGTACGGAAGATGTCGAGGAAGAAGGGGTTCTCGAGGTTCGAGACGATCATGCCGAGCGTCCGGTTCGGACCGCCGGCCAGCATCCTCGCGTTGAGATTGGGGTAGTACTTCAGCTCCTCTACCGCCTGCATCACGCGATCCACGGTGCTGTTCTTCACCTGACCGACGTTATTCAGGACGCGTGAGACGGTGGCGGTGGACACCTTTGCGCGCCTGGCAACATCTTCGAGAGTCATGTATGATCGAAGCTTCGGGACAGGGGCAGGCGGGAGCCGAGTGTTCCCGTTTGCCTAGTATCTCATCGGCTGGCATGCGGCACAAGGAGCGGAGTGCGTTGACAGCATAGGTGCGCGGCCGTAATGTTGCAAGCGCTTACAGTCGGCGGAGCGGGCCGCACGGCGAGCCATCACACCCCACCGCAATTCCGCATGGAGCTCCTCACGCAGACCGTACGCGAGAAGGCGCAACGACCCTCGGTCCTCCCCCGCGCCGCGAACCTCCTGCTCGAATCCCAGCAGGTTGGACTCGTCGTCGTGCTCCTGGTCATCGGAACGGCCCTCACCATGAGCGCCGGCTCCCATACCAACGCGGTCACCGGCGAGACGGTAAACAACTTCCTCAACAAGTACACCCTCATCCAGATGGCCACCGACGCCAGCGCGTTCGCCATCATGGGTGTAGGTGCCACCATTGTCATCATTGCCGGCGCCATAGACCTCTCGGTTGGCGCCATCTACGCCATCGCCGGCGTCACCATGTCCATGGTGCTCCGCGCCATCGGACCGATGGACCCTGTGGCCACCGTGCTCGTGGGACTCGGGACCTCCCTCGCCGTGGGCCTCATCTGTGGCCTCGCCAACGGCCTGATGGTGATCGGGCTGGGCGTCCATTCGTTCATCATCACGCTCGGCACGATGTGGATCTTCCGCGGCCTGGCCTTCGTGACCAGCCACGCCGAGAGTATCCTGGTCCCGTCCGCGCTGACTTCGGTGGCGAAGGCATCACTCGGAATGGGTACCGCGCTGTACCCGGTGCCGCTCCTGACGATGCTACTCGTTACGGTGCTCGGGAGCATCTACCTGGGACGCACGGTGATGGGACGGCACGTCTTCGCCATCGGCGGCAACCCGGAAGCCAGCCGCTTCTCGGGGCTCGGCGTCCGTCGCATCACTCTGGGTGTATTCGTGGTATCGGGGCTCACCGCGGGACTGGCGGCCTTCCTGGGAGCCTCCTTCTACGGCTCCGCATCGTCGTCCGATGGAAATGGCTACGAGCTCTACGTGATCGCCGCCGCAGTGGTGGGCGGCGCGAGTCTCATGGGCGGCAAGGGGAGCGCCGTCAACGCCACGCTCGGTGCTATCCTCATAGTGTTGATCCGGCAGGCCATTCGTACGCTGCACCTCGATCAGAACTACGAGTGGATCATCATCGGCACGGCGATGATCCTCGCGGTCGTACTCGATCAGCAGGGCACGAAGCTGCTCGCGCGGCGCCTGGCGCGCACCGCGGGGAGCTCGGCGCCGCGCGAGCAAGAGAACTCTTAACTCTGGGAGCCCGGATGCGGGGAACGAGGAATCTGATTCGGTTCGTGACCGGCGCGATGTGCGCGGCCGGCGTGGTGGCCTGCGGAGCGGGCAACGACTCGGGCGCCGGTGCGCAGGACGGCGCTGGCGGCAGCGGCTCGACATTCACAATTGCGATGATCGCCAAGAGCTCCACCAACCCGGTCTTTCTGTCGGCGCGCACCGGCGCCGAGGCCGCCGCGGCGGAGCTCTCGAAGGAGCACGGCGTCAACGTCAAGATCAACTGGCTCACTCCGCCGAACGAAAACGCCGAGCTCCAGGCACAGCGCATCGCGCAGGCGGTGAACAGCGGCTCCAACGCTATTCTCGTCTCGGCGAGCGACGCCGGGAAGATCACCGGAGCGATCGACGAGGCCGTGGAGCGCGGCGTACCGGTGATGACCTTCGACAGCGACGCCCCCGACTCGAAGCGCTTCTCGTTCTATGGCGGCGATGATCACGCCATGGGAAGCCAGGTGATGGCGGAGCTGGCCAAGCAGATGGGCGGCAAGGGAAAGATCGCCATCCTCTCCGGCAACCAGAACGCGCCCAACCTGCAGAAGCGCGTCCAGGGCGTCCTCGACGAAGCGAAGAAGTATCCGGGGATCACGATCCTCAATACGTTCTACACTATCGAGACGCCGCAGGACGCGGCGGCCGAAGTGCTGCGCGCGCAGCAGGCGTATCCGGAGATCCAGGGGTGGGCGATGATCGGCGGCTGGGCGCTCTTCACGCGCGCGCTCCTCACCGATCTCGATCCATCGAAGGTGAAGATCGTGTCGGTGGATGCGCTCCCCGTCGAACTGGCGTACATCGACGCCGGACTCACCCCCGTGCTCCTCGCGCAGCCCACCTACCTCTGGGGCTACCAGTCGGTCCACACGATCTTCGATCACGTGTACCTGAAGAAGGAAGTCCCCGCGCACGTGCAGATGGAGCTGGTGCGCGTGTCGAAGGAGAACCTCGGCGACTGGGCACGGCAGCTCCAGGAATGGGGCTATCCCGACGTCGATCCGAAATACCTCTCGCTCGGCAAGTAGCGCGGCATCATGGCACCGGGGGCCGTCCGCTTCGAGGGGATAACCAGGCGCTTTCCCGGTGTGGTGGCGCTGGATGATGTCTCCTTCGAGGTGGAGGCGGGGAGCTGCCACGCGATATGCGGCGAGAACGGCGCCGGGAAGAGCACGCTGGGGAAGATCCTCGCGGGGATCCAGCGTCCCGACGCCGGACGGCTCCTGATAGACGGACGCGAAGTGAGCTTCGCCAATCCGCGCGAAGCACACGAAGCCGGCGTGGCGATGGTGCACCAGGAGCTCGCCTTCTGCGAGAACATGACCGTCGCCGAGAATCTCTGTCTGGGGCAGCTCCCTTCGCGGTGGAGCTTCGTGAATCGGGGCGCGCTCCGCCGCCGCGCCGGCGAAATGCTCGCCGCCATCGGCGCAACGCTGGATACCGGCCGGCGGATGAACTCCCTCAGCGTCGCCGAGCAGCAGCTCGTTCAGATAGCGGTGGCCGTGGGTAGCGGCGCGCGCGTCATCGTATTCGACGAGCCCACGAGCAGCCTCAGTGAGGGCGAGGCGGAGCGTCTCTACACGCTCCTGGCGCAACTGCGCGAGCGAGGCGTAACGGTTCTCTACGTATCGCATCGCATGCCGGAGATCTTCCGCCTCTGCGGGAGCGTCACCGTGCTGCGCGACGGACGCCACGTGAGCACCCAGAGCATCTCCTCTCTCGACGAAGGTGAGCTCGTGCGCCTCATGATCGGGCGGCAGGTCGAGCAGTACTACCCCGAACACGTTCAGGCCGCGCCGCGCGAGGAGCTGCTGCGCGTGGAGGGGCTCTCGCGCCCTGGTCGCTTCCACGACGTGTCGTTCACGCTGCGCGCAGGCGAGGTGCTCGGCTTCGCCGGTCTGGTGGGCGCGGGACGCTCGGAGCTGGCGCAGGCGCTCTTCGGGCTCGACCCGGAGGTGACGGGATCGATCTACGTACGCGGCCATCGCGCGCGGATCCGCAATCCGCGCGATGCGATGGCGCTCGGGCTCGGCTTCGTTCCGGAGGATCGGAAACGGCAGGGACTCGTGCTGCAGATGCGCGCGCGAGAGAACACCACGCTCCCCACTCTGGAGTCGCTGGCTCGCTTCGGCTGGGTGCGCGGGGCGGCCGAGCGCGAGGTGGCGCAGAGCTACATAGACCGGCTCCGCGTACGCACGCATTCCATGGACGCCACGACAGCCGGCCTCTCGGGGGGAAACCAGCAGAAACTGGTACTCGCCAAGTGGCTGGCGGCAAAGAGCGACATCCTCATCCTCGACGAGCCCACGCGCGGCGTGGACGTGGGCGCGAAGGCGGAGATCCACGCCTGGATAGACCGCCTTGCATCGGAAGGCGCTGCGGTACTCCTCATCTCGAGCGAGCTCCCCGAGCTGCTCAACCTCTCGACTCGCCTCATCGTACTTCGCGCGGGCCGCATCGTGGGCGAGGTGGCGCGGGAGGATGCGACGCAGGACGGCCTTCTACGACTCATGGCGGGGCTGGACGCCGGCCGCAGCTCGGTCGAGGCAGCGGCATCTAACGGTAGTTCCTCGGCAATACCAACGACACGAGAGCCATGATCCAGAAGCATCCCGGGCGCACGGCGCCCGTCCGTGCCGCTGCGGATTCGGCATCCGTCTCCGCCGGCACCGCCGCTGCCATCTCCGTCGCGATTTCCGCCGCCGCCCTGGCCGTGGCGCTGGGCGCAGCAGGATCTCCGCTCGCGGCACAGTCGAAGGGAGCGGCGGCCTCCCCTCGCATGACGACCGACGCCGGCCCCGTTACACCGTGGCCGCGCACAGTGCCGGTCCGGATCGACCCGCGCGATGGCGAACGCGACGATGTAATGATCACCACGCTGGGTGAGGTGGCGACTCCGCTCGCCAACGGAAGCTTCGACCCGGTGGCCGATCGCGTCACGCTGTCGAACGGCCGCGTGCTCGAACACTACTACCGCGACTCGCTCGGCATCACGTACTACAAGCCGCTCGACAAGTCCATCTTCCCAGTGCCGCCCTCGGGGTGGTGCACCTGGTACTACTACTACCGGGTGATCAATCCCGCCGAGGTGATCGCGAACGCTCACTGGATAGCCGAGAACCTCGCGCCATTCGGCGCACGCTACGTACAGCTCGACGACGGTTGGCAGGGGATGGGCGAGCGCGGACCGGGCGCGTACCGCGATTGGAGCACCATCGACCCGCGCTTCCGGCAGATCGGACTCGGCGGACTCGCCGACTCCATTCGCTCGCTCGGGCTCGAGGCGGGGATATGGATCGCGCCGCACGGTCAGAGCAACACGCAGGTAGCGCGCAGCTCGAAGGCATTCCTCTGGGCGCCCGGCGATTCCAGTGCCTCCACCACCTGGGAGGGCCGTTACCTGATGGATCCCACAGCGCCCGCGGCGCCGGCGTACCTGGGAGGGATCTTCAAGCGGCTGCGCGATCTCGACTTCACCTACTTCAAGATCGATGGGCAGACCATCGTCGTTCACGAGTACGGCGACAAGACGCGTTACATGCACGGCCCGGTGCCGAAGGGCACACCGGGCGAGGTGGGCGCGGAGCTGTACCGCAAGACGCTGCGCACTATCCGCGGCGCGATCGGCGACAGCTCGTATCTACTGGCATCGTGGGGAACGCCGCTCGAGGGAGTGGGGCTCTACAACGGATCGCGCACCGGCGGCGACATCGTGCAGGGTTGGGACGGAGTACTCGGCGCGGTGTCCACGGTGCAGCGCTGGAACTTCCTGCACAACATCGCCTGGTACTCCGATCCGGACGTACTGATAGTGCGGCCGCCGATGCGCGAGGGCACGGCGCGCGTGTGGGCAACGATCATGGGACTCACCGGCCAGTCGCTGATGAGCAGCGACAGACTCACCGACCTCCCGCAGTCGCGGGTGGAGCTGCTGCGTCGCGTGTATCCCGCCACCGATATCCGCCCGCTCGATCTGTATCGCCCCACCAATACCAGGAAGCCGCTCATGGATCTCAAGGTGAGCCACCTGGGGCGCGACTACGATGTGGTGGGCGTCTTTAACTACGACGCCGAGGAGAGCTCCAACCAGCTTCTCTCGTGGAGCGCCCTCGGCCTCGACTCCACCGCGCTCTATCACGTGTACGACTTCTGGAACGGGACGTACTACGGCGCGTGGGAGCACGGCGTGTTCATCGACGTGCCGCCGGGCGACGTGCGAGTGATCACTCTCGTGCGCGCTACCGATCGGCCGGAGCTCGTCTCCACCAGCCGGCACATCACGCAGGGGTGGGTGGACCTGCGCGCGCTGGAGCACGGAGGGAGCGCCTCCCGGCCATCGCTGTCGGGTGAGAGCCGGGTGATCGGGGGCGATGCATACACCCTCACGGTCGGGCTGCCGCGCGGCAAGTCGAGCTTCCGGATCGCCACCGCGCGGGCGACCGGCTCCGCGGGCGACGCACCGGTTCGCGTGAGCTGGGCGAGCCATCAGGGATACGCCACGGTCACCATCCGCACCGACAGCACGCAGATCGTGCGCTGGGCGATCGAGTTCGAGCCAGCCGCGCCGTACGTCTATCCCGTTACCTCGCCGCAGCGGATCGAGGCCACTGCCGCAGGTCTTTCGAGCGCGATGCTGCACTGGCCGGTGGAGTACTACCCGCGCTCGGCGTACCAGGTGGTGGTAGATGGGCGCCCGCTGGGCGAAGCGTTCAGCGCGCGCGCCAGCGTCGCCGGACTCGCACCGGGTAAGACCCACGCGATCTCGGTGCGATCGATGTGGGCTGATGGGACCTCGGCCGAGAAGGCCGCTGAGCTGAGTTACACACCCGAGGTGCCCGACAGCGTCTTCGTCGCCGGGCTCGAACCGCTATCGATCCAGCAGGACTGGGAGCGGCTCGGCGTGGATCGCGCGGTGAGAGGCTCGCCGCTGAAGGTGGGCGGCAGGGAGTACACGAAGGGGATCGGCACCCTCTCGGAATCGCAGGTGAGCTACAGGATCTTCGGGCGCTTTGCGAGATTCGTTGCGAGCGTGGGGCTCGACGAAGGGGTCCGCAGGCAGTCGCCGGCACAGGCGATCTTCGAGGTGCGCGGCGATGGCAAGACGCTCTGGAAGAGCGACACCATCTCGCGCGGCGACGCCGCCGTGCCGGTGAACGTGGATGTGCGCGGCGTGGATCGGTTGACGCTGGTGGTCACGCCTATCGTGCAGCCCAACACCGATCGCGACGACTCCGACCCCGCTGACTGGCTCGATGTACGACTCTTACTTCACTCACCATCGGAAGCCCAATGAGCTCATCTTTCAATCGTCGCGACTGGCTGAAGGTGATGGGTATCGCCGGCGCGGGCGCGCTCCTTCCCCGCGATCTCATCGCCGGTACGCCGAACACGCCGCTCGCCGCCACGCCGGGAGCAGCCACACCCGGCAGCGCGCCATCCATCATCCCGCTCACCTCCACCAGCGAGATATTCATCCCGCCACGCGGGCGCGGCTTCATGAAGTTCTCCTTCGACTTCCCGGAGCCATCGGTTCAATTCGGCGGCTACACGTTCGGCTTCCTCGTCTTCACGCCCGAGAACACCTACGGGCTCGACCAGTCGAAGATGAAAGTCGAGGGGAGCGGCGACTCGCTGAAGCTCACCTGCGACGGCTTCGTATGGGCCGGCGGGCAAATGAAGGAGCCCGGCCGCCTCACCGCTTCGCTGCGGCGCAAGGGTGAGACGATCGAGTGGGACGCGGTGGTCGAGATGGAGAAGCCCATCAAGACCATCACCTCGATCGTGCGGAGCGTGCCTCGCGGTGAGGTGTCGTTCAGCGGCGGACGGTTCGAAGACGAGAAGGACAACGAGCTGCAGATGGGCTACACCTTCGGCGCCGGCGACCTCAATGGACCCGGCGGGAGCATGACCACCCCGCTCCTCATGATCCGTACGCCGAAGGACGTCTTCTATGTCTCCTCGCTCGACGACCGCGTGCGCCCCAAGCGCTACTATCTGGCGCCAGGCGAGAAGAGCTACCGGGTGGAAGCGATCTACGAGCACGACGCCTGGCGCGACGACAAGCGCGTGGAGCTACCTACCTGGCGCCTCGGACGCGTGGCGACCGCGGAGGAGGCCACGGCGCTGCACATGCGGCACATCGAGCAGGCCTTCGGTCTGAAGCCGTGGGAGGAGCGCACCGACGTTCCACCGTGGATGCGCGACATCGCGCTCGCTACCACGCTCCACGGCATGCACTACACCGGCTACATGTTCAACGACTACCCGAAGATGCTCGAGACGCTGCGCTGGATGCGCACGCAGATCCCGGGTGAGCGGGTTCTCGTCTTCATCTCGGCGTGGGATGGGCGCTACTACTGGGACTATCCCAACTACGTCGTGTCCGACCGTATGGGTGGCGAAGCAGCGTTCCGCCGGCTGGTGGATGAAGGGAAGAAGATGGGCTTCAAGATCATGCCGATGTTCGGCACCAACTCGGCCAACAAGAACCAGCCCATCTGGCCGAAGATCGCCGGTTCGATCACGAGGAAGATCGACGGCAACGAGTACAACCTCGACTGGGTTGACTGGAACAACGACCGCCACCAGGACGGCTGGCTCGGCTACATGAACCTCGGCGCCGATGCGTGGCGCGAGCATCTCTATGGGCGCATCGCCGAGATGATCGACAAGTACGGCGTGGATGCCTACTTCCTGGACATCGTAGGCGGCCATGTCAACAGCACCACCGGTGACATGCACGAAGGCACCCGGCGGCTCGTTGAGGATCTCCGGAAGAAGTATCCGGAGGTGGTATGCGTGGGCGAGATGCCGTACGACGCGCTGCACGGCTTCATCCCGATGTTCCAGGTGGGGCTCGGACCGATCTGGTCGAAGTACAGCCGTAACTTTCAGCACCTCAGCTCCCCCGCCCCGGGACGTGGAAGCAGCGGCGTTCACGAATCGGGATTCGGCCACTTCAACCCCGAGACGCTGTCGCTCTACCCGGGCTCGATCCCGACGTTGCAGGTGGTGGACGATACCTTCAGCAAACACCGCGACGTGATGGCCGCGATCATCCAGAAGGCGAAGGAAAGAGCGGGTGCCTCGTAGCGATGCCGCTTCGCCGACGGTCAGCCGTCGTGGATTCCTCCAGACGGCAGGCGCGGTGGGCGCGCAGCTCGCGCTCGGCGATTCCACTCTCGCGCGGGTCTTTCCGGATGTAGATGTGAAGGAGAGCGGCCGGACCAGCCACGGGCCGGCCGACTCGCAATTCGCGGTAGAATTCGACGGGGGTGCGATAGTGTCCCTGCGTCGAGTGCGCGATGCCTTCGACACGAACTACGTTCGCACGGACGGTCGGCTGGGCGACGTCACGATCCGGTACCGTCGGCCCGGCGGCGAATGGCGCAGCTTCGAGACGGCGGGAGCCGATCGTGAGCGGCGTAGCTCCACCAGCGCGGACGGCGCCTCGCACGAGTGCAGCTACATCGTAAGCGATGGCGAGCGACAGGATCTGCAGCTGAAGATCGGCTTCACCATCGAGCGCGAGACGATCCGTTGGACGCTCGCTGTCGAGAACCTGAGCGATGCGCCGATCGAGATCGGCGACCTCGCGGTGCCCCTCCCGATGAACACGCGCTTCGGCCAGCGCGGCCAGCCGCCCACCGCCGCGGTGCTCAAGCACTGCCTCGTGGCGGGCGACGGGTCGTTCTTCTTCTGGATGCGCAGGAACAGCGTCGGCCCGTTTCTCACCATGACGCCGGCGGTGGGAACGCAGCTCGAGTACTGGGAGCCGCGCCCGGAGTACCGGGCCTTCGTGCATTCGGTGGTGGCTGGCGCCGAGGCGGCCTCGCACGGCTGCAAGTGGCGGCAGCCGCACACGAGCGCCACGCTCGCGCCGCGGGGAGAGCGCGGGCACGCGCGGTCGTACGGGTTCGACTTCCACTGGGCCGCCGACTACGACGGCGTTCGCCAGCTCCTGGTGGATCAGCGCCTGATCGACGTTCAGGTGGTACCGGGGATGACGGTGCCCACGGACCTCTTCGCTCGCGTGGCGCTGCGCACGAAGGAGCGCATCGCGGCCCTCGAGGCTGAGTTCCCCGAGTCCACTGCGATCCGGAAGGTCGGCTCGAAGGGCGATACCCACCTGTACGACATCCGCTTCTTCCGACTGGGCGAGAATCGCGTCACTGTCCGCTTCGGGGAGGGGAGGCGCATGTCGCTCGAGTTCTTCTGCACGGAGCCGCTCGAGACGCTCATCGCGAAGCGAGCCGCGTTCATCGCCGGTCACCAGCATCGCGACCCGAGCAAGTGGTACGATGGTCTCCTGGCCGAGTGGAACATGGAATCGCACGTGATGCTGGGGCCCGACAACTACGATCTCATCAAGGGCTGGCGAATCTACGAGGTTACATGCGACGATCCGGGACTCAGCAAGCCGGCGTTCCTGGCATCGAAGAACGCGGAGTATCCCGTGCAGGCGGAAGTATCGGCGCTCGACCGCTACATCGAGAACTTCGTGTGGGGCGGACTCCAGCGCACCACCGATGAGGTCTACTCGTTCGGGATATACGGGATCCCCGACTGGAAGACCAACCGCGAGAGCGCCATCCACGGACCGAAGGGGCGCCTGCACCTCTGGCGGATCTATGACTATCCGCACATCACGCTGATGTACTTCGGCATGTACCGCGTGGCGAAGGAGCATCCTGAGATTCACACGGTGCTTACAGCGGAAGAGTATCTGAGGCGCGCCTACGGAACCGCGGTCGCCATGTTCACGGTGCCGCTGGAGATCACGCGCTGGTCGGCGTACGAGACCGGCCTGTACAACGAGCTCGTGATAGTGGAGCTGATCCGCGCGCTGCGAGAGGCCGGCATGGAGGACCGCGCGCAGCGCCTGCGGATTCATTGGGAGCGGAAGGTGCGCACCTTCGTGCGCGGAGACGTGGATCTCTTCAGGTCGGAGTACGCCTTCGACTCCACCGGCTTCGAGTCGACGCACGCCCTGGCGAAGTACGCCATGGAGCACCTCGACGAGATGAACGGCGACAATCTCGATGAGGACGACGGCAGGTCGCGAAAGCTCTCCCGCGAGGATGCCCGGAAGTTCATGGATGCCCAGATGGCCGCGAACCTTTTCTGTCGCGGGTCGATCGAGCCGGCGTACTACTATCTGGGGAGCGACTACCGTGGCGGAGGCGGCGACCGTTATACGCTGACCTACATGTCGCAGATGGGAGGCTGGTCGGTGCTCGACTATGCTCTGAACTTCGCCAGCGATCCGGCACCGTATCTCAGGCTAGGCTACCAGTCGTACCTGAGCGCGTGGGCCCTCCTCAACAGCGGCACGCGCGAGTCGAACTACGGCTACTGGTATCCCGGCGCGGAGAACGACGGCGGCGCAGGCGGTGGCTTCGAGCCTGCACCGTACGGAACGACCTGGCTGGAGCAGCCGCACCACCGCGGCTCCTGGTACTACTCGTGCGAGATCGACCTCGGCTTCTGCGGAGCTCTCCGCGCCGCTGCCACGGTGCTCACCGACGACCCCATCTTCGGTCGCTTCTGCCTCGGCGGCGAGTGGAAGCGCACGCACAACGCGACGGAAATAATCCCCAGAGACGGAGTCCGCCGGCGCTTCCACGCCCTGCTGGACACGGGGAAACTCCACATGCTCCTCGACCGCGACCGCTTCGCGTCATCCGCGCCGATCGTCCTGGCGGACGACATGTCGCGCGTGGCCTTCGAGCTGGAGAGCGACACGCCCACTCCCCACAGCACCACCCTCCGCCTCTGCGGCCTCCCACCGGGCACGTACCAGCTTCGCGGTGCCGCCGACGAGCTGCCGTCTACGATTGCTGTGAAATCTGACAGGGAGCACTCGATCGAGCTCCCCGTGCGCGCCGGCAGCGGCACATCGACCTTCTCCATCTCGCGCGCGTAAGCTCGCCGCATTCGCAAACGTCATCCCCTTAGCAAGCGGGCTCATAGTCATCCCCGCGCAAGCGGGCTCATAGTCATCCCCGCGCAAGCGGGCTCATAGTCATCCCCGCGCAAGCGGGCTCATAGTCATCCCCGCGCAAGCGGGGATCCATGTTACTCAGCCAAACATGGGTCCCCGCTTTCGCGGGGATGACTGATTTATGGGCAGTACCTGTCCCCTGCTTTCTGCTATCTGCCTTCTGCCTTCCCCTCCCCCTCTACCTCCCTCCCCCTACCGTCGCCACCTGCGCGTTGTGATCGGGGGGCTCCACGCCGAGGAGGTGGTGGACGAAGAAGTCGAAGCGCTTCACCTCGCCGTAGGCGCCGCCGGAGCCGTGGCCCATCCCCGGCACCACGAGCAGGTCGAACTGCTTGTCGGCCTTGATGAGCGCATTCACGAGCTGCATGGTGGACGACGGGTCCACGTTCTTGTCCATCTCACCGACAACGAGCAGCACCTTCCCCTGCAGTCGGTACGCGTTCTCGATGTTCGACGAAGCGGCGTACTGCGGTCCGATCGGCCACCCCATCCACTGTTCGTTCCACCAGATCTTGTCCATCCGGTTGTCGTGGCAGCCCGCGGCGGATACCGCGACATCGTAGAATTCGGGGTGAAAGAGCAGCGCGCCCATCGAGTTCTGCCCGCCCGCCGAGGTACCGTAGATGCCGACGCGCGAGATGTCGTAGTACGGGTACTTCGCGGCCACCGCCTTGTGCCAGAGGATGCGATCGGGGAAGCCGGCATCGGCGAGATTCTTCCATGCAACATCGTGGAAGGCCTTCGAACGGTTGGATGTCCCCATCCCATCTATCTGCACCACGATGAAGCCAAGCTCCGCCTGCGCCTGCATTCCCGCCTGCACACCGAACGTCTTGGGGACGAACGAACCCTGCGGGCCGGCGTAGATGTTCTCGATCACCGGGTACTTTTTGTTGGGATCGAAGTTCGTCGGCCGGATGATGACACCCCAGATGTCGGTCTTCCCGTCGCGTCCCTTGGCGGTGAAGACTTCGGGCGGGCGCCAGCCCGTTGCGAGTAGCCGCGAGGCGTCGGCGCGCTCGAGGTCCATCACTTTCGACCGGTCGCTCGTGCGGCGGAGCTCCATCACCGGTGGCAGATCCACACGCGAGTACAGGTCCACGTAGTACTCGTGGTCCGGTGAGTACGCCACCTCGTGCATGGCGTCGGCGTCGGTGAAGGTGGTGAGCCCGCTGCCGTCGAAGTTGATGCGATAGTAGTGAACGAAGTACGGGTCCTTCCCCGGGTACATCCCGCTGGCGTGGAACCAGAGCTGCCGCTTCGTGGTGTCCACCCAGTCCACGCCGCGCACCAGCCAGTTCCCTTTCGTGATCTGGTTCTTCACCTTGCCCGTGGCGCCGTCGTACAGGTAGAGGTGGTTCCACCCGTCGCGCTCCGACATCCACACTATCTCCTTCCCGTCGGCGATGTCATAGCGATAGAGCTTCGCCGAGTACTCGAAGAAGGTGGGCGACTCCTCATTGATCACGGCGCGTGCCTTTCCGGTGGCTGCGTCGACTTCGATGACGCGGTACGCCTGGTGGCCACGCTGGTTGTACTCGAAGGTGAAGGAGCGGCCATCCTTCCGCCACACCAGCGCGGTCATGCTGTAGGCGTTGGGGAAGAGCGTGCTATCCACGGCGATCTGCTTGCGCGCGGCTACATCGAACACCACCGGCCGCTCCACGTCGAGCACGTCGCCGGGCTTGCTGTACAGCAGCGTGGAGTACTTCGGCTGGAGCTGATCCTCGGGCGACGATTCCACGTAGTGCACCTCGCGCTGATAGCCCGGCCTGACCCGGTAGGCGGCGATGTGGCGCGAATCGGGCGACCAGGCGATGGAAGCCGCGTCGTACGCGTCGCCCTCGGAGCCGTCGGTGCTGAGCATCGTACCCTCGTCCTCTCCCACGCGAGTGACGAAGACGTTGTAGTTCCGGATCGTGGCCTCCCACTTGCCATCCGGCGAGCGCTGCGGCCTGTTCGGCGCCTCTCTCCGGTCGCCGAAGAGGCCACCGCCCCAGTTACGCTGCGCGCGCCACGAGGTATCGCGAACCACGGCCGCGCGCTCGCAGACGTAGTCGGTGATGGTGCAGCGCCAGCGCTCGCGCGTGGCTACGGGCCTTCCGCTTCCCGGCCCGAACCCGGTAGCGAACTCGATGGCGGCGTCGTCATCCACCAGCGCGAAGCCGCGGAATGGGAGCGTGGTTGCGGTGATCGTATCGTGCATCGCCTTCGCGAGCGAGGCGGCGAGGCGTTCGTGGTCGAAGGCCGGCGCCTTCTTCCGCGCGTTCGCGTCCACCATGACGAAGACGTGGCCGCCCTCCACCGACTTCCGGTACCAGAAGCGGTGGCCTTCCGAGAGCCATACGGGCGTATCCGGTTCGTCCACCACCAGCCCTGAAGTTCGCTCGCGGTATCCCTCGGCACGCGCGTAGTCGGCCGCGGTGCCTTGCGAGCGGAGGACAGCGGGGAGGGTAGCCGCGGCGAGCGAGAGGGCCGCGATGGCGGCCCGGCGTGCTGGCGGTCGCATCTGGTTTCTCCGGGGGGGGCGGGCGTTGGTGGGGCATCCGGCGGCTCCGCGCCACCGGGGGCCGGGGTGCGCCGCTGGATACAATATACGTCGTCGACGGAGGCCATTATGGCGCCGTACACGACCTCGTGTCAATAGAGCGCCCTCCACCACCACGCCACCCGCCGTGCTCCCGCCGTGCTCCCGCCGTGCTCCCGCCGTCCGCCCCGCCGTCCGCCCCGCCTTGCGCTCGGGTGCGCTCCATATATGGTATCCAATATAATTCCGCCGGACCATCGCACCGGCAAACCCGAACGATGCGGCTCACCAGCGGCCGCAGGGAGGAGTAATGAAGCATGCAGCGTTACTCACCGCAGTCTGCCTCTGCACCATCACGGCTGCACGGACAAATGCTCAACAGCAGCGCACCACGATCACCGGACACGTCACCAGCGAAGCAGGCGCCCCTCTCGCATCCGCCAGCGTGTTCATCGACGGCCTGGGCGCCGGCGCCATGACCCAACCCGATGGACACTACAGCTTCACCGTCGCCGCCGATCGCGCCAACGGCCAGAACGTCACCATCCACGCGCGGCTGATCGGCTACAAGGAACAGTCGGCGAGCATCGCGCTCACCCCCGGCACCATCACGCACGACTTCACGCTCGTAGCCAATCCGCTGCAGCTCGGAGAGGTCGTCGTCACCGGCGCAGGCACCAGCACCACACGTGAAAAGCTCGGCAATGTGATCAACACGGTATCCGCCGACGTGATCGAGAAGAGCAACGAGCCCAACGTGGTGAATGCACTCTCCGCCAAGGCGCCCAACGTCTACGTGGTCTCGCAGTCGGGCGAGCCGGGTGCGTCGTCGTACATCCGCATCCGCGGCATCAAGTCGCTCTCCGGCAATGGCCAGCCGCTCTTCGTGGTGGACGGAGTCCCGATAGACAACTCCACCATCCCGGGCGAGGGTGGAAACCTCTACGGCGCCACCTCACCCAACCGCGCTTCCGACATCGCGCCGCAGGACATCGAGTCAGTCGAGATCCTCAAGGGAGCGGCGGCCGCCGCGATCTACGGTGCCCGTGCATCCGATGGCGTGGTGCTCATCACCACCAAGAGCGGCCAGGCCGGCCAGACACGCTACTCGCTCCGCTCCTCGTACTCCTTCGACGACGTGAACAAGGAGGTCCCGCTCCAGCGCGAGTACGGCCAGGGATCGAACGGAAACCCGGGCAGCTGCTCGACGCTCGATTGCAGCGCTTCTTCCCTATCCTGGGGGCCGAAGCTCGATGGCGGCACTCCCACGTACGACCACTGGGGAGAGCTCTTCCACACGGGGCATTCGTTCGACAACAACCTCTCCATCTCCGGCGGCAACGATCGCACTACGGTCTACCTCTCCCTCGGCCGCCTGCACCAGACCGGCACCATCATCGGCCCCAACAACTGGTATACACGGAACAGCGCGCGGCTGAAGGCCAGCTATCAGCTCTTCCACAACCTGAAGATCGGCGGGAACGTCTCCTTCACCGATGATCGCGGCGCCTTCGCGCAGCGTGGCGGCAACATCTCCGGCCTGCTTCTCGGCGGCCTGCGCACATCGCCCGACTTCGACCAGTTCCCGTATCTGGACCCGGACTCGCACCTGCAGCGCTCCTATCGCTTCCCCCATCCGTCCGTAACATCGCTCACCAGATCGCGCGGGTACGACAACCCGCTCTTCTCGGTGTACGAGCTTCCCAGCACCGAGGAGACCGACCGAACCATAGCCAGCCTCGATGTGACCTACGACCCGCTCGACTGGCTGACATTCAAGTACACGCTGGGTGGAGACTACATCGGCGACAACCGGCTCACCGGTATCCCCTTCACCGCGAGCGTAGCACCGCTCGGCCGGGTGCTCCGCGGACAGATAAATCGACTCCAGATCGATCACAACCTCGTCGCGACCCTCTCGCACACCTTCTCGAGCAGCTTCTCGGGCACCCTCACGCTCGGGCAGAACCTCAACATGCGTCGCAGCCGCAACGCCAGTGCAAGCGGCAACAACCTCATCGCGCCCCAGCCCTTCTCGCTGAACAACACCGTCACGCAGACGTCCGGCGAGTTCAACTCTACGATCCACACGGAGTCCTACTTCGGGCAGGCTACGGCGGATCTGTTCGACCAGCTCTACCTCACCGTCGCGCTCCGCAACGACGGCTTCTCCACCTTCGGCGAGTCGAACCCGCGCGCCTGGTACCCCAAGGCGAGCGCCGCATGGACCTTCACCAATGCGCTGGGCAACGGCGACCACACCGGTCTCCTCAGCTACGGCAAGTTCCGCATCGCATACGGGGAAACCGGCAAGGAACCCGATGTCTACTCCACGGTCACGACGCTCAGCAGCGGTAGCTTCGGTACCGGTTGGGGCGACTTCCTCAACTCCGCTCTCGCCGGCTATGGTGGTCTCTTCACCTCGGGGACGCTCGGCAACAACAACCTCAAGCCCGAACGTCAGAAGGAAATCGAGACCGGTGTGGATCTCGGTCTGTTCAATCAGATCGCGGATCTCGGGATCACCTTCTACAACAACAACTCATCCGATGTGATCCTCAGCGTGCCGCGCGCTCCCACGAGCGGGTACACGTCGCAACTCCTGAACGGCGCGCGCATCCGCAACCGCGGCTGGGAAGCGACGTTCAACGCGCGGCCTATCACCAACGACAAGCTGACGTGGGAGGTCGGGCTGCAGTGGGCGAAGAACGAGCTGCGAGTCCTCGACCTCGACGGCGCGGACTTCATCAACGCCGGCGGCGGCACCTTCTCCGACGCCGTGCCCGCCGCCACCGTCGGCGGTACGTTCGCCTTCCGCGGCTACGGCTTCGTGCGCTGCGGCGTGAGCTCCGGCGACAACCTGCTCGACAACAACGGCGGCACGATAGATCTCGCTGCGGCCTGCGCCGGGCAGCCCAACGGCGCGCTCTTCATCGATGCCAGCGGATTCCCGGTCAAGGATCCCGTCAACCGCGTCGTAGGTAACCCCAATCCCGACTGGACCGGGAGCATCCACACGGATCTTCGCTTCGGCAGGTGGGAGCTCTCCGCACTCGTGGATCGCAAGCAGGGCGGCCAGGTGGCGAACATGACACGGGGCGCGCTCACCTACTTCGGAACGCACGCCGACACGCGCGAGCGCGATGTGCAGCGCACCTTCGGCAGGGACATCCTCGCCGGAGCGGTGGCGGGGCCTGGCGCCGGCACCGCGGTGATGATCGGGCAGGGTTGGTACACGGGCCTCGGGGCCAGCTACTCCGGCATCGTGGAGCCCTTCCTCGAGGATGGAAGCTACACGAAGCTCAGGGAGGTGGCGGTCTCGTACACCTTCGATCGGCCCTGGGTACAGAGCGTTGGCTTCGCCAGCATCGACCTTCGCGTGGCCGGCCGCAACCTGCACACCTGGACGGATTACAGCGGTGTGGACCCGGAGACGAATCTCGTGGGCGCTGCTTCGCTGGTGCAGGGCTACGACTTCTTCAATACCCCGCAGACCCGGTCGATCGTGGTATCCGTCGGCCTGAACCGTTGAGCGCGAGGAACGATAGAGTGAATAGATATCTGAAGGCCGCGCTGACGGCCACGATCACCGTGCTCGCGTTCGCGGGCTGCAACGATTTCCTGAAGTGTGACGACTGCATCAACGACCCGAATTCCGCGACGAGCGCGACTTCCAATCAGCGCTTCGTCGCGATTCAGGCCAACCTCTGGCAGTTCATGAATGGCCAGCCGGCGCGCGTGGTCGCCATGTGGATGCAGCAGCTCGCAGGCACCTCGGTACAGTTTCAGGTGTGGGATCAGTATCTCCTCGACGCCGGCATGGCCGACGGCGAATCGCAGGCAGTCTACACCGGAGGCGGCCTTGTCGACCTGCACGCCATTGAGAGCGATGCGACGGCGCGCGGAGATCGCGTCTACCTCGGGATCGCCCAGGTAATAGAGGCATGGATGATGGGGACGGAGGCCGATATCTGGGGTGACGTGCCGTACCGCCAGGCTGCGAAGCCCGACTCGTTCCCGACGCCGGAGTACGACCCGCAGCAGCAGGTCTACAGCGACGTGCTGGCGCTCTTCGACGATGCGATAGGCAATCTGGAATCGGGCGAGGGCTCCGGACCGGGTGCGGCGGATCTGGTCTATGGCGGCGACCCGGCGAAGTGGCTGCAGCTGGCTCACACGCTCGAGGCACGTATCCATCTTCACCTCGCCGAGCAGGATCCAGCCAACTACGCGCTGGCGCTCCAGGAAGCCAACGCCGGGATCTCGAGCCCGGATGCTGATTACCTCACTCTGCAGGCCGACATCTCCGGCCAGCAGAACGACTGGTACCAGTTCATGGTCGTCGGCCTGCGCACCGGCCTCCTGCGCGCCGGTAAGTTCGGCGTCGACCTGCTCACGAGCTCCGGCGATCCGCGCCTCACCGAGTACTACCAGAAGGGCACCACCGCCACCGACATCATCGGCGCGGAGCCCGGCCAGGCGCTGGAGTCGTGGATGGGCAACCTGAGCGAGCTTCGTCTAGACCCGGCCTACCGCCAGCCGCTGGTGACGTGGAACGAGAATCTCCTCATCAAGGCGGAGGCTCTCTTCCAGACGGGCAACACTGGTGCGGCGCTCGACACGCTCAACGCCGAGCGCGCAGCATGGGGAGAGGCGACCGAGTGGCACTCGGCGCTCTCGCTCTCGCCGGTCTCCGCGCCCGTCACACTCGCCGACATCATGACCGAGAAGTACCTCGTCCTCTTCCAGAACATCGAGTACTGGAACGATTACAAGCGTACCTGTCTCCCGGCGCTGACGCCGGCGGCAGGCAAGGCGAACATCCCGGGTCGCCTCCTCTACGGCACCACCGAGCGTCAGACCAATCCGAACGTGCCCGACGACCCCGCACGCAACTGGAACGACCCGCAGCCGTGCAGCGCCGAGTAATGCGGCAGTGGTGCACCTGAGCAGTAGCAGTGGACGTAAAGAGAATGGCGCGACCCGCTGTTGGGTCGCGCCATTCTCTTTACGTCCACCACGAGGACGAAGCCCTAGTGGCCAGCCGTCTCGTTCTTCGTCTCGCCTTTCGCCCCTTCCTCCTTCTTGTCGGTCGTGGCTATGGGTTTGACCTTCCCCTGCATCCGCTGGTTGAACGCGGGCACCTCCTGCCCCACGAGCTTCGTGAAGTCGCCCTTCGCCGCGGAGAGCGCCGACTCCAGCGTCTTCACCCATTCGAGCGACTCGTCGGTGGGGCGGTAGTCGGCACCTCCCGCCACGTCGCCGGCGCCGAGCCCCACCTCGCCGGAGAGCCAGAGGAGCTGCATGTAGATCGCCGGCTTCTCGACATAGAACTTGTCGTCGCTCTGCAGGTTGGCGCGTGAGATGAGCTTGTGCTCCACGCCGATCATCGTGCTGTCGAGCGCTCGGAGCGCCGCGGCTGCATCGCCCGAGCTGCCGACGAGCTGCTGCTCCACCTGCTCGCGCATCTTCTCGATGCGGTTGATCATGTCCACGGTGGTGTCGATCATCGTGCGAATCCTGATCTGCGTCGCGGTGGACGCGGCGAGATCCGCATCGCTCGATTGGATCAGCGGATCCTTCACCACCTCGAATTCCCTGGTGTAGCTGCTGTCGCCCACCTTCAGCCGCACCTTGTATTTGCCGGGAGCCGCGATAGGACCGGTGCGCTGCGGACCCTGGATTCCCCAGTGCACCACGGGCCGCGTCTCCTTCCCGACGTAGAGGCCCTCCTCCCAGATGTGCGGGTTGTCGGGTGCTACCGTGCGCAGTGCTACCTGGCGCGGTCCGTCGTAGAGCAGATCCCACTCCACGCGGTTCAGCCCAACGTGGCTCTGCGCCTTCAGCTTGCGAACGACCGAGTCGCGCGAGTCGAGGATCTCGATGTCCAGCGTCTTGCGCGGGGTGGCCTTCAGCGTGTAGAGGAACTCGGCGCTCCCCTCGCGCGGGTGGCGGATGCCTGGACGCGGCTGATAGAGGAACGCGGCTGCCCCGGCGGGGACCTTGTCGGACTGCTCGAGAGTGGTGATGTCGCGCAGCACGAAGAGCCCGCGCCCGTACGTGGAGATCACCACGTCGTGGTAGAGCTTCTGCGGCGTGATCCATGACACGGGCGCCGCGGGGAGCCCGCGATCGAAGTGCGTCCAGCTCGTGCCGTCGTCGAGCGAGTAGTAGAAGCCATGCCCTGTGCCGGCGAAGAGCATCCCGCGCCTGTTCGGATTCTCCGCGAACGACATCACGTACGAGAGCGGGCTGTCGGACGGGAGTCCGCCGCTGATCTTCGTCCACGTCTTCCCCATGTCCGTGGTTCTGAAGATGTACGGACTGCGATCGCCCACGAGGTGCGCATCTACGGCGACGTACGCGGTGGCTGCATCGAAGAGCGACGGTTCGATCTTCCTCACCGTGCCCCAGGTGGGGATTCCCTTGATGTTGCCGGTGACGTCGTTCCAGTGGCTGCCGCCATCGCTGGTGTACCACACCTTGCCGTCGTTGGTGCCCGCCCAGATGAGTCCCTTCTGCGCCGCGGACGGCGCGATCGCGAACACCACCTCCCCGTAGAACTGGCCGAGGTTGTCGGCGTGCAGTCCACCGGAGGAGATGATGCGGCTGGAGTCCTGCGTGGAGAGGTCGGGGCTTATCACGCTCCAGCTCTGGCCGTCGTTGGTGGTCCTGAAGATCACCTGGCAGCCATAGTAGATCGTATGCGGATCGAATGGATCTATGGCGAGCGGCGGAGTCCAGTGGCAGCGGTACTTGATCTCGTTCGGCGGCGAGTCGAGCGTCATCTGCCACGGGCTGACGGTGCGCGCCACGCCGGTGCGAGAATCGTAACGCGTCACCTTGTTACCGTAGCAGGTGGCCCAGACGATGTCGGTATTGTCGGGCTGCGGAATGGTGAAGCCCGACTCGCATCCACCGAGCCCTCCCTCCCAGCCGACCTCCGGCCGAATGGTTCCGAAGGGCTGGGTGAAGAGACTGCGCACGCGCGGAACCGGCGCGGCATCTCCACCGGGCACGCCGGTGCCCACGCCGAAGCCGGTGTAATACGACGGAACGTTGGGCACCGGGACGGGCGTGTCGCTCGGCCCGCGCATGGTGCCATCGTCCTGGCGGTTGCTGTACACCCAGTAGGGAGTACGCTGGTCCACGGCCACGTGGTACATCTGGCCGACCGGGAGGCTGATCTGCTTGAAGCTCTTCGCGTGATCGAGCGTGACGCCCGCGCCTCCGTCGCCGGTGGTTGCCCAGTGATCGCCGTTCAGCGGGTCCATCCAGATCGCGTGGCAGTCGCCGCAGCCGCGGTCTATCGTGCCGAAGGTGCGGCCGCCGTCAACGGAGCGATGGAGACTGCTGCTGGCGACGAGCACTTCGTTTTCGTTGATCGGGTTGACCTCGACGCGGATGTAGTAGCCGGCGCGACCAATGAGGCGACGATCCCAGCTCGCCACCTTCCAGGAGGCGCCGCCGTCATCGGAGCGCCAGAGTGAGCCCTGGTCGTTCGTTTCGATGAGTGCGTAGACGCGCCGCGAGTCGGATGGCGCCACGGCGACATCGATCTTGCCGAGCGGTGATTTCGGGAGCCCGGCATTCTCGATGCGCTTCCAGGTGGTGCCGCCATCGTGCGTGACGTAGACGCCGCTCCCAGGCCCTCCGCTGTTCATCGCCCAGGTGCGCATCTGCACCTGCCAGGTGCCGGCGAAGAGTGTGTTCGGATCGTGCGCATCCATCGTGAGCCCCGAGCAGCCGGTGGTGGGGTTCACGTAGAGCACGCGCTTCCACGTCTTGCCGCCATCGTCGGTGCGATAGACCCCGCGGTCAGGACCCGAGTTGGCGAGCTGCCCCAGCGCGCAGACGAAGACGACGTTCGGATTGGACGGGTGAACGATGATGCGTCCGATGCGTCCGCTGTTGGGAAGACCCATGTGCTGCCAGTGTCCCCCGGCATCGCTGGATTTGTAGACGCCGTTACCTATGATATCCGCGTCGCGGATGGCCCATGCCTCGCCGGTGCCCGCCCACACGGTAGTGGGCTCGGAGGGTGCGACGGCGAGTGCGCCGATAGCCTGGACGCTCTGGTCATCGAAGACCGGCGTGAAGGTCTTCGCGCCGTCCGAGCTTTTCCATACTCCGCCCGAGGCGCCGCCGGCGTAGTAGGTGGTGGTATCGCCGGGGAGTCCGGTGAAGGAGGCGAGCCGACCGGCGTTATGGGGTCCGAGGTAGTGAAAGCGGAGCGGCGGTGGCTCTTCGGCCTTGGGAGGTCCGGCGTTCTGCTGGCCGCGACGCTGGGCGTGTACGGTCTCTGGCCATGCGGAGAGTGAGATCAGAGCCGGAGCAAGGATGATGAAGAGGAGGCGATTCGCTCGCATCGTCGCTTACCGTGGTTGAGGGAAATTGGGGAGTGGATTGCGGATATTATATCCAGCGGCCCGGAGGAGCGCGAACCGGCGCGCGGCACCGGCCGTGCCCACCCATCACTTGTTCAACGCGCCACGCTGCTCGCGCGCTGCGATGCGCGATATTCGGTGAGAAAACGCATCAGCGACTCGCCCGCGCCCAGGATGTGGTTGCGCATCAGCCTCGCGGCCTCGCGCGAATCGCGCTTGCGGCACGCCGCCACTATCGCCCGATGCTCCGCGTTCGCGCGCGACTCGCCGTGCGTGAGCGCGAGCTGCATTCGGAGGTAGCGGTCGGCGTGGTGGCTCAGCCGCTCCACCGTGCGCATCGTGAGCGGACGCTCCGCCGCCGCGAAGAGCGTGGAGTGGAGCCGCCAGTTCAGGTCGCCCCACTCTCCCACGTCTCCGCGCGCGAGCGCTTCCTCGTACGCATCGAGTATCCCGGCCGCCTGCTGGAAATCCTCGGCGTCGAGCCGTGGAGTGGCGCGGCGAATGAGATCGGTCTCGAGAAGCGCGCGCAGTTCGAAGAGCTCACGGATCTCGGCGACCGAGAAGGTGGACACCACCGCGCCGTGGTGCGGCGTGAAGGTCACCAGCCCTTCCGACTCGAGCTGTCTGAGCGCCTCGCGCACTGGGATACGGCTCACGCCGAGCTCCGACGCTATGGCGTCCTGGCGTAGCTGCTCGCCCTCGGCGTAGGTTCCGTTGAGGATCGCCTCGCGCATTGCCTCGAGCGTGGCAGTGCCGAGCGTCTTGCGGGAGAGCGGGGCGTGGGCGGCGCGGTGCGGCTTGCTGGCGGTGGCGCGCTCGCGATCCTTGGCTGCTGGCTTTGGTCTGGGCATGGGGAGAGAATACTGCCTTGCGGGCGCGGCGCAAGCGCGGCGCTACCGTGGTGAGCGGGCGGCGTGCGCCCCGGCACTGGCAGTGTATCGGATATTGGATACATTCTACCTATGCGGATAACCGGCGTCAAAGTCTGGCAGGTGGACCTCCCGCTCCACGAGGGGAGCTACAAGTGGTCGGGCGGCAACTCCGTGGAAGTCTTCGATTCCACCGTGGTTGCCGTCGAAACCGATGCGGGGATCACCGGCTACGGCGAGGTCTGCCCGCTCGGGCCGGCCTACCTCCCCGCCTACGCACGCGGTGCGCGAACCGGAATCGCCGAGCTCGCGCCGCACATCATCGGCGCCGACCCGCGCAACCTCGACGTGCTCGACCGCCTCATGAACGCGGCCATGCGCGGCCACCCGTACGTGAAGTCCGCCATCGACATCGCCTGCTGGGACATCCTGGGAAAGGCAAGCTCGCTCCCGGTCGCGACGCTGCTCGGCGGCCGGGAAGGAGCGGGCTTCCCGCTCTACCGCGCCATCTCGCAGGACACGCCCGAGCGGATGGCCGCGAGCATCGCGCGCTACCGCTCGGAGGGATACCGCAAGTTCCAGCTGAAAGTCGGGGGCGATCCCGATACCGACATAGACCGGATCCACGCGGCAGCCGCGGTACTCGAGCGAGGCGATCTGCTGGTGGCCGACGCCAACACCGGCTGGACACAACATGCCGCGATGCGTGTGGCCGACGCGGTGCGATCTGTAGACGTCTACATCGAGCAGCCGTGCATGACATACGAGCAATGCCTCTCCGTACGCCGCCATACCGACCGCCCCTTCGTCCTCGACGAGGTGATCGACGACATCGGCATGGTCGTGCGCGGCGCGGCCGACCAGGCGATGGACGTCATCAACCTCAAGATCTCCAAGGTGGGCGGCCTCACCCGCGCGCGCCGAATCCGCGACCTCTGCGTCTCGCTCGGGATCGCGATGACCATAGAAGACAGCTGGGGCGGCGACATCACCACAGCCGCCATCGCGCACCTCGCGCACAGCACGCCCGCCGAGCTTCTCTTCTCGTCCACGGACTTCAACAGCTACGTCACACTCTCCTTCGCGGACGGTGCCCCGCATCGCCGCGACGGCCGCCTGGCCGCCTCCGACGAGCCGGGCCTCGGCGTCCGCCCACGGCTCGACGTACTCGGCGATCCCGTGTGGGGGTCAGGTCTGGAATCGTGAATTGATACAGCCGGCCTAGGCCGGCTGTATCAATTCACGATTCCAGACCTGACCCCCACACGGGATCGCCGAGTACGTCGAGCCGT
>DASSOX010000257.1:0-3664 GCA_035700125.1 Gemmatimonadaceae bacterium
ACCTGACCCCGCCGTTCCCCCTAAGCACAAAGCCCCCGCACGAATGCGGGGGCTAAAAATCTTCGACCTCTCGAGCGGCGAATACGTCAGGCAGCCGAAGCGGCGTTGGCTGTCTCGTGTTCCGGGGAGGACTTGGGCGGCTCGCAGAAGCGGAGTCCCAACGTCTTGAGCTCGCCGATCTGACTATCCTGGAGCTCGGGGTACCGGTCCTCGATGTATCCCATCGTATCGTTGAACCACTCCTGCTGGTGCTCCGGAGCGGCCTGCAGTACACCACAACGAATTATGTGCTGGAAGAGCTCATCGCGGGCCTGCTCGAACGGTGTAGAAGATATTGTTTCCTTGTGACGATTTCTCTGTTTGGCCATTCAATCCATCGGGCTAGAGTCCATTCAATCTAACGAATTTCAAGCAGTAATTGTACCCTCGCTAGTATAACGCACAGAGCTAGTTCAATCGTTGCGTGGCTCGCTCCGCGCATTGCCATCGGTGCCCCGTGCATGCTCGGTGAGGAGCTGCGCGAGCACTTCGGGAGAGTCTTCCGGGACGAGGCGCCCCACGTGCGCCATCCGTACCAGGCGGCTCCCGGGAATCGCGCGCTGCAGGCGTTCGGGGAGCCCACCGTCGAGCCACGGCTCTGCCTCGCCCCAGATTATCAGCGTCGGGACGTCGAGCCGCGCGAGTGGGAGCGACTCCACATCCTCAGCGCGCAGGGCGCGTGCCAGTGCGAGGAGGTGCATCACTCCGTCGGCACCGGCGAAAGGGGCGAGGTAGCGCGCCACGAGTCGCGATGGCATCGCCTCCGGGCGCGCCACTCCCTCTTCGAGTACGCGCTTGAGCAGCGGCGCGGCGCCAAGCACCCCCTGCGACACGCGCAGGGCGAAGCGTGCGGTGCCGAGCTGGATCGAGCGTACGTCTCGGCCGGGACACTCATCGAACGCCACGCTGTTGATCAGGGCGAGGCGACGGGCGCGTGCGGGCCGCGTGCACGCCAGCCGCTGCGCGATTCCTCCTCCGATACCGAGTCCAACGACTGTCGCTCGCTGGATCTGCAGGCCGGCGAGGGCACGGTCCAGGTACTCGGCCTGCGCGGCGATCGAGTAGTCCGCATCCATCGGCCGGTCGGATTCGCCGTAGCCGAGGAGGTCTATCGCGAAGGCGGTGAGCCCGGAGAGGGTGAGGGCGGGCGCGATGTTGCGCCAGAGAAAGCTGGAAGTCCCGAAGCCGTGGAGGAGAACCACCGGCTCGCCGCCGCGACCGTAGCGCTCGACGTGCACCGAGCCCGGTCCGACCGGGATCCGCAACAGGTCGGCATCTATGACTTGCTCCATAAGGCGTGGAAGCTCAACGGATTGCGCGTGCCGGTCAAGCGTGCCCTGCCTTGCTTGAATAACCTCGGCGCTCCGGTAGTTTTCATTGTCCGGATGATGCGAGCGATTTCGCGGCCGCGGCTGGGGTGATCGTGATGGGCGCGGTGTACCACCCCGAGCCGCGCAGCGTGGCCGCGCGGACATTGAGCAGGATCTGGTGTATGATGGAATCTGAGCCGACGTACGGCGATCGCAGGAAGCGCGACCTCGAGGAGATGCTACGCGGCCTCGCGGCGCGCATCCTGGAGCTGGACGCGAAGGGCGCCCTCCTCGAGCATGCGGGCGAGCTCACGCGCATCATCGGCGACGTACGGAGTGAGCTCTTCCACTACGAAGTGCGGGCCACCTACGACACGCCAGAGGTAGCCGAGAGCCGGCGAATCGTGGAAGAGGCGAAAGATCAAACCGAGAGCGACTGGGAGAACAACGAGTGGGAAAGGGACGACGAAGAGCCAACGTGGTGAAGGAGCAGCGCGCTCAGTCCACCAAACAGTTCTATCTGGCGCTGATCGCGATCGCGGTGATCGGTGGTCTGCTCATCTGGCGTACAGCGGGCAAGGCGAACAGCCGCGTAGTCGCGGTTGATGTGAAGGCGACTCCGGCGCAGGCTGAGGGCTACCTCATGGGGAACCCGAACGCGCCGGTGCAGATCATGGAGTTCGCCGACTTCGAGTGCCCCGCCTGCGGGCAGTTCGCCACGATCACCGAGCCCGATGTGCGCAAGCGCATCGTGCAGACCGGCCTGGCGAGCTACCGCTTCTTCGACTTCCCGCTCACTGAGATCCACAAGAACACGCTCGCCGCCTCGAACGCGGCCGCGTGTGCGGCCGACCAGGGGAAGTTCTGGGAGATGCACGACGCGCTCTACGCACACCAGCCGGAGTGGAGCACCGAGGCCACTTCCGACCCGAAGAAGTTCTTCGAGCGCTATGCGAAGGGGATGGGACTCGACGTGTCCACCTGGAGCAAGTGCTACGATGACGAGCGGCACCTGCAGCGAATCATGTCGAATCGTGCGGAGGGCGAGCGGCGCGATGTACGGCAGACGCCGACTTTCGTCATCGGTACGAAGATGATCCCCGGAAGTCTTCCCTACGACATGATCAAGGCGTACGTGGACACGGCGGCGGCGCAGGTCGCGCAGAACGCGCTGAAGGCGGATTCGGGAGCGAAGGGCGGCAAGTAGGTGCGCCCCCGCATGCTCATCGCCCTGCTCGCCCTCGTGGGCGTGTTCGTGGCGCTCTATCTCACCCTCTACAAGATCGGTGTGATCGGCGTGCTGTCGTGCAACATCGGCTCGTGTGAGACGGTGAACACGAGCCGATGGGCTACCTTCCTCGGTCTTCCGGTCGCGGCATGGGGGCTCGGCACTTACATCGTCATCCTCGTACTGGCGCTCGCGGGGATGCAGGGCGTGGCGCCGCGCGAGACCGCCTGGCTGACTGCCCTGATCACCGGATGGGGCGTGCTCTTCTCCGCCTGGCTCACCTACCTCGAGCTCTTCGTCATCCACGCGATCTGCATGTGGTGTGTCATCTCCGCCACGCTGATGCTGCTCCTCTTCGTCACGAGCGTTGTGGATCTGCGCGGGGAGCTGCGCGAGGGGTAGCGCTCCGCCCGTCGTTCGAGGCCCCCATTGGAGGTCCACGGCGGTGCGCGCTGGGGCTGTAAAACCACTGCCCAGGCGCCTCTCGAGCTACGGTCAGAATGGCCTCCCCAGCACCCCTCCTGAATCGTTTTCGACCCTTCAATCGTTAATATCAGGACGGCCGCTCACTCTGGTACGAGAGGTGCTTCAGTGAGTGGCGCGCGGCGAGCACTTCCATGCAAGCCGCCGCCGGGCGACGGTTGCCCGGCACGTCTTCAACTCCATCGACGGAGTGACTATGTGGGGCAAGCTGTTCCCCGAGCGGATATTCGCGCGCAGGATGGGCCGGGACGCGGAAAAGCGTCTCCGTCTCGCGCAGGCGCGCGCTGAGGAGTCCATGGTGCGTGCGCACGTGGACAACGCCATGATGTTCGTGGATACATTGTCGGAGGATCTCCCCTTCGACCGCGCGATAGAGACTTATGTGCGAGTGATGGGTATTCCGGAGCCGCTGGCCAGTACGGTGGCTACGCGTTCGCTGGTGGCGCTGGGTGAGGAGATGATGCCGTACCGGAGCCGGCTGGCGGAGATGCCGAAGGTGGATGAGACGCCGAGCGGCCGTCCGCCGCTGCGTCTCGACCAGGCGTCCGACGCGCAGGTGAGGGTGGTGCGCCGGGCGTAAACGATGGAGTCAGGTCGTTAATGT
>DASSOX010000258.1:0-5051 GCA_035700125.1 Gemmatimonadaceae bacterium
GGTTCAAATCCACTCGCCCCGACCATTCACGAAAGGAGCCGACGCGCTCCTTTTGTGCTTTTCAGAAGCGCGAGTAGCTCAGCTGGATAGAGCGTCGGCCTCCGGAGCCGAAGGTCGTGGGTTCGAATCCCGCCTCGCGCATGCGAATCCGGACTTCTCGCGAAAGAAGCACCGGATGCGAGAGAAAGCAGAGGGCAGAAAGCAGAATGCAGGAATGGCCTGCGGGGACGCCTATCCCAGCAGCCTGCCAGACCCTGCGGCCTGCTTTCTGCCTTCTGCCCTCTGCGTCCATTTTGCCTTCTCCCGCACCCGACCCGATCGCCCCCATGCCCCGCCCCCTCGCCTGGCGAGAGCTGATCCCCGGAATCGCCATCATAGCGACGATCGTCCTCGCGTCGCTGGCGGTACTGGTCTTCGCCAGAGTGGGCGCGCTGCACGGCGATACCTATCGCCTCTACGTCCTCTCCGACGATGCGCGCGGCGTCATCGGCGGCACGGAGGTCTGGTTGGCCGGGCAGAAGATCGGAGCTGTCCACGACATCTCCTTCCGGCCCGTGACCAACGATTCGCTCGGGCGCCTCGCGGTGGCGCTCGACATCCTCGACGACTACCGGCCGGCCATCAGGGGAGATTCGCGCGCTGAGTTCCGAAGCGGGAGTACACCGATCGGCGCCACCATCGTTTCGATCACCGTCGGCTCCCCGGAGGAGCAGATTCTCCAGGAGGACGACACCATCCCGCGTGCGGTTCAGATAGATCCCGATTCGGTGCGTGCCGCTCTCTCGTCGGCCGCCAGCCAGATCCCGGCTCTCCTCGGCGATGCGAACGGACTGGTGCACGCGTTCCGCCGCGCACTCGGTCCATCCACCGGCGATTCCACCACACGACTCAGTGTGATCGCCGACCGTCTCACGCGCCTCGCGCGCCGCATGGATGCCGGCAAGGGTACGATCGCGCGACTCTCTGACGACACCACCGTGGCGAGGCGCCTGGACCGAATCTCCGTTCGAACGCGTGCCCTGATGAGCGCCAGCAACTCATCCGGCAACACAGTTGGCCGCCTCGCCCATGACAGCGCACTGGGGAGAGCCATCGCCGAAGTGCGAAGCGACATCGACACACTGCGCACGCAGCTCACCGAGGAACGCGGCACCGCCGGACGACTCATGTACGACGACGCCATCCTCCGCCAGCTTCGGCTCCTCGAGGATCGCCTCGACCGCGACGATGGGATCGAGACGCCGCGGTCGCTCGAGGTGAAGCCCTGAGGGGTGAGTCGCGACGCAAGCGATCCGCATGGAACGCCGCGCGCTCGCGCGCTCTCAGAAGATCCAGGGTCGCGGCATGAAGGTGACGACGAAGAGCACGGCCGCGAGCCACCCGAGCGCGCGCCGCCCCGCATCCAGTTCGTGCTCCGGCGATATCACGCTCGGATGCGCGAGTCTGCCGCGGCCGAGGAGCAGGCCCAGCACCGCCCAGAGCCACCAGCCCGGCCACCAGAAGAAGCCGAGCGGGATGAGACAGATCCAGAACGCGCGCGCTATCCACGGTTGTGCGCGCCCGAACATCGCGTAGGCGATGTGGCCGCCGTCGAGCTGAGTGAGCGGGAGGAGATTGAGCGAGGTTACCAGCAATCCCACCCAACCCGCCATCGCGACCGGATGCAATCGAACGGCGCCGTGGATGCCGAGGAGCTCGCGGCAAGCCATGAGTAGTAGCGAGTCGCCGATGAAGATCCCTCCGCCGCCGGGCGCCGCCGCCAGGTATTGATGTGCCAGCGGAAGCACGGGTCCAGACGGCTCGACCACGCTCAGCGAGAGCCCCACGATCAATACCGGAATCGCGACCACCACGCCCGCGAGCGGACCGGCGATCCCTATGTCGAAGAGCGTGCGACGATCGAACACGGCGGAGCGCAGGCGAATGAACGCCCCCATGGTTCCGAGCAGATTCCACTGCGCCGGAAAGGGGATGAAGTAGGGAGGACTCGCGCTTACTCTGTAGTGGCGTGCAGCCACATAGTGGCCCGATTCGTGCGCGAGCAGCACGCCGAGGAGCGGGAGCGAGAAGGGGAGGCCAGCGCGGAGTTCCGCGAGCGTTGGGTGATACCAGACGCCAGTGACACCGGCGAGGACGGCACCGCCGAGGGAGGCGGTGATGAGTGTGACGACGAAGAGAAGAGCGTGCAGCCACCACCGTTCGCGCGCGCGCTCGTGCTCCTGAACCAGAACCAGCCAGCGTCCTTCGGGTGAGCTCTGCCAGTAGTGATACCCATCCCATTCAGCGATCCGGCGCGCGAGTGCTCGCGAGGGCGCCGCGTGCTCTCTCGCCACCAGCCCTTCGACCACCCGAGAGCCGCCGATTTCGATAGCGCGCCAATACGTAAAGTACTGCGTTACAACGAGCTCGGTCACTCTTGACCACCTTTTTGGCGAGCGTTACCTTGCCACCCTCTGTCGCACACCAGCACATCCCCCCGCTTCGCATCCCCCTCAATCCACTCCGGATCCCCGCTGCCATCCCCGAGCGAGGTACGCCGGCCGTTGCGTGCGATGCACTCGCCGCAGAGACCCTTCCAGGCGTCGTCCCGCCCCGCTCCCGGAGCCCACGTCCGTGGATATCACCGAGCTGAAGCAAAAGTCCGTGGCCGAATTGCAGACCATGGCCGAGGACCTCAATATCTCCAACTTCTCGGGCCTCCGTAAGCAGGACCTGATCTTCCGCATCGAACAGAACCTGCTCGACTCGGACATCGTCCTGCGCGGTGAGGGCGTCCTCGAAATTCTCCCTGAAGGATACGGCTTCCTTCGCAGTCAGGACTGGAACTACCTCTACGGCCCCGACGACATCTACGTCTCACCTTCGCAGATCAAGCGCTTCGATCTCCGCACCGGTGACACCGTAGCTGGTCAGGTGCGCCCACCGAAAGATGGCGAACGCTACCTCGCTCTCCTCAAGGTGGAGTCCATCAACAACACCGAGCCGGAAGAAGCGAAGCACCGGATAGCGTTCGACAACCTGCGGCCGCGCTACCCCGACGGGCGCCTGCGTCTCGAAGCCTCCAACGGCGACATCAGCATGCGCGTCGTCGACCTCATAGCGCCCATCGGCAAGGGGCAGCGCGGTCTCATCGTGGCGCCGCCGCGCGCGGGAAAGACGATCCTCATGCAGAAGATGGCCAACGCCATCCTCGAGAATCACCCGGAGGTCACGCTCATCGTCCTCCTCATCGACGAGCGGCCGGAGGAGGTGACCGACATGCAGGCGAACGTCGCCGCGGAGGTCATCAGCTCCACCTTCGATGAACCGGCCGATCGCCACGTGCAGGTGGCCGACATGGTGATCGAGAAGGCGAAGCGGCTGGTGGAGCACGGGAAGGACGTAGTCATCCTCCTCGACTCCATAACGCGTCTCGCTCGCGCGCACAACGTGGTCGTTCCGCACTCGGGAAAGATTCTCTCGGGCGGCGTGGATGCGCACGCGCTGCACAAGCCGAAGCGCTTCTTCGGTGCGGCGCGCAACATAGACGAAGGCGGCTCCCTCACCATCATCGCCACCGCGCTCGTCGAGACCGGCTCTCGCATGGACGAAGTGATCTTCGAGGAGTTCAAGGGCACCGGTAACATGGAGCTGGTGCTCGATCGCAAGATCGCCGATCGCCGCATCTTTCCGGCTATCGACATCCAGCGGTCCGGTACTCGCAAGGAAGAGCTGCTCCTGGAGAAGGACGAGCTGAACCGGGTCTACCTCCTGCGCAACTTCCTGGCAGACATGCCTCCCGCCGAGGCGATCGAATTCCTCCTTCAGCGGATGGGACGCACGAAGAACAACAAGGAGTTCTTCGCGACCATGGCGCAGGGATGAACGAGAGGGAGCGGAAAGCGGAAAGCGGAAAGCAGGGAACTGCGGAGAACGGGGGACGGGAAAGGGGAAGCGGGAACTGCGAGGAAGCGGGAAGCAGGGAGCAGGGAGCAGGACACGGCTCGATGGAATCGGAGTCCACCGCAGGCGGCAATCCTGCTCCCGAGTCGGGCGGCAGGATTCTCGCGATAGATTATGGCGAGAAGCGTATCGGACTGGCGGTGAGCGATCCTACCAGGACGGTCGCGGCGCCGGCGGGGCACATCGCGCGGCGTGCGGGGAAGCGGCCGCCGATCGCGGAGATCATACGGCGCGCCGGGGAGTATGAAGCACGTGCTTTCGTGCTCGGGCTTCCACTGGATGATCTCGGAGATGACACCCCGCGTTCGGAAGAGGTGCGCAGGATAGGAGCGGAGCTGGAACGGCGTACCGGATGCCCGGTCTCGTTCGTCGATGAGCGGTACACCACCGCGGCAGCCCTCCGGACGGTGCGCGAGATGGGAGGGACGACGCGTGGACGAAAGGGAGACGTGGATGCGCTTGCCGCTACAATCCTGTTGCAGCATGCACTGCGACTCGAAGAGTGACACACCAGCGTCGCTACCCCGGAGCGAGCGCCGGCTCGTTGGCGTAGCGCGATCCCGTACGCGTCGCTGCAGGGTGGTCGCCACGGCCCTCCTCCTGGCCACCGCTGCAGCCTGTGGCTCCTCCACGAAGGAGGGCTACGGCCGCGTCAGCATCCCTCAGGGCGCCGCCTTCCGTACGGCCGCGGACTCGCTGCACGCACACGGCTTCGTTTCCGCTCCGTGGCTCTTTCGCGTCTACGCGCGCATCACTGGACGCGATCGACAAATCCGCGCCGGCACGTACGTCCTGCAGCACGGCCTCTCCTGGAACGAGCTGGTAGATGCGCTCAGCAAGGGTCAGGGGATAGAGCGGCGGGTGACGATTCCCGAAGGCTGGTCGCTCGCGCAGATCGTTCCCGAGCTGTCCACTGAGCTCGGCGTTCCCGAGGACTCCGTTCGCGCCGCAGTCCGCGACAGCGCCCTGCGCGACGAGCTGGGGATAACCACGCCTACTCTCGAGGGCTACCTCTTTCCCGACACGTACATCTTCTCGTACGGCACGGAGGCGCGCGCCGCGGTGAAGGAGCTGGTGCGCCACTTCGAAACGGTGTGGCAGCCCGAGTG
>DASSOX010000259.1:0-6510 GCA_035700125.1 Gemmatimonadaceae bacterium
GGCGCGATCGGCATCGCCCTTCCGATACGTGAGCTTCAGCTTGCGGCGCGACCGCAGCGCCGAGCGCACAGCGGCCAGGTGCTCGGCGTCGCCGTGCGCGCCGAACGATGCCTGGCGCGCCGCATCCGGGAACGGGTCGGATGGCAGTTTCGCGATCACCGCGCGCAGCTGGTCGCGTGCGCGGTCCAGCACTTCCTGCTCCTCCGGCGGCCGCTCGGCGCTCAGCATCGCGAGACCGAGTTCGAGGGCACGCAGCTCCGAAACAGTGAGCCGCATCGGTCGGCGAAAGTGGTCGGTGAGGAGCTCGACCTTCTCCGATTCGATGAAGAGCTCCACGCCAGACACGGAGCCGCCCGGCGGTTCGACGTAGCGCTCCGTCAGCGAAAGAAGATCGCGCTGCAGGACGTCGCGCTTCACCCCCACGCGCTCCGCGATCTCGTCGAACGAATGCGGCTCGTCGTCCGACAGGAACGGTATTACATGCAGGATCCGCCTGAGCTGCGCGGCGGCAGTGGTGAGCGTGCGCGTACTCATCGCTCGCCCCCGTAGATCGCCAGCGTGTCGTGAATCTGCTGTCGATACGCCTGCACCAGCTCATCCGGCTCGAGCGGTACCGCGTCGCCCTGCAGAGAGAGGAGCCAACGCGCGAAGACATCGAGCCGGCGCGGATGGAAGACGCGACGGTTCTCGTGTCCCTCCACCGGCTCGCCGAGTCGAGCGGCGGCCGCTGCGGCGCCGCTCGGCACGCGGAACTCCACCACCGCCTCCATCGCTTCGCCGTCGCCGAGCTCCCACGCCTCGCGCGAGCGCGCGTGCTCGCGCAGGCGAAAATCGGCCGGGATCTCGTAGTCGGGTGTACCGGGACGCGCGGGCTCCACCTCCACGTTGGAGATCCGGTTGAGCCGGAAGTTGCGCAGCTCCCCGCGCGCACGATCGCGCGCGGCCACATACCAGTGAGCGCCGACGAAGAAGAGGCCGTAGGGTTCCACGTCGCGCCGCTCGGTCTGCCCGGTACTCATCGCGTGGTAGTCGAAGCTCGCCCGCTTGCGCCGCGCGAGCGCATCGCCGAGGAGCTCGAAGGTCTCGTCGGTCGCTTTCGCACGCGGCGCGACGAAGGTGATCCCGTCGTTCTCGGTCATCTCGTCGAAGGGGAGATCCACCGAGAGCTTTCGCATGGCCGACTCCGCGTCGAGCGCGAGGAGCGGATCGCCGAGCGAGCGTGCGCGTGCGGCGGCGGCGAGCACCGCCGCCAACTCATCGGGCTCGAACGACAGCGATTTCAGCGCGCGGTAGCCGTAGCGATCGATGCGCCGCGGCCCGCGTGCCACCTTCCCCGTGGGCGCCATCGCCTGGAGGTACGGGAGATAGAAGTCGCGTACCCTCAGGCGGTAGGCACCGGGCTCTCCATCCTCCAGCGTGACCGTCTCGATAGGAACGCCGAAGGCGCGCAGCTCGTCCTTGTCGCGCTCGAACATCCGCATGAGCGTCGCCTTCGACTTCCTTCCGTCGGAGTAGGCGGGTACCCCCTTCGCCAACTCGTCGAAGGGGACGGGGAAGTTGTGCACGAGGAGGGCAGCCAGCAGGTCCATCCATCGCTGCATTTTTTCACCCTGCCTCATGCCTCCACCTCCCGCTCGTCGGGCAACATGGGAAGCGCGGCCGCGCCCAACGACGACTGGCCGGGCGTCCACGCGCGACCCGTGCGACAGATGCCGCGCTTCCTGTAGCCGCAGCGTTCGCACTTCTCGCCCGCGGTTGTCTCGTAATCGCGAGCAGCTATGCGACCGATCATCTCCTTCCCCCACGTCTCCACGCGGCAACCGTCAGCGTCGAATGCCCACTCGTGCATCCTGGGGCCGGTGAGAAAGAGAAGCATGCAGTGCGATACGTCGCCGAGTCCCGACCGCGACAGTGCCAGCGCATAGAGCTCGAGCTGCTTCTGGTAGTAGCCGACCAGATACTCGAAGCGTCCCGACTGCTTCAGGTCGTTCGACTTGTAGTCCACCACCGTCCAGCGACCATCGCTTCCCTGGATCGCCAGGTCCATCACGCCTTCCACCAGCACGCCGCCCGCATCGAACGCGAAGGGCCACTCGCGTTCCACGCGCCTCGCGCCTCGCACGCGCTCAGCGAGTGGGCCGGTGAGCACCGGCTCCAGCATCCGCGCGAGCGCAGTGTGCCGCTCCCCGGGCTGCTCGGCGAGGAGCCGCGCCACTTCGGCGCGCACGTCGCTGGCGTGGAAGTCGGCGCGCTCGAGCAGCGCATGGACTATCGTCCCGATCTCCACCGGCGTGAGAGCCGCGCCGCTCTCGGGGCGCCTGTTACTTTCACGCGCGGTGTGTTCGCCTATCTCGAGGACGTGCGAGAAGCGGTAGATCTGAGGGCAGCGGTTGAAGGCCAGGAGCTCGGTAACCTTCACCGTGAGCGGGAGTGCGGAATCCAGCAGCGGCGGCGGGTCGGCGGGCGCCTTCGCCATCGCGGTGGGATGCAGCTCGCTCGCGAGCGTCATTCCACCTTCGAATTGCGTGGCGGCCGCCACCGGACCGGCAACGTAGCGCACCGAAGTGAGAAGTGTGCCGCAATCGTGCTCGCCGGGCGTGGAGAGCGCCTGGTCGGTGTGCGCTACGAGAAAGCCGAGTGGCCTGGTGAACTCTCCCTTCCACTCGGGGAATTTGCCCGCGCTCCGCACGCAGGCGGAGAGGATGAGCCGTTCGCGCGCGCGGGTGAGCGCCACATAGAGGAGCCGGCGTTCCTCGCCCTCCTGGCGCTCGCCAAGCTCCTGCGAGAACCCGATCGCCGAGAGCGGCTTCACCTCCTCGCTACTCTCGTCGATCGCCTTGCAGAGGAGCGCGCCGTGCCGCGAGCTGAAATCCTCATCGTGGTTGTTCGACTTCATCTCGAGGCTGGGGAGGCAGACGATCGGCCACTCCAGTCCCTTCGCCTGGTGGATGGTGGTCAGCACGACCACGTCCTCGTTCGGTCCGACGAGCGGCGCTATCGGCTCGCTCTCCATGAGGTCGCGTGCACGTTGCAGCTCGGCGTACGCCTCCGCGACCGAGAGAGCGCCAAGCTCGCGCAGGCGCCCGCGGAGCTTGGCGAGGTTGGCGAGCATCGCTGGGCCATCGTCGTGCGCAGCGAGGGCTGCCTCGTAACGGAATACGCGGATGGCCTCATCGAGGGCGTCGGCCGCGCTCAGCGACCGGACGCGCACGCGAAGCCGCTCGAAGCGCTTGCGGAAGACTCGCAGGCCGCCGTCGCTGCGAAGCTCGTGGTATAGCGGTGGCCGCTCACCCCCATTCTCACCGGCTGTGCGCATACGCCAGAGGCGTCCATCGCTCACACCCACGAAGGGGGAGCGCAGCACGGCGGCGAGTGCCATGTCATCGAGCGGCTGCGAGAGGGCACGCAGCATCATGATGCAATCGAGCACCTCCGCACGATCGAAGAAGCCGAGTCCGGCGGCAGTGACGTACGGGATGCCACGCTCGGCGAGCGCGCGCTCGAAGTGCGGAATCGGTGTACGCGTGCGGAAGAGGAGAGCTATGTGCCGCGGGCGAAGCTGCGTCCACTTCTTCTCGTCCGGGTCGCGCACCTGCGTGCCGTCACCGAGCAGCCGGACCAGTTCCTCCGCGACCGCCTTCGCCTCCCGGACGCGCGCGTCGCCGACGGTCTCGAAGGCCGGCGGCTCGTCCTCGCCGGCGGGCAGCTCCTGTACGGCGTAGAGGGCCGTGACCGCGGGGACGGCGAGCGACTCGCCGCCGTAGTCCGCGTGCGCTTCCATCTTGATGAAGTTGTTGCCCAGCAGCGCGGGACCCAGACCGTTCACGAAGGAGATGATCTCTTCCCTGCTGCGATAGTTCTCGGGTAGCTCGAGTCGCTGGCCGGCCGGAGTCTTCGCCACCACACCGTTGAATACGTCGGGGTTGGCGCCGCGGAACTCGTAGATCGCCTGCTTGGGGTCGCCCACGATGAAGAGCGAGCCACCGCCATCGTGGAGCCGTTGTATGATGTCGTACTGCAGCTCGTCGGTGTCCTGCGCCTCGTCGAGGAGGATGTGACGAAAGCGATCAGCGTACTCGCGTCTTACACGGTCGTTCGTGACGAGGAGCTCGTGGAGGCGTTGCTGCAGGTCGTGAAAGTCGAGCGCGCCGATGCGCTGCTTGTGCGCGGCGTAGCTCTCGCCGATGTCGCGCGCCGCGGAGTAGATGGCGCGCTTGAGAGGGATCAGCTCGCGCTCGAGGCGCTCCTGCTCTTCCCAGTCGACGTCGGCGATCCGGAAGACGAGTTGCTTCACGAGAGCGAGCCGATTCTTTATCGGCTCGCGATCGTCGCCGTGGATCTGCGCGGTGAAGCTGGTGGTACCGAGTGCGTCCCCGGCGCCCTCCAGCGACCGGCCATCGATGCACGCTTCCGCCGAGGCGATGTATGCCTGGCACTGCTGGAACATCTTCGCCTGGCTCTTGAAGCGCGCGGTGCGGAGAAGCGGCACGAGATCCTCGAGGCACTCGATGGCGCGTGTCTCGCACCTGCACAGGTACTCGCGCGCGGCTTCGATCGCTCCACTCACGCACTCGTCGTCCGAGCGTGCGAGCAGCGCCGCTTCGCGGGATGCCTGTTCGGGGCCCTCGCGCATCAGGCGCGCCACTTCGCGCACGATGGAGAACACCTTCCATCCCCCGCGCTTCGACTTCCCCAGTCTACGCGCGAAGGCGCAGAGATCCTCACGCGAGTACATCTGCCGGAGCGCGTCTTCCACGAAGAGCGCCTGGTCGTACTCCGTGAGCACGGAAAAGTCGGGATCGATGCGCGCGGCGAGCGGCCGTTCGCGGAGAACACGCTCGGAGAAGCCGTGGATCGTGGAGATGTAGGCGGCCTCGGTCTTCCTGCGCAGCTCCGTCTCGCCCCTCTCTTCGAGCTCGCGTACCGCGCGCTCCTTCATCTCCACTGCCGCCTTGCGCGTGAAGGTGATCGCGAGGACGCGCTCCGGTCCGACCGACGGGTCGCGCGCGAGCTCCACGAAGCGGTCCACGAGAACGGTGGTCTTCCCAGCACCGGCGCCGGCGATCACCGTCAGATCGTGCGCGAGATCCCTCACCGCGCGCTCGCGCACAGGAGTCAGCTCACGCTTCGCCATCTTCGTCCCCGCTCCCGCCGCCGAAGGTTCCAATCCGGCACACCGGCCGCAGCTCGCAGAACGCACAGTCGTCCTTTCGCGGCCGCACTACCAGCTCACCGCGCGCCACGCGCGCCACCTCGCCGCGCAGCGCACCCATGCGAGAGGCCATGTACTGGTCGAATTCCTCCTCGCCTGGCCTCTTCACGTCGGTCTTGCTACTCTCGGGTGCGAAGACCTCCACGAAATCTTCGCGCACGATCCCGTAGCGCTTCCCATCGGCGACGCCCAGGTAGAAGGCGCCCACGGGCTCGATCCCGAGGAGCGGGAGCACGGCGCAGTAGATGGGGAGCTGGAAGTCCGCCATATCTTCCATCTCCCTCCGGTACGTCGCTCCTCTTCCCGACTTGTAGTCGATGGCGACGCCGAAGCGCCGGCCATCGCGCTCGAAGACGTCCACGCGGTCTATGGAGCCGCGAAGAGTGCTGCTGTCGATCGGCGTTCCGGGTGGAAGCTCCAGCGTGAGGCCCGGGATCGTGGAACCGTCGCCGCCTCCGCGGTCTCCGCTCCCGGAGCCGCTACCCAGCTCGCGACGGCCGAAGGCGAGCTCGAAATGAGTGGCGCTCACGCCCGTCCGCTCGAGGTACTCTCGCTCTGCCGCGACCAGATCCCGGAGTTGCGATGCGAGTACCCCGCGCTCGAAGCCCGCTTTCGGCTCCTCGCGCAGCGCCTCCAGAAGCTCGCCCTTCCAGTGCGCGTCGAGAAGCGACTCCACCAGCTCCGGGTCGAAGCCGCGACGCCCCGATTCCGCGAGCACGGCGTGCACCACGTTACCGATGATGAGCGCGTCGACATCGGGCGCGCGGAGCTGCTCGATCCCCAGCCGGCGCGAGCCGAAGTGCTCGTACAGACAGTGCGTCGCCATCTTGGCCTGGCTCGCCGACATCACGCCGGCCAGCCGGGCTGCCTCCTGCCGCGCCGCTCTCCGGAGATGGATCACCTGAGGCGCGTGCAACCTGCCCTCGTACGACCGGAGCTCGCGTCCGGTGAGCTGCAAGAGTGTGCTCCGGACTGCCTCGAGCTCGGCGCCGAGCCGGCTCTTCGGAGCGTGGCGCGCCATGTAGGCGGCACGCGTCACGCGTTCGTGGCGCGTGGCCGCAATCGCGAGCGGCCAGGTGACGTCGCCGGCTCCGCGCACCGTGCCCACCACCTTCCCATCGTTCATGAGACCGAGGTCTTCCAGGTAGAACGATGGAAGCAGCGGATCGCCATCGGCATCGGCCGCTGGGTAAGAGATCGTCAGCGACTCGCGCGCTGCACGCACCACGCGCTCCCTCCGCTCGTGCTCGTGCGCCACGCGCTGTTCGGTGAGCGGGAAGATCGCGCCCTGCTCGTTG
>DASSOX010000260.1:0-18695 GCA_035700125.1 Gemmatimonadaceae bacterium
GCTCGACCTGATCATGCACTTCGTGACTGTCAAGGCCGGGCACTTCGAGGTGAACTACGGCGACCAGCACTTCCGCCGCAGCGACAATGGGAACACGATCTACAACCCGTTCGTGGGCAACCTGATAATGGATGCGTTCACCACGGAAATAGGCGGTGAGGTGTATCTGCGCAGCGGCGGCGTCCTGATGATGGGCGGCGTGACAGGCGGCGAGGTACACGGCCAGGTGACGGCTCCCGACAAGCGCTCGCCCAGCTACATCGCCAAGCTCGGCTACGACCGCCAGGTGAACCAGGATCTCCGCGTGCGCCTCACCGGCTCGATGTACTACACCAAGAAGTCCGTGAACAACACGCTCTACAGCGGCGACCGCGCCGGCTCGCGCTACTACAGCGTGATGGAGAACACGCAGTCGAGCGAGACGTCGCAGGCATGGTCGGGCTCGATCCAGCCGGGCTTCCGCAGCAACGTGCGCGCACTCGTGCTCAACCCGTTCATGAAGTATCGCGGTCTCGAGGTCTTCGGGAACATCGAGACGGCACGTGGCGCGGCTGCGAACGAGCCGGCGAATCGGACGTGGAACCAGTACGCGGGCGACGTGGTCTATCGCTTCCTGCCTCGCGAGCAGATGTACGTCGGCGCCAGGTACAACACCGCAAGCGGCCCGCTCGTCGGGATGACGAATGACGTCAACGCCAAGCGCGTGCAGATCGCCGCAGGGTGGTTCCTCATGCCTGGTGTTCTCACGAAGGTCGAGTACGTGAGGCAGACGTACGGCGGCTTCCCCACAACCGACATCCGCCACGGTGGCAAGTTCGACGGCGTGATGGTGGAAGGAGCCATCGGCTTCTGACGGCAGGGCCCGCGCGATCGAGGGGCGCGATCCAGTCGTCCGCGCGGTAGTGGACCGGTGGTTGCTGGGGGTAGTGCCGCCGGTGCAGGGAGAGGAGGTCCGGGTCCGAGGGTACCCGGGCCTTCTCGCCATCCAGGGCCCGAAGCGCCGTCTCCGACGGCGTGGGGTAGGGGCCGTCACCACGTGACGAGGGGAGTTCCCCGACTGCGGAAGCCGAGCGCGATTCGTAGCATTCCACACGACCCGACGACGGCCGCTTGCCCGCGGCGCGCCGTTCCCGGTACCGAGCTCAAAGGGGGTTCCCATGTCGCTCCCGGACGCATTGCGCGCGAGGGCAGCCCGTCCCGTCATGTCGGAGGCAGACTTCGACCTCGCGCCGTTCATCGTGATCTGGGAAACCACTCAGGCTTGCGACCTGGCGTGCCTGCACTGCCGTGCCTCGGCGCGTCCACTGCGCGACCGCGGAGAGCTGAGCACCGTGGAAGCAATGCGCTTGATGGACAGCGTTCGCGCCTTCGGGCATCCGCTCTTCGTCCTCACCGGCGGCGATCCGCTGAAGCGCGATGACACCGTCGAGCTGGTGGAGTACGGCCGGGAGATCGGACTCCGGGTGGCGATGACGCCCTCCGGAACCCCGCTCATGACGCGCGATGTGCTGCAGCAACTGCACGATGCCGGGCTCGCGCGACTCGCCGTCAGCCTGGATGGCTCCTGCGCCGAGATCCACGACCGATTTCGCGGCGTCGCTGGCTCCTTCGAATGGACAGTGGGCATGCTGCGCGCGGCGCACGATCTCGGCCTTTCCACTCAGATCAACACAACCATCTCGAGCCATAACGTAGGCGACCTCGAGCCGCTCATGGAGCTCATGGGCCAGCTCGGGATCTCGCTCTGGTCGGTGTTCTTCATCGTTCCCACTGGTCGCGCGCGGCCGAGCGATCTCGCAACGGCCGAAGAGTTCGAGAGGGTGTTCCACCGGCTGTACGATATCTCCGCGACCGCTTCCTTCGACATCAAGACCACGGCTGCGCCGCACTATCGCCGCGTGGTGTTGCAGCGCCAGCTGTCGGAGCGTCGGGGCGGCTCGCGCACCGAGGCGCCCACTCCGCTCACAGCGGGTCTGGGCTTCAGTATCGCCGATGGAGTGGGGCGCGCGAGAGGCGTGAACGACGGCAACGGCTTCGTGTTCGTGAGCCACCTGGGTGAGATCTACCCTTCGGGCTTTCTGCCACTCAGCGCCGGCAACGTTCGCACCCACGATCTCGCCGACGTCTACCGCAACAGCCATCTCTTTCGCGTGCTCCGCGACCCTGATCGTCTCGAGGGAAAATGCGGAGTATGCGAGTACAGAACCGTCTGCGGGGGCTCGCGCGCGCGAGCATACGCGATGACGGGCAACTACATGGCGTCTGATCCGTCGTGCGCCTGGATACCGGCGCGGTGGCGCCGGGAGGAGAGTCAATGATCGGCATCACGCGACTGTACGCGGGCCGGAACACGCCCTCCGACGGGCTGCGCTACGGCGCTCAGGGAGTGGAGGGCGTACGCGCAGAAGACATCATCACCATGGCGCCGCCGCGCACTGCCGCCGAGCGACGGCCCGTGGTCGTATGGAACGTGGGGCGCAGATGCAACCTCCATTGTGTGCACTGCTACTCTGATTCATCCAACCGCGCATACTCCGGAGAGCTCGGCACGGACGAGGCGAAGGTGATGATCGACGACCTCGCGGACTTCGAGATCCCCGTACTCCTTCTCTCGGGTGGCGAGCCGCTGTTGCGCCCCGACATCTTCGAGCTGATCGCGCACGCGCGCGAGCGCGGCGTCCGCGTCACGCTTTCCACCAACGGCACGCTGATAACGTCCGATGTCGCAGCGCGGCTTCGCGCGCTCGGAGTGAGCTACGTTGGCATTTCGCTCGATGGAATAGGCGCCACCAACGATCGCTTCCGCGGCCATAAGGGCGCGTTCGACATGGCGATGGCCGGGTTCCGGAACTGCAAGGCTGCGGGACAGCGCGTGGGACTGAGAATGACTCTCACGAAACGCAACTGCCAGGACCTCGACGGCATCTTCGACTTCATCGAATCGGAGCAGATAGACCGCGCCTGCTTCTATCACCTGGTTTACAGCGGCCGCGGGAACTCGGCGGACGAACTGCCGCCGGAGCTCGCGCGCAGTGCGGTAGACACGATCCTGCGTCGGACGCGCGATTTCGCCGAACGTGGTATCCCCAGGGAGATCTTCACGGTAGACAATCACGCCGACGGGGCGTATCTCTACCTCAAGCTTCGCGAGGAAGACCCCGCGCGCGCGGAGGAGGTGCTCGCACTCCTCAGGTGGAACGGTGGAGGCCTGCACAGCTCCGGCGTCGGCGTGGCCGACATAGACTTTCTCGGCAACGTGCACCCCGATCAGTTCTGGATGAGCCACACTCTGGGCAACGTACGCGAACGGAAGTTCAGCGAGATCTGGCAGGATACCTCCGACGAGATCCTCGCGGGGCTTCGCGAGCGCGCGCCGCTGCTGCGTGGCCGGTGTGGCGGGTGCCAGTGGAAGGATGTTTGTGGCGGGAGCTTCCGTGTGCGCGCGCTCCAGGTGCACGGCGACCCGTGGGCCGAGGACCCGGGCTGCTACCTGACCGATGAGGAGTGTGGGCTCACGCCCGGGAGCCGGATTCGTGAGCCAGTGTGTTAGCGTGCGTCGCGCTGAGCGCAGCCGGTAGTGTCGCTCTGGATCTACCGACTGGCCGTGTTCGCGCACATCGCAGGCGTGGTGGTCTGGATGGGTGCGGTAGCGTACTACCTGCTCATCCTGCGACCCGCTCTGCACATGTCCGGCATCGAGCGCAAGGCCACCTACCCGCTGCTCGCGGCCATCAAGGTTCGGCTCCGCCGGGTAGTTGGCGGCGCCATAATCGTGATCGTCGCCTCCGGCCTGTACAACGCGCACCGGCGCGGCCTCGTCGGCGCAGCCGGTGGCGCCGATGAAGTGCACCGGCACGTCTTCTGGTGGAAAATGCTCGTAGTGCTGCTGCTCATCCTCATCTACATCTTCGCGCTCCCACTGCTCGCCCGCATTCACACGGGCAAGCTGCGTGGGCGGCTGTTCGTCGCCGTGCACGTCGTGGTGCTCGTGCTGGGCGCGCTGGCGGCGGCGGCGGGAGTGTTCCTCAGCCGGTAGCGGCCTTCCCCCGCGTCCTGCAGGAAGAAAGAAAAGCCGCCGGGCGGCCACGTTGGCGCCCGGCGACTCGCATGCTCGTTACTGGTTTCCTACGCCTCGCTGGGCGCCAGTGCTGCCTCGTGCAGTTGGGAACAGAGCTCGTCGGCGTCCACGCCGTCGCGGTGGGCGGCTTCCTGCACGCTCACGCTGGAGCCGCAGCAGAGGTCTATCCCGTAGCGGTTGAATACCGCCGCCGTTGCGGGGTAGCGCTCGAGTACCTGCCCAACGGTCCACCGGCAGTCGAGCTCGATTTCTTGTGTGGCCATCTCTGTTCGCTCACGTTCAGGGGTTCAGCTTTTCGTATTCTGCCTGTAGAGGTGAACGATACACAGTGCACCATGGTAGAGGGTCAAGGCGCAGCAGCCCGACACCTTGGTATGATAGACTCGCCGAGGCGTGAGAAGTATGCTGCTACGCCATGGAGGGTCTCGACCCTGAGGACGTGTGCATGCGACGCAAGCGCCCGCGTTCGCTCCTGTGCGTCCCGATCTTCAGCGAATAGAGGGGCTGAAGTGAAGATGGGTCGGGCTCCTTTGGCGTCCCGGCCTCGAGCGAGTCTGCCCCACTGCACTTCGGTGCCACGCGATGAAAGTCGCCGGGCGGTCCATCGATGCCCGGCGACTCGCGGTCACGGGATCAACGGCTGGGAGTAGCGATCGCCGCGTAAACGGCCCGTGCTCTCTCCACCTCGGCCCTGAATGCCGCCTGCTCGGCCGCTGTCCGCCATGGCCCGCGCTCCACGCGCGCGAGGAGCGCATCCATGGTCTGCACGAAGAAGAGCGCATCGTCCTTCGATGTGAAGCGCTTCCCGTCGCGTACCACGTACACGGGGCTCGTCTGCGCGAAGGCGTAGCTGTCGGCCACGTACCTGGACGATGGACCGATCACCCGGGCCGCGATCCAGCCGCCGGCCGGGATCGCCACGTTTCGGTCGAAGGTGATCCGGCTCGAGTCCTTCGTCGCTGCGGCGCTCGCCGCCACCTTGCCATTGACGATGATATCGAGGCGAGAGATCGGCGTGATCGACGTGGCCTCCGCGCGAACGCGAAGCGATTTCGCGGAGCCGCCGCCGAGCTGGATCTCATCGCCCGGCTCGTGGCCAGCGACATCGATGAAGAGCAGGGGACCGGTCGAGCCGAAGGTACGCTGCGCCTTGATTGCCGCGATCCAGCTCTCGAGCGACAGCGGACCATCTACCCTGGCATACGTCCTGTCGGAGCCGGGCGGAGGATCGCGCCACACGTCGGAAAAGTTATCGGTCCCCGCGGTTGCGGCGATGCGGAAGCCGCAGTTGAGCAACCGATAGTAGAGCTCCGACGACCCCACCTCATCGGACCAGATTGCGCCGATGTCGTAGAAATCACCCTTGCCGAGCGCGATATCCACCGGGATCAGGGTGCTCGCCGCCTGCTCCGGCTTCGTCACCGGAGCGAAGTACGGGTGTCCGAAGCCGGCAATTCCGCCCTGCGCGCGCGCCTCGTCTATGTAGCGCGAATCGAGCTCCGGCTGCGCGTATGGTGTGTTGCGCACGCCTGCGGTGAAGGGGAGGATGAACTTCTCGATCCCGAGGATGGAGATGTGCCCCAGCGAGCCGCGGAATTCCTCGCCGTACTGCAGGATGTATTCGGGCGTGGAGAGCGGGCTCGGTTTGCCCGTGAGATCGCCCCAGCGCCCCATGATCCGCGTGCCATCCATGTGGATGAGCGCGTTCGTCACGTGCAGATCTTCCGCGCGGAGCTGATCGAAGAACGCCTGGTGCGTGAGACCGAAGCGCCCCTGATGCAGGTCGTGGATATGCGTGTCACCGGAGTACCAGCCACGCGCGGGCAGATCGGCCATCCGCTCGAGGGTAATCGTGGTATCGAGAGCGGCGCCCGCGGGAACGTCCACGGTGATGGCGCGCGGGCGGTACTCGAAGCCCTTCATCGCCTCTATGGTGGCGCGACCCGCCGGCATCTCTACTTCGAACTCGCCCGTAGTCTGGAAATAGTGCGTCTCGGTGACCGAGATGACGCGATGGAAGCCGCCATCGGGCGCGTAGGAGCGTCCGTCGCTGGCACTGAGGTAGATCCTCGCGGCAACTGGCCGGCCGTTCGGACCGAGCACGCGCACGCGCGCTCGACCGGTCGCTACACGCGAGCGACGCGACTTCACGGGTACATCCCTCCACGACGAGAATGGTCCGCCGCCGCTCGCGGAAGCGTACAGCACCGTGGCGCCCGCCCGATTGGACACGAACACGAGGCTGCGTCCATCGGGGCTGGGAGCTGGCGCGTACTCGTCGCCGGCATCGGCGGTGATTCGCTGCGGGTTTCCACCTTCCGCATCTATGAGCATCACGTCATTGGAGCCGGCTTCGTCCGACACGTACAAGAGCGCCTGTCCGTCCGGAGTCCACGCGGGCTTCATACGGTACTCGGTCTCCTCGTAGTGGACGAGCCGGGGCTCACCGTCGGGAAGGGGCTTCACCCACAGTCCACCGGATCCCAGCTTGCCGCGCACCCGATCCACGTACGCGAGCAGCTTCCCGTCGGGTGACACCGCCGGCTGGATGCCGCTCACAACCTGCTCGTCTTTCCCGCTCGCGAGATCGTGGCGGAAGATGTTGAAGCCGCGCTCCCCGCGGCCGCTCACGAAGTAGATGCTCTTCCCGTCGCGGCTCCAGGTCGGCTCCACATCCACGCCAGGATCGGTCGTGATGCGCTCCACCTCGCCTCCGTCCGCACTCACTATTCCGATGTCGAGGTTTCCATCGACATCGAGCGTTAACGCCAGCCGTCTGCCATCGGGGCTCCACGCCGGCTCGAAGTGGTACCGCGGCCCCTGCGTCAGGGCGACGGCCTCTCCGCCGCCCGCGGGAATCTTCCAGATGTCGCCGCGCATGGATACGGCGATCCAGCGTCCGTCAGCGCTCCAGGTGGGGTCGAGCGGCCCGGTAGACACCGCGGGGAGCATGTGCCGGTCGATGCGATCGTTGTTGGTGTAGCGATTCGGTCCGGCGTAGCCGATCGCCGCGGCAGCGAGGAGGAGAGCGCCGGCCGCGCCGGCCACGGTGACACTGCGTGCATTCATGCCCGATCTCGCGAGGGGAGTGAGGGGACGGGAGGGAGAGGGGATCGGCCTGCCTGCGGCAGGGGCGTGCCGGCGGTGGTGAGTGAAGAGAGAACAAGGCCCCGCACCCGAGGGGTATGGACGAGCGCGGTGTAACTGTATACAATATACTCTACGCTCCGTGAGCCACCAGCGCACCCCGGCGCTGCCCGTACCGAAGCCGGTGCACGGCGGCCGACCGCCCGCCATGGCGTTTCCCCTCGTCCAGCACTCTCTCCTCCGCCGCCGCACGCCACACCACCCCGAACCGGTCCCTCCTCGCGCAGTCGCCGCACTCCTCTCAGAGGTAAAAGAATGGGTTCTAAGATAATACCGCGAGCCATGCACGCGGGACTGGTGGTCCTCCTCGCCGCCTGCTCTTCCGGCCAGGCAAGCGAGCAGCATTCCGACATCGTGCAGCGCTATACCTCGCTCGGTTCGCCCGCCGGCGCCGACATGGGGATGCAGGTGGACACCGCCGTCGCCGGCGTACTCCGCAGCATCGACCCCGCCGAGATCCGCGCGACCGACTCCACCCTCGTCGCCTTCGGCACCCGGCACACATTGAGCGACACGCTCAGCGACACCCGCGGCAACGGAGCAGCCCGGCGCTACCTCCACGCGAAGCTGGAGGGCTACAGCAAAGACTGCGGCGGCTGCCTGAAGGTGGAGTACGACGCGGCAATGATCGAGATCCGCCGCTTCCCTTCACGGCCCATGGCGAACGTGGTGAATGTCCTCGCCTGGTTGCCAGGGCGCGATGCCAAGCGGGTGGTGGTGATCACTGGCCACTACGACTCGTGCATCTGCCAGACCGATCACGAAGATGCTGTCTCCGACGCGCCGGGCGCCGACGACGATGCGTCGGGTACGTCGGCCGTGGTGGAGCTGGCGCGGGTCTTCTCGCGGCGGTTCCCCAAGGGACTTCAGGCCACGGTTCTCTTCGCTCTCGTCGGAGCCGAGGAGCAGGGGTTGCTCGGCTCCACGCACCTTGCGCAGCGGCTGCACGACGAGGGCTATACAGTGATCGGCGACATGTCCGATGACATCGTCGGCAACATCAGGTCGGATGACGGTCTGGTGGATTCGACCACGATGCGGATCTACAGCGCGGACCCCGACAACAGCCCCAGTCGTGAGCTGGCGCGCTACGCGGTGGCCCTCGGAGGGATGTACAACCCCGCCTTCCGAATCCTCCACGTTCAGCGCATCGACCGCATAGGGCGCGGTACCGACCACGAGCCGTTCGTCGCGCTGGGCTACCCCGGCATCCGCACCACCGAGCGGATGGAGGCGCTCTCGCGGCAGCACAGTCCGCGCGACGTCTTCGAGCAGGTGAACTTCGGCTACGCTGCCAACATCGCACGCCTGAACTCCGCGGTGATCGGCTCGCTCGGGCTCGCTCCTCCGGCGCCCGACAGCGTCCGCGCTCGGCGCCATCCGCCTTCCGGCCAGAGTTGGGATCTCTCCTGGGCCAGGGTTCCAGGCGCGACGAGCTACGAGGTCCTCGTTCGCTCCACCACGTCGCCCGTCTGGGAGCGAGTGATCCAGCTAGGTGATACGACGTCGTACGAACTCGCCGCGCAGCTCGACGACCTCTGGGCCGCGGTGCGCAGCGTGGGGGCGGACGGGCATCGCTCCCTCGCCGTGGTAGTCCCGCCGGCCAGGGGGCCGCGGGGGATGGCGGAGCGGGGCGGCGAGCGACAGTCGCGTCAGGGGGCGACGCCGCGGCGCTAGACGCGATCGCCCGCTTCCCGGGGCGATCACCGTACTACCAGGATCGAACGCGATCCTCAACCAACCACAATTCTCAGAGAGCACAGCGGAGTAAGCATGGGACGTCGAATCAGCTCGGTCCTCGCGCTCGTCTGCATGATGGTGCTCCTCCCCGCCTGGACGGCGGCGCAGGAGGCGACCATCAGCGGCAGGGTGAGCAGCGAGGGAGGATTACCGCTGGCGAATGCCAGCGTCTTCCTGCAAGGGATGAGCGTGGGCACGATGACGAGAGAGGGTGGCACCTACTCGTTCACCGTGGCCGCGGCGAACGTGAACGGCCAGAAAGTCACTCTCACTGCCCGCCTCATCGGCTACAAGGCGGAGTCGGTCGAGATAACTCTCTCCCCCGGCAGCATCACGCACGACTTCGTGCTCGCCCAGAACGCGGTGCAGCTCGAGGGAATGGTAGTGACCGCGCTCGGCATCGAGCGTGAGAAGCGCTCGCTTGGCGTGGCACAGCAGAGCGTCTCGGCGGAGGAGCTCACCTCCGCCAGGGAGAACAACCTGGTGAACTCGCTGGTGGGCAAGGTTGCCGGCGTCAACATCACCAATGCCGGCCCCACGGGCGGCTCGTCGCGAATCGTCATCCGCGGCGCGAACTCCATCGCCGGCAACAACCAGCCGCTTTTCGTGGTCGACGGCATCCCGATCGACAACTCCGCGACGGCCAATGCCACGGGCGGCGGGTACGACTACGGCAATACGGCGCAGGACATCAATCCCGACAACATCGAATCCATCAGCATCCTCAAGGGCCCGAACGCGGCGGCCCTCTACGGCTCGCGTGCGGCCAACGGTGCCGTCGTGATCACGACGAAGAGCGGGAAGGGGAGCAGCGGGCTGGGTATCACGGCGAGCCAGAACCTCACCTTCGAGACCCCGCTCCGGCTGCCCGACTTCCAGAACCAGTATGGCCAGGGCTCCGGCGGGAAGTTCGAATTCATCGACGGCAAGGGGGGCGGCACCAGCGACAACGTAAACCGGAGCTGGGGACCGCCGCTGGATGGGCGGCTGATCAAGCAGTGGTTCAGCAATGGAGAGGCCGTGCCCTGGCTTCCTCATCCCGATCGCGTGCGTGACTTCTTCCGCACCGGGCGCACATCGAACACCAACGCCGCCGTCTCCGCCGCGACGGAGAAGGCCGACGTTCGCTTTGGCATCTCGAACCTCGACGCGCTGGGCATGCTGCCCACCAATACCGTGAAGCGCTTGAACACGTCGCTGAACGGTGGCGCGAACGTGAACGAGAAGTTGAACGTTCGGGCGTCTATTCAGTACGTGAAGTCGAGCGCGCATAACCGGCCCGGCACCGGCTACGACAACCGCAACGTGCTGCAGAACGTGATCTGGAGCGGTCGCCAGCTCGACAACGCGACGTTGAGCAACTACAAGAATCCGGATGGTTCGCAGCGGGCTCCGAGCTACACGACCGTCGACAACCCGTTCTGGGTCCTGTACATGAACTCCAACGATGACACGCGCGACCGCGTGATCGGAGTGGGGACCATCACGTACAAGTTCAATGACTGGCTCACCGCCGCCGTCCGCTCGGGTACCGACTGGTATCGTGACTGGCGCAGGCAGCGCTACGCGGACGGCATGATCGGCATCGACTACGCCGGCGGCGCCTTCAACGAGTCGGTTCGCTTCAATCGCGAAACGAACACCGACTTCCTCCTCACCGCCAACCGTGAAGTCACGAGCAAGCTCGGTGTCACGGTGAACGTCGGCGGCAACCAGCGCGTGAACCGCTACAGCATGTCGAGCCAGGGGACGGACCACCTCGTCATCCCGGGCACGTACAACATCGGCAACTCCGCGGTTACCCCCGAGGTCGATCAGGAAGAGCGCAACCGTCAGACCAACAGTCTGTACGGCCAGGCACAGTTCTCCTACAACAACTATCTCTTCGTGGACGTCACCGGGCGCAATGACTGGTCCTCGACGCTCCCCGCGGAGAGCAACTCGTACTTCTACCCCTCGGTGTCGGGAAGCCTGGTGTTCACGGACGCCTTCCCGTCATTCAACCTGGGCGGCCTGCTGACCTACGGTAAGCTGCGTGGTAGCTGGACCCAGGTGGGTAACGATGCGGACCCCTATCAGCTCGCGATCAGCTACAACCCGACTACTCCGTTCGGGAGCATCCCGCGCTTCTCCGTGCCCAACCAGGTGCCGAACGCCAACCTCAAGCCCGAGAAGACGCGCGCGTGGGAGACCGGCCTCGAGCTTCGCTTCCTGCAGGACCGCGTCTCGCTCGACGCCACGTACTACGACAAGCTCACGAGCAACCAGATCATCCCGGCGCAGGTGTCCGGCGCGAGCGGCTACACCAGCGCGGTTCTCAACGCCGGCGCGGTGAGCAACAAGGGTGTCGAGCTGCAGCTCGGTGCCACGCCAGTGAAGACGCAGGGCGGCTTCACCTGGGACGTCAACGTCAACTTCGCCAAGAACAACAGCAAGGTCGTGAGCCTGTACCCGGGCCTCGAGACGGTGGTCCTCGCCACCTACTGGAGTCTCACGGTGGAGGCGCGCGAGGGAGAGGCGTACGGCGCGCTCTATGGAACTCCATACCTGAGGGACGATCAGGGCCGTCTCATCACGGTCAAGGGCTTCCCGCAGCCCGATCCGCAGAAGCGAGTGCTGGGGCACTACACGCCCGACTGGACCGGCGGCATCCAGAACCGCTTCGCCTACAGGGGCTTCGATTTCAGCTTCCTCTTCGACGCCAAGCAGGGCGGACAGATCTTCAGCGCGTCGAACATGTTCGGCAACATGTCGGGGGTGCTCGCCACGTCGCTCCGCGGCCGCGAAAAGGCGCAGGCGATCGAGGATGGCGGCGGGCTTCTCGTCCCCGGCGTCAACAAGGATGGAACGCCCAATACCACCATGGTGACCGCCCAGGCGTACTTCAACGGGCTCTTCCAGCTACACGAGCCGTACGTCTACGACGCCAGCTTCGTGAAGCTGCGCGAGGTGAAGCTGGGCTATGCCGTTCCTTCGTCGTTCAGCGGGAAGCTCGGCATCTCCTCGGCGTACGTGGCGCTCGTGGGCCGCAACCTCTGGCTGCACACCAGCGTTCCGAACATCGATCCCGAGACGGCCTTCTCGTCCAGTAATGCGCAGGGAATCGAGAACGCCCAGTTCCCCTCGGCACGCAGCTTCGGCTTCATGATCAACGTCACGCCATGAGCATCGGGCAATCTTCACACACAGGGACAAGCATGAGACACTTCACGATCTCCGGGATCGTCCCTCTGCTCGCGGTCGCGCTCGTGGCGACGGCCTGCGACAGCGGGCTGACGGGGCTCAACGAGAATCCGAACGCCCCGGGGAGCGTCGCTCCCCAGTACCTCTTCCCGAACGGTGTCACCAGCGCCGTGGGACGAGTGCGTGGTGGCGGCTTCGATCTGACTTTCACATCACTCTGGGCGCAGCACATCGCGATGGACCGCTTCACGGACGAGGACCGCTACTCCATCCGGCCGTCCACGATCGACGGGAACTGGTCGGGCTTCTACTCGGGTGAGCTGGAGGACTTCGCCACGATCATCGAGCAGACCGACCCGACGGAGTCGCCGAACCTCCTGGGACCGGCGCTCGTCATGAAGTCGTGGACGTACGGAGTCATGACCGACATCTGGGGTGACATCCCGTACGCCGAGGCGAACCAGGGGCCGACCGACTTCACGCCCAGCTACGACAGCCAGCAGGACGTCTACAACGGCCTGTTCACGGACCTCACGGCGGCCAGCGACATGCTCGGCGGGGGCGGTGCCGGCTACGGCAGCGCCGATCCGATCTACGCCGGCGACGCCACCAAGTGGCAGCGTTTCGCCAACTCGCTCCGCCTTCGCTTCGCGCTACGGCTCGTCAAGGTGGACGAGGACAAGGCGCGCGCCGAGGCGACAGCGGCGATCTCGGCGGGCGTGTTCACCTCCAACGCGGACAATGCGCTGCTGCAGTGGCCGGGTGATGGAACCAACGATAACCCATTCTTCAATACCTTCCGCACGCGCGACGATCAGCATGTGAGTCAGACGCTGGTCGACACCCTGAAAGCGCTCTACATCTCGATCGAGCCGGGCAACGACACGATCTTCGATCCACGCCTCGCCGTCTACGCCGACCCGATCGTCTCGGCGTTGCCAGCGATAGTGTACCGTGGTGCGCCCAACGGGCTCCAGGATGAAGACGCCATCGCCATCGGCCTCACCAACACTTCGCGCGTGGGTGCCGCGTACCGGCAGCGCGATACGCCTTCGATTCTGATGACGTACTCGGAGGTGCTCTTCGATGAGGCGGAGGCCGCACAACGCGGCTGGACGGGCGGTGACGCCGCGTCGCTCTACGCCGACGCGATTCGGGCGTCGATGCAGTACAACGGGATCGCGAACGACGTGATCGATGCGTACGTCGCTTCACCGAGGGTGGCGTACAACCCGGCCACGGGTCTGACGCAGATCGCGCTCCAGAAGTGGATCGCCCTCTACGCGCAGGGTGCCGACGCGTACGCCGAGTACCGGCGCAGCGGAGTCCCCAACCTTCAGCCGGGGCCCGCTGTGATCACCGACCCCAAGACGGTGGCCCGGCGGCTCACCTACCCGCTCGCGGAGCAGTCATTCAACAACGAGAACCTCCAGTCGGCCATCTCGGCGCAGGGCGGAGCGTCGTTGAACGACAGGGTGTGGTGGGACGTGCCCTGACGCGCCGGCTGTGACGAAATCGACTGACGGCTGCTGACCGCCTGGCGCGGAACGGGCCGGGTCGCTACGGCAGTCATCGTGGAATTCACTGCCGACCGCCCTCTTCGTGCACCGACCCCTTCAGGTCGGGCGCGGGGAGGGCGGTTTCGCTAGCTTTCCCGCATGACCTCTGTCGATCCAACCGGCGCGGCGGCGCCCCATGAACAAAGGCGCGGGGTGGAGATCGGCCTCTACTCCTTCGCCGAGCGCACGCGCGATTCGCACAGTGGCCACCTCGTGAGCGCCGAGCAGCGGCTCGCCGACCTCCTCGAGGAGATCGAGCTCGCCGACCAGGTAGGGCTCGATGTGTTCGGCGTCGGCGAGCATCACAGGGCCGACTACATCGTGTCTTCGCCAGCGGTGGTACTCGCCGCCGCCGCGACGCGGACGAAGCGAATTCGCCTCACCAGTGCGGTCACGGTACTGAGTTCCGATGATCCGGTGCGCGTCTTCCAGGACTTCGCCACGCTCGATCTGATCTCCGGCGGGCGCGCGGAGATCATGGCAGGGCGCGGCTCGTTCATCGAGAGCTTCCCGCTCTTCGGGTACGATCTAGATGACTACGACGTGCTCTTCACCGAGAAGCTGGAGCTTCTCCTCGAGCTGCGCGCGAACGAGCGTGTACGCTGGAGCGGCAACCATCGCGCTCCGCTCGAAGATCTCGCAGTGTATCCGCGACCGATCCAGGATCCGCTTCCGATCTGGGTCGCGGTCGGCGGCACGCCGCAGTCGGTGGTGCGCGCAGCGACGCTCGGGCTTCCGATGGCACTCGCCATAATCGGCGGGGCACCGGCGCGCTTCGTAGCCTTCACGGATCTCTACCGGCAGGCATTCGGCCGCGCAGGACACGATCCAGCCACGCTTCGGCTCAGCATCAACTCACACGGGTTCATCGCGGATACCTCCGAGGCCGCTGCCGATGCGGCCTTTCCTCCGTACCTGGAAGTGATGGGTCGGCTCGGTCGCGAGCGCGGCTGGGCTCCGCCCACGAGGCAGCGCTTCGATGGCGAGCGCTCGCTCCACGGCGCGCTGCTCGTGGGGAGTCCGCAGGAGATCATCGACAAGATGCTCTACGAGCATCAGCTTTTCGGCTACGACCGCTTCCTGATGCAGATGACCGTGGGCACCATGCCGCACGCGAGCGTGATGCGGTCGATCGAGTTGTACGGCACCGTCGTGGCGCCCGCCGTGAGGAAGGCACTCGCGGCTGCCGGTGCCACGACGGAATCTTCGGCGGCGAGAAGTACGAATTTCTGACGCCCGGCGATTGCCGGGAGGGGAATGACATGGCGACTCGATGCACGCATCTCGATCAGGTCCGCGATGTAGTCCCGCGCACGCCCGAAGGGTGTGAAGAGTGCCTGAAGACGGGCTCCCGGTGGGTGCACCTCCGCCTCTGCCTGGAGTGCGGCCACGTGGGGTGCTGCGACAGTTCGCCTAACAAGCACGCGACCAGGCACTTCCACCAGACGCAGCACCCGATAATCCGGAGCTTCGAACCGGGCGAGGATTGGGGATGGTGCTACGTGGACGAAGTCATGTTCGAGCCGGCCCCAACGCCGCAGGGGTGAACTGCGCGAGGTCGTAGATCCCGAGCTTCTTCTCCAGCTCGGCCACTCGCCGCTCATGGCTACGGCAGCAACGCGCGCGCCAACTCGGCACGTCGCAGATCGGACACGACTCGCTCTGGAACTAAATGGTCTTTGCACTCCTGCTCGTGGCGGTTGCGGTGCTCGCCGGCGGAATCGCGGCCGTCGCCGGGTTCGGGATCGGCAGCCTCCTCACGCCCACGCTCGCCATTGAAGCCGGAACGAAGGTGGCCGTGGCGGCCATCGCCATTCCGCACTTCGTCGCCACGGTTCAGCGCTTCTGGATGCTGCGCCGCCACGTCGATCGCGAGGTGCTATCCGGTTTCGGCATAGCGAGCGCGATCGGCGGGCTGCTGGGTGCACTCGCGCACGAGCGGGCGGCGAGCACGGCACTCACCACGGTCTTCGGTGTGCTGCTCATCCTGGCGGCGGTCTCGCAGCTCACGGGATGGATGGAGCGTGTACGGTGGGGACGCACGGCGGCGTGGACGGCCGGTGCGCTATCGGGGTTGCTCGGCGGGCTGGTGGGGAATCAGGGCGGGATTCGTTCAGCGGCCATGCTCGGCTTCGACGTCCCGAAGGAAGCGTTCGTGGCGACCGCCACTGCTGTCGCCATCTTCGTCGATGTGGCGCGGCTTCCGGTTTATCTCGCGAGCGACTGGCGCTCGATGCTCGCGGTGTGGCCTTTCGTGCTGATCGCCACCGCAGGTGCTGTGGTGGGTACCGCACTCGGTACGAGAGTGCTCGGTCACCTTCCACCAGCGCTCTTCCGAAGAGTGGTGGCGGTGCTGCTGCTCCTGCTGGGTATCGCGATGCTGGTGGCGGGCCTGGCGTGAGCGGTGCAGGTACGCACTTGTGCGCGCACTACGACTCGTCGCTCGTCGCTGAGCGAGCGACCGGGACTTCCCACTGACCACGCGCGAGCGTTCGCTAGCGCCGCTCGGCCGCCATTACCACGAGCCGGTTGATCACGCCCTTCACGCCCGGTACATAACGCACCACGCACTCGGCCGCCGAGCGCTCCACCCTGTGTGCCGCGTTGCCGGATAGCGTGAGCCAGCCCTGCTCTACGGAGAGCTTCACCCTGAGGGCGGGGAGCAGCTTCTCGCGTTCCAGCGCGCTCATCGCCTCGAGGGCAATGTGGTCGTCGCTCTCCAGGGAGCTGGACGACGGCCGCGACCGCGTCACTGTCGGCCCCCAGGGAGTGCTTCCCGCGTTCGTCCGCATGAACCCCTCCTGTGAACTTGTGCTCGGAATCGAGTCCATTTTGAATGGTAATCGAGTTGCGGATCGTGATGCGTCGGGATTTGCCGCAAGCGATGTAGGGGAATGCCGCATCTTGCCGGCCGCGCCGCGCACGGTGCGATAGCTGCAGCGGAGAGCGTGCTCGGCGCTCGTTGCGTCGGCACGCACAACCAACGGAGGGACCGATGGACCGCATGAAAGGGAAGGCCGCCCTCGTCACGGGCGCGGCCAAGGGGCTCGGCGAGGCGACGGCGGCGATGCTGGCGCGCGAAGGGGCCCGCGTCATGCTGACCGACGTGGACGAGAGAGCAGGGGAGGCAGTGGCCGAGCGAATCGGCAAGGAAGGGCACGAGGCGATCTTCCTGAAGCACGACGTGTCGAGCGAGCAGGATTGGAAGCGCGTGATGGATGAGACGATGCGCCGCTTCGGCCGGCTCGATGCGCTAGTAAACAACGCCGGTGTCGCGATCGGGAAGGACGTGGAGCACACCACGCTCGATGAGTGGCGCTGGCTCATGAGCATCAACCTGGACGGCGTTTTCCTCGGTACTCGCTTCGCGATCGAAGCGATGAGGCCAGCGCGGCGCGGCTCCATCATCAATCTCTCGTCGATCGAGGGACTGGTAGGCGACCCGAATCTAGCCGCCTACAACGCCAGCAAGGGGGGAGTGCGGCTCTTCACCAAGTCGGCCGCTCTGCACTGCGCCAAGTCGGGCTACAACATCCGCGTGAACTCCGTTCATCCCGGCTACATAGTGACGCCGATGGTCGAGAGTTACGCCGAGGCGAGCGGCGATGCGGCCGCAGCCAGGCGCGCACTCGAGGCGCTGCACCCCCTGGGGCATCTCGGCGAGCCGGATGACATCGCGTTCGGCGTTCTCTATCTGGCGTCGGACGAATCGAAGTTCATGACGGGTGCGGAGCTGGTGATAGACGGCGGGTACACTGCCCAATAGGTGCACGTCCGACTGGCGAGCCCGCGGTCGTGCCAGCTATTATAGTACATTATTAGAAGTATGCTAACTAATTTCTACAAAATGGGTTGCAGACGATGCATCTGGTGGTGGCCACGCGATGGGAAAGAGCCCTCTTGACTCTATACCATGGTCTAATCCTTACCTTGTACTCGAATCCATGATCGAGGAATGAGGCAATGGCTATCGAGTTGGAAGAGATGCAGACGCTGACCATTGGCGAGCTCGCGGGCGCCGTGGGCGTCAACGTTCAGACGGTTCGCTACTACGAACGGCGTGGGCTTCTCCCCAAGCCGAAGCGGCGGGCGTCCGGGTATCGCGAATACCTCGCGAGCGACGTAGCACGACTCGAGTTCATCCGGCGCGCGCAGGCGCTCGGCTTCACGCTCTCCGAGATCGAGCAGCTCCTGGCGCTGCGCGTGGACCCGCGCACGACTCCCCAGGACGTGCACCGCGCAGTGGAGGAGAAGATCGAGGCGGTGGAGGAGAAGATCAACGACCTTACTCGCATCAGCGGCGCGCTGAGGAAGATGGCTGCCTCTTGCCACGCGCATGGTCCGCTCGGTGACTGTCCATTCCTCGATGCGCTCGAGTCCGAAGACTCCAGCGTGGTCGAGCCCAGGAGCCGACGGAACGGAACGCATTAGAGGAGAGCGGCCCGAGCGGAGAGGGCTCGGACTTTGCCATCCTACGGAGCTCCGTGCATCATGCTAACGTCACCTCACGCCGGCAGCGCCGGCCCCCAAAGGAGGCAGCACGACTCATGACCTCTCCAGAGGATCGGCTTCGGCCACCACCCGCTCAGCGCTTCGCCGGACCAGAGCACAAGCTCGACTTCGACGCGGCGCTGGGAAAGCTTCACGGCGAGCCGGGGCCGCAGAAGGACGGACACAACCAGGTCACGCTCTTTCACAGCGACACTCTCCGTCTCGTGCTCTTCACTTTCGAGCCCGGCGGCTGTCTTCCGCGCCACCACGCGCCCGGCGTGGTGATGATCCGTCCGTTGCGCGGCGAAATTTCAGTTGCTACGCCATCGCAGAAGTACGATCTGCGGGAGGGCGAGGCACTCGTACTCCAGCCCGAGATTCCTCACGACGTGGACTCGAAGGATGGAGCCGACATGCTGCTGACCGTGGCGATGTCCGGACGGCGCCCCGGAGCGGCCGAACCGAACTACGACGAGTGAGGGCGGGGAACCATGGTG
>DASSOX010000261.1:0-5741 GCA_035700125.1 Gemmatimonadaceae bacterium
GCGAAGATGCGGACGTTCGCAATCATGCGCGGATCGTCGGCACTCCAGCCATTCATGTTCACTGTGATGCGATTCGACCGGCCCAGATTCGCGTTCGGCACATTGAGGGCGCGGTGCTCGTTCGAGTAGAGCTTGAGATACTTGCCGTCTACCGAGATGCGGATCTTCACGGGGGTCTCGCTGGTGTTCAGCTTCAACTCGCCCTCGCCGCGGATCGGATCAGCGATCAGATAGGCGGAGTGCGTATTGATGGCCAGGTGTGGCCCGCTCGCCGGCTGATCGTTGGCGAAGTTGATCTCCATCCCGTTGCCCGAACCGGCGAGGTCGAACTCCATGGTGAAGCGCTCCGGGAGTACTTCGGGGAGTTGTATCACGAACACATCGTGCCCACCGCTGCGCAGCCATCGCTGTCCCTGCCATTCCACGATCTCCATGTTGCCGGCGAGGAACTCGAAGCGGCGGGGAAAGTCACCGACGTTATCCTTCGTAAAGTCGTCCACGAATATCGGCCGCTCGCCGGGAACGAAATCGTAGTTGGCGAACGCGCCCTCGCCCGGCTTGAGCTGCTTCGCCGGCACCGCGCCCGCGGCGGATGCCGAACTCCCGCCGGTCGCAGCCGCTATCGCGGCGGCCGAGTCGCTGCCGCTCACCGTGTTGCCGTTCGCATCGGTGACGCTCACCTGCTTCCCCTGCTTCTGGGCTTCCTGGATGCAGGCGGCGTCGGTGGCCGCGCAGGCGATGATGTCTTCGGTCTTGTCGAGCGCCTTTTCGGTGGCTTCCCCCGCCTTGTTGACGACGTGCTGCTCGGTGGTCTGCTTGGCTCTCTCCTTGATCTTCTTGAAGAGCCCCTGTGCATCTGCCTCGCCCGGGCGCGCGGCGGCGGCGAAGGCAACCAGTGTGAGGGCGGCCAGCGAGGCGCGCCAGCGAATTTGCGGCATGTTGACTCCAGGTGTATGAGAGTGAATCCGGACACTGTCGCTCCGGAAGACCGCGCGGCCGTGTGACACCGGCACAGGCCTGCGCTCGGGCATGAAAATCCGAATGCTCGGTCGTGAAGCGCCGTTCATCGCAGCTCCACCGCAATCACGCTGGTGGTGTCGAGCGTGCGCTCGCCCGGGCCGTCCCCGGAGAGCGCCACCACCTTGTAGTGAACTTTCCGCGTACCAGTCGCCGCTCCCCTGGTAGGCTGCACGTCGGTGAGGCCGGTGCTTCCTTCCGGAGCGGCCGAGCCGCACGCGGTCCGCTGCGGGAGGCGAATCCACGGTTCGCCGCCGGTATTGCTCGCGTAGACCACGTAGCGATGCGCGCCGGCCAGTTCCCGCCAGTGCAGAGAGATCCGCCGGCAGCCGAGGGAATCGGTCGTGGTTGCGACCGTATCCGCTGGCGTGCGATCTATGGTCGCCGTGAGGCTCGTCCTGAACGCGCTCTGGGCGGCCGCCCCCCCGGCGTTCGGGAGGAGGAGCGCGAACCCAACGACTGCGAGCGCTGGCGCGAGTCGCGGCGACAACTGTATCCTCGGCGGCATGGAAAGGGTTAGCTTGGTAGGCGCCGATCCCGGCTCCGTCTCTGGAGCGCCGGGCGAGCGGGCACCGCGAGTCGCACAAGGTAGATGCCGTCGTCAAACCATCTTCTACATGTCAACATCGTGCGCCCCAACAACTTCCGGCTGATCACGCTGGGGCGTCTCGCGCTGCTCTCACCCGATGGAAGGGACGAGTCGGTCGGAGTTCGCCGTCGGAAGCTGACGCTTCTCGCCGTACTCGCGCTCTCCGACAGGCCGTACAGTCGCGATGCACTCGCCGAGATGTTCTGGGGCGACGAGGAAGACGAGCGCGCGCGGCACTCGCTGAGCGACGCGCTCTCACATTTCCGCCGGCTGCTCGGCCGTGATGCAATCGCGCACCGCAGCTCGGACGTCGTGCTCGCCGAAGACGTCCGGCTGGACGTGGATGCACGGGAGCTCGCCGCTGCCTGCGCCGCGCGCGATACGACGCGGGCCGTAGAGTTGTATGGTGGACCGCTCCTCGACGGCATCCACGTAGGTGGCTCCGGGCGCTTCGAGGAGTGGGTAAGCCGCGAGCGCGAGCGCTATGCGCGACTCTTCACGCGCGCCTGTGAAGGCGAGTGCCTCGCCCTGGCACGAGCTCGGCGATGGGACGACTGTGCCGCCCTCGCGCGCCGCTGGCTCGCGGCCGCGCCGCTCTCTACCGACGCCGCGCTCTACCTCATCAACGCGATAAAAGCGCCTGGCTCGCGCGAAGCTTCACTCCACGCGCTTGCCGAGTACAGGAATCTGGCCGCGCGTCTGGAGCGCGATTTCGGGGCGCGGCCGGACGAGCGCGTGGCTGCACTCGCTGCGGAGCTGGCGTCGCGCGCTCCGGACAGCGACGCGAACGAGGTGACGCCGGCCGTGCGGGTCGCGTCTTCCGACGACGCGCGGCCCGAGCCGGTGCGGCCGCTCGAATCGCCGGAGCAGCCCGACCCCGCCGAGCCGCTCGACTTGCACGCCGGCGCTCGGAAGCGGACGCTCGTTGCGTTGGCCGCTGCGGCCCTGTCGCTCGCGCTGATCACCGGCGGCACGTACCTCGCCGGCCGGCGCGCGGCGACCGCCGCTGGCGCCGCACCGACCTCGCAGCCCGTAGTCGCGATAACCCTCATCCAGAACGTCCGCGATGACTCGAGTGTCGCCTGGCTGGAGGAGGGACTCAAGCAGATGATCGCCGCCGACCTTTCCAGGAGCGGTGCGGTACAGGTGGTGGCCCCTTCGCGAGTGCGCGATGCCGCACGGCGCGTGCACCGTTTCGGCGGCACGCCGCTCGGAACCGAAGACGCGCTGCGACTTGCGCGCGCGGTAGGTGCAACGTGGGCGGTGAGCGGGGGGATCACGCGCGGCGACGGACTCTATGTGCTCGATGTGGGGATGCGCGACGCGAGCAGCGGTGCGCTCGTGAGGCTGTTCACCGTCACGGGCGCGGACATCCTCGAGGTGGCCGACCGCGCCGCATCGTACATCCTTTCGGCGGCGAATACCGGCAGGCCCGGGCCGCGGCTCGCAGACATCGAGAGCTCCAACATCGGCGCTTATCAGCACTACCTCCGAGCCGTCCAGGCCGCGGGCGAGGGACGTTCGGCGGATCAGCTTCGCGAGCTCGATGCAGCGATCGCGATGGACTCGTCCTTCGTGAGTGCTCTCACCGCCCGGTTGCAGATCGCACGCAACACGCGGGATGCACAACTGGTAGAGCGGCTCGCCCGGGCGCTGAGCGCGGCGCGGAGCCGCGCTACCGACTGGGACCGTTTACACGAGGACGTATACGTAGCACTGCACAACGGCGAACACTCGCGAGCGGGTTCGCTCGGGCGTCAGCTCGTGGAGCGCTATCCGCAGGACCCGCGAGCGTACGAGATGCTCGCCGAGGTGTATGCGTTGCACGGGGAGTGGGAGTCGGCCGACAGTGTGCTGCGGCGCGCGCTCTCTCTCGATTCCCTCGCGGTGGAGGCGGGGCGCGGACCGTGCGCTCCCTGCACGGCGCTCGGCGGCGTGGCGCGGATGCGTCTCGCCGTGGGCGATCTGGTGGAGGCGGAGAGTGCGGCGCGCAGGTGGGTTGCACTGCAGCCCGATGTGCCAGCGCCCTGGGGATACCTCGCCGAAGTACTCGCTTCGGCTGGCCGCTACGATTCGGCGCTTACGGTGGCCAGACGCGCAGCGGCGCTCGCGGGCGACGATGCTGCTTACGACGCGCGCGTTGGGCGCATCCTCCTCATGGCGCGTCGCTTCGGCGAGGCCGATTCCGCGGCTGGCGCGTGGCTCGCGCGCGACGACGAGGAGCATCGCGTGGAGGGGATGGATCTGCGTTCGATGCTGCTCCGCGAGCGCGGCAAGGTTCGCGAGTCCAATCGGCTGCTCGGACGTTTGACGTCGGAGTATCCAGCCGCACGGTCGCTCGAGCTGGTGCGCGGGGATGGCCTGGCGCGGCTGGGTAGCTGGAGGGACGCCGCGCGGGTGTACGAGGCCTACGCGCACGGTACCGAGTCGCGAGAGCCGCCGTCGCCCTACCAATCGCTGGCCGGCGACGCCGCGCGCTCATTCACATGGTCGCACGCGCTCCTGGCCGAAGCGATAGCCACGAGCGGAGACACGGTGCGGCTCCGCGCTCTCGCGGACTCCATCGAGACCATAGGAGCAAGGAGCTACTATGGTCGCGACTGGCGGCTGTACCATCACGTGCGCGGGTTGATCGCCGAGCGCGCTGGGCGACTGCGCGAGGCGATCGCGGAGTTCCAGGCGGCGCGATGGGGGAGCATCGGGTGGACGGTCACACTGGCGCACATGGCGCGCGCGCACGTCGCGCTGGGCGAGCCGAAGGAGGCGATCGCTCTATTGCGCGAAGCGTACGAGTCCTCACCCGATGCGATGGGTCGCTACCTGCCGCGCAGCGAGCTCGATCTCCTCATGGCCGAGGCGTTTGGACGCGCGGGGATGCGTGACAGTAGCGAGCACTATGCGGATTACGTTCGCACGGCGTGGAGTGATGCTGACCCCGAAGTGAAATCGCTATGGACGACACATACTATCCCGAGATAGATCCTGCTGCCTTCGTGCACACCGATGCGATAGTCATCGGCCGTGTGCGAATTGGCGCGCGAGCATCCGTGTGGCCGACCGCCGTGATCCGGGCCGACAGTGAGGTCATCAGCATCGGAGCGGAGAGCAACGTTCAGGATGGCGCGGTACTGCACGCCGACCCCGGCTTTCCCGCGATCATCGGGGAGCGGGTGGCGATCGGCCATCGCGCAATCGTGCACGGTGCGACGGTCGAGGATGACTGCCTTATCGGGATGGGCGCCATCGTACTGAATGGCGCGCGCGTCGGCCGCGGATCGCTCGTCGGTGCCGGCGCGGTGTGCAGGGAGGGGATGGATATCCCGCCTGACTCGGTGGTGCTCGGCGTCCCTGGCCGCGTGGTGCGCCAGACGACGCCCGAGATGCGGGATCGAATTGCGAGGACGGTGCGCGCGTACCTGGAGCTGAGCGCGGAGCATCGTTCGGGGCGCTTCGCGAGAGGTCGGAACGTGGGGGGGACGTGAGACGTTCGACTGGCTCCGGCCACTCGGTGGCCAATTGTCGCGAGGTCGGTCATCCGGCGGTGTAACGGAGTCGCGGCACGGCGCGTGCCGCACGTGAAAGCAGGCAAGAGCTGCGCGGCTGGCACTTCGGCAGTTCGTCGGCTCGGGAGTGGCAAGCGTTCGCGGAAGGGGTGCTGGAAACGGCTCCTGGCGCGCTAACTTGATGCTATATTTAGGGTTGTGGAGATGGCGATGGTCGCGCAGGAGAGGGCTCGAAGGGACGCAACTGCTTATGGATGCGGCAGATACCAATCCTCGGCGAGGGCCGGCGATTGGAGCGAGCCGAGTGGGCGCGGCGGACGAATCGGTCCAAGTAATTGCGCCGCAACGGTTTCCGTGGAGACTTGCGCGGAATCACGACCCGGGGCTATTCTCACGACCCGCAGCATGATCGTCCCGCCCGCGGAAATTTGCTGCTCCCTGCCTCGCCATCGCCGTCTCGCATCACACTGACTTTAGGGTCGCAACTTCGCATCTGCTACCCAACCGAGGAGTCGTCACTATGTCCCTGCCATCCAAGCCGCCCGCCACGCCCGTGTCGTTGACCAAGAATGCGCGGATCGTTCTGGAGAAGCGTTATCTGGTCAAGGACTCGAGTGGCGCGCCGGTGGAAC
>DASSOX010000262.1:0-3777 GCA_035700125.1 Gemmatimonadaceae bacterium
CCAGAGACCGAGCGCGAGCCCGGCAGACGAGAGCTCGGCCAGCGCGGCGCCGACGAACACTATCCTCCGCAGCACCACGTACACGCCGAGAGAAGAGCAGGCGACAGCTATCACCAGCGCGCCGTACAGCGCCTCGCGAAAGAGAAGTACGGCGTCAAGCATCGTCCGCCACCGTGGTGGAGACTCCCCGGCGAGCGAACACCATGCGATGCTCCTCGAAGGAGCTCACCTCCACCGGGATGCCGTACATCTCGCTCAGCGTTTCCTCGGTCATGATCTCGTCGACCTCGCCGATGCGAAACGCGCCCTCGAGAACGAGCGCTATCCGGCGCACGTAGTTGGCGACTTCGTTGAGAGCGTGACTCACCATCAGGACTGTGAGGCCGTCGCGCTCGTGCAGCTCGCGCACGAGTGCGAGGATCTGCGTGGTGGACACCAGATCCATCCCGTTGGTGGGCTCGTCGAGGATGAGGAGGTTAGGCTCTCCCACGAGCGCACGCGCGATCAGTGCGCGCTGACGCTGCCCGCCCGAGAGCGCCGAGAGGGGCTCGTCCGCGAGGTGCGCGATTCCCACGTGCTCGAGCGCGGCGCGCGCGCGATCACGATCGTGCCTCCCCGGCCTGCGCGCGAGTCCCACCCGGTCGTAGCGCCCCATGAGCACGACGTCCACGACCTTGAGCGGAAAGTTGTAGTCCACCTGATCGCGCTGCGGCACGTAACCGAATCGGAGCCCGTCCGAGCGAGTGATGGTGCCGGCCATGGGCGAGAGCGAGCCGAGGATAGCTCTCAGAATGGTGGTCTTCCCTGCGCCGTTCGGACCGACCAGGCCGAGGAAGTCGCCCTCCGATATCTCGAAGCTCAGATCGGTGAGCACCGGGCGCCGGCCATAGCCCAGGGTCACCCGATCGAATGTGATGAGCGCGGTCATGAGATGCCCTCCGCGAGCCGGGAGATGTCGTGCTGCATCAGCTTTATGTAGTCGTCCACCCCCTTCTCGCCGCCCACTGACGGGGGAAGTACGAGCACGGTGGCGCCCGTATTCCGTGCCACGAAGTCCGCCATCTTCCGATCGTAGAACGGCTCCATGATGATCACCTTCGCGCCGGTGCGCTTCATGGTCTGGATGAGGCCAGCGAGGTGCGAAGGCGACGGCGGCACGCCGGGTTTGGGCTCCATGAAGCCCACAATGTTCATCCCGGTGTACTCGGCGAAGTAGCGCCAGCTCGTGTGCCACGCGACCACGGGCTTCCCGCGGACCGCCGCGAGCTCATCGGCCCACCCGCGCGCCGCGGCGTCGAGCCGGCCGGCGAACGCCTTCTCGTTCGCTGCGTACTGCGCCGCACCTGCCGGATCGAGGGCGGAGAAGCGCGTTCGAAAGAGGTGCGCTATACGCTTCCCATTCTCCGGATCGAGCCAGTAGTGAGGGTTGCCAAGCGGGTGCACATCGCCCTGGCTGCGGTCTACCTTCCCCTGTGGTACGTCGAGGAGGGGAATGGCGGTTGAAACGTCGAGATACCCGCTGCCGCCGGGGCGCACCCTCTCGTTGCGCGCGCCGTTGATTAGGAGCGGCATCCACCCGATCTCGAGATCGAGCCCGACGAACGCCCATACGTCGGCATCGCGAAGCTTGAGTACGAAGCTCGGCTTCGCCTCCACGAAGTGTGGATCCTGATACCCCTCGCTGATGTGCGTTGCCTCGATTCGGTCACCACCCACTGCCTTCGCGATGTCGTAGAGGTCGGTGGTGCTGGTCACGACCTTCAGCTTCTGCGCCTGCGCCGCGAGCGGCGTGAGCGCGAGCGTGAGGAACGTGAGTGCGGCGCCCGCGATGGTTCGAAGTTGCATCTTGAAAGTCCTCGTTATCTCGATGAGCTGGTCGGTCTTCATGTCGTGATTGCACCGGCTCAGAATGGGTGCGGCTTGTGTGGACCGATCGCGAAGGTGGCCTGCAGGAGAATCCTGTTGGCGTGACGCGATGGACCGAGATCGGGGAAGGCGAGTTGCGCTCCGCTCTGTCGCGCGTGCTCGAACATCGCCACCAGCTTCGAGAACTCGCTGGGGAAGAACTCGAGGTAGGCGGATTGCGCACTGAGCGACCCACCGGTCGTTTCGAACCCGGAGGGAGCGCCCACATGGTCCACACGCGCGCCGACGTAGAGACGGCGCGTGAGCTGGTAGCGGGCGAAGGTGTAGAAGCCCGAGCGCGAGCCACGCGGACCCGCGTAGCGGACCTCGTACGTGCCCACCTCGGGTGGGATGCGCGGATCGTCCTCGTTGATCTGGCGCATCCACTCCGCCTGCAGGATGAATGACTCGTAGAGCCCCTGCTGGAGAGGACGCCATCGGTACGTGAAGTCAACACCGACCACCGTCTGCCTGGCGGCCACGCCGAGCGATTCGTCACGGTCGACCGGACACATGTACGAGCCGAGGTTACACTCCACCGGCTGCGCTTTCCTGCCAGTGATCGCGGACGCCGAGAGCTCGATGTTGGAGGCCTCGGAGAGATCCCAGTAATTGCGCAGCCGGGCCGAGTAGCCGAGCCCGGAGAGTTTCTTGTTCACGGGCTCGAGGGTGTGCACGCCCTCCGCCCCCTCGCCGAAGCGGTCCACCGCAGACGCCTGGACCTCCTGATAGAACCCAAAGGGCGCGAAGATCCTGCTCACGTAGATCCCGGTGCCCGTGAGCCCCTCGTCGCCGAGGAAGCTCCTGATGACCCACGGATACTCCACGGTGTGGAGGTCGTGGCGGTGCGTGGTGTTCTGCTTCCCCACAGGCATGAGGAAGCGGCCGACGCGCGCTTCCAGCGCGCCCGGAAGCGCGGTGGCGGTCAGGTACGCCTGCTCGATGGCGACCTTCTCGAGATCGTTGATTCCGAGGAAGATGTCGCCGCGGAAGTACGGATCCACCGCCGCCTGCAGCGCCACCTCGATCTCGCGGACACCGAATCTGCTGCCATCCTCCTGTGTGCTCCCGCGCGGCGTGAGGTCGCCCACGAAGTCACCGACGGCGCTGATATCCGGGAGAAGTCGCGGGTTGACAGCCCCGGAACGGCCGGTGCCCGTGGGCGCGGGTTCGGTCGTGTCGGTCGGCGCGCCAGCGCTCATTGCTTCCAGCTCGCGAACGATGCGAATCGAGTCGGCGCGCGCTACCGAGTCCGCGCGCGCGACGGAGTCGGCGCGAGCGGTTGAGTCGGTGCGTGTGGTGTCGCCCATCTGCTGGGCGGGTGCTGCCGTTGCGGCGAGCGCCAGGAGCGCCGCCGCGGAGATGTACGGGTGCATTGCTCCCCTTGGAGTCGGTGTGAAAAATCACGGCTCCGTCCGCGCGATCGGGGCTACCGCCTCGGTGCCGCTGGGCGCTGCTCGAGCGTGCCGGCCGGGCGATGCCTGCGCGGACAGGGGCACGGCTGTGCGCCGTGCTGCCTCAGATTGTCGTGAGGAAGGGGAGGGAAGGTGGAGCTCTGGCGGGGTCGTGGCGGTCGTGACCGACGATGATGATTGCGAGCTGCTTCTCCGGACGGATGGACTGGTGCACCGCCACCTGCCGCGACGTACCGCTCGGGTACGTGGGGAGGGGGCTGAAGTGCCGGAGCACGCAGAAGGCGCAGATGCCGGGATGGTGACCCGCGTGGGGAACGGCACCGGCCGTCTCTATGTGAGTGGGGAAGTCAGCCGAGACTCTCCCCTCCGCGATCGGAGAGAGGCCTACAGCCACCACCTCGGCGACGAGCAGTACGATCGCCGCGAGTCGGAAGAGTCTGGAGCGGGTGGTGGTGTG
>DASSOX010000263.1:0-2960 GCA_035700125.1 Gemmatimonadaceae bacterium
TGGGCAGGACTCAAAGTGCAGGAGCAGTTCCCCTCTTTTCTTCTTTTCTGCTCCTTGCGGCCGGTAGCCTGACTCCTTGTGCAGTTCCCCTCCGCGCCCTCCGCGGTCCTCCGCGCTCTCCGCGATTTCAGTTCAACGAGAGGAACCCAGCCCTCGAGATGCCCTCTCCACCCACGCCGACCAGCTCAGTCAACCATGATCTCGGAGTGCCCGCCCGCAGCGCTGCTCTTGAGGAGGAAAACGAGAGGGACGGATATCACGAAGAGGAGGGTGACGAGCAGGAAGACGTGGTTGTACGCTAGCGTCGCTGCCTGGCGGGTCACCCGCAGATCGAGGATCGCCAGGGCGCGTTGGGTGGCTTCCAGAGCATCGAGCCCGCGCTGGCGCATCGCGGCGGCGGTCATCCGGATGAAGTTGTGCGCCTGCACGAGCTGCGTGGTCCCCATGTGCGTCACCAGCTCGGCGCGATAGATGGCGGTGTGCGTGGTGAGCTGCGTCGCGGCGACGGCGATCCCCACGCTCCCGAAGACCTGACGCACAACGTTGTAGAGACCAGTGGCGGCGGTCATCTTCGGCTTGTCGATGGTGGCGAGCGCCGCGGTGCTCAGCGCAACGAAGATCAGACTGAAGCCCACGCCCTGCCACATCTGGGGGAAGAAGATGTCCCAGAAGCCCATGCTGGTAGTGAGCTGCCCGAGCGCCCAGAACGAGTACGCGCTCACCACGAGTCCCAGCCCCACCAGGAAGCGCGGCCCGAGCTTGTTGTAGAAGCGGCCGCCGATCGGCATCACCACCGCCATGGCGAGACTGCGCGGCATCAGCGCGAGGCCCGACAGCATCGCGGAGTATCCGAGCAGATTCTGGAGGAAGAGCGGGAGAAGAAAGAGCGAGCCGTAGAGTCCCATCCCCAGCACGCCGCCGATCGCCGTCGCGGATGCGAACGACGAATTGCGCAGTATCCGGAGATCCACCGCCGGCCGCCGCGCCGTGAGCTCGCGCCAGATGAAGAAGATGAGTCCCGCCGCCGAGACTGCCGCGAGAGTGACGATGAACGAGGATGAGAACCAGTCTTCGCGCTCGCCCTCCTCCAGCATAAGCTGCAGCGCGCCGAGTCCGATCGTCATCAGCGCGAGCCCGAGCCAGTCTATCTCGCCCTTCTCGCGAACCAGATACGGCGGATCGTGGATGAAGCGACTCACCAGTATAAGGTTGATGATTCCGATCGGAACGTTGACGTAGAAGATCCAGGGCCACGAATACTGGTCGGTGAGCCAGCCACCGAGTGTGGGGCCGATGGCCGGGGCGAGCACCACGCCCATCCCGTACACGCCCATGGCCACGCCCTGTTCTTCCACGGGGAACGTTTCGCGCAGTATGGCCTGCGACACTGTGATCAGCACGCCGCCGCCGAGTCCCTGGATGATACGGAAGAACACGATGAGCGGGAGGCTGCGCGCTGCGCCGCACGCCATCGATGCGCCGGTGAATGCGATGACGCTCAGCATGTACACGCGCTTGCGGCCGAAGCGGGCCGACAGCAGCGCGATTATCGGCATGATGATGACGTTGGCCAGGATGTAGCCGGTGATCACCCAGGTGATCTGCTCGATCGTGGCGCCGAGCGAGCCGCTCATGTCGGGGAGCGCTACGTTGACGATGCTCGAGTCGAGTACGGCCATTATGGTGCCGGTCATCACGGTGCCGGCCACCACCCACTTGTTCGGGGCGCTATTGTTCACCTTATCTCACCGCTCCCTTGCTAGAGGAGGCGCCATGCAAGGCGTGACGTCGAAATGAAGTGGTCGTGGAAGCTCGGGCGCTTCGCGGGGATCGACGTCCGCGTGCATGCCACCTTCCTCATTCTCCTCGCGTGGGTGGCGTTCGCGAGCTACCAGCTTCGCGGTTCCGCGATGGACGCGGTGAATGGCGTGGTCTTCATTCTCGCCGTTTTCGCCTCGGTAGTATTGCATGAGTACGGCCACGCGCTCACGGCGCGTCACTACGGGATCCCCACCAGGGAGATCACTCTCCTCCCGATAGGTGGCGTGGCGCAGCTCGAGCGGATCCCGAGGGAGCCGCAGCGTGAGCTGGCCGTGGCGCTCGCGGGGCCGGCGGTGACCATCGCGATAGCGATAGTGCTCTTCCTGATTCTCATCGCCACGGGGCTCCCCACCGGCCCGGGCGTGCTGCTCCGCGAAGGCGCGCCATTTCTCTCGCGGCTCATGTGGGTCAACGTGTGGCTGGTGATCTTCAACGCGATCCCCGCCTTTCCCATGGATGGGGGGCGCGTCCTGCGCGCGGCGCTCGCGATGCGGATGCCTCATCTCCGCGCCACCCGCATCGCGGCCGAAGTGGGGAAGGGCTTCGCGCTCATCTTCGGGATCATCGGACTCTTCGTGCTGAAGGATCCGTTCCTCGTGCTCATCGCGCTCTTCGTCTGGCTCGGCGCCGCGGGCGAGGCGGCCATGGCGCAGCAGAACACGGCCTTCGACGGCATCAAGGTGGAGCGCGTGATGATCCGCGACGTGCGCACCCTCGCGCCGGGCGATCCGCTGTCGCGTGCGGTGGACGAGGTGCTATCGGGCTTCCAGCAGGACTTCCCCGTGCTCGAGAACGGAAACGTGGTGGGCGTGCTCACCAGGAGCGACCTGATGAAGGCGCTCGCCGCGCACGGTCCCGAGAGCAGCGTTGGCGACGTGATGGACCGCGCCTTCGCCGTCACCGATCCGGACGAAGAGCTGGAAGATGCCTTCGCGCGGCTGCGCAGCTGCCGCTGTCGAACTCTGCCAGTCGTTCGCGGTCGTGAGCTTGTTGGAGTGCTCACGACCGAGAACGTAGGCGAGTTCATGATGGTTCAGTCGGCGATGCGCGAGGGGGAGGTGTAGCGGAGCGAGGCAGCGTACTGACTGCTGCTCGGCATCGGCTCGGCTACCATGGCTGAAGTCGCGATCGGCATCGCG
>DASSOX010000264.1:0-17807 GCA_035700125.1 Gemmatimonadaceae bacterium
CGGGATCGCGCTCAATCCGAGCGCCACCGATCCGGCCGCGAGCCGCGCGAGAAAGCCGCGGCGGTGAGTGGTGTAGTCGTTGGCGTTCAGCATTGTCGAACCCTCCGTGATGTGGGGACGAGCTACGCTCGCACGTTGACCACCATGTCACCTGCTATCCATCTGCTGTCCATCTACCCTTCGGCTGCTGTGCATCACCCGCAGCACCGCGTTTGCCCCGCGCCAGCCGCGCTTCATCTGCATCGCGTCGCCTGCACTTCACCTGCGTAGCGCTGCCAGCTCGCTTCGCTTCCGCGTCGCGTTCGTCGGGTACGCCGCGTCGGGTGGCGCGTCACCGTTGGGCCAGTCATTTTCCTTCCCGGCGAGGTCGGGGCGCGAGTGCGAGTTCACGTACGCAGCCACGTCGAACGCTTCCTGGTCGCTGAGCGTACCCGGCAGATCGTACGGCATGTTGTAGCGAATGAAGCTCGCTGCCGTCCGCAGCCGCGCCATCCCCGCGCCGATGCTGAACGACCCAGGCCCCCATAGCGGCGGCGCGAACGATCTCCCCTCGCCGTTCGCGCCGTGGCAGCGCGCGCACGTGGATGCGAAGATCGCCCGCCCGCGCGCGCTGTCCGCATCTAGCGGCTCCATCTTCGGCAGGCCGTGCCCCTTCACTTCGCTCCCCGCGACCACGCCGCGCGAAAGGAAGGCCAGATACGACACCATGTCGCGCATGTCGGCGCTCTCGATCGGAAGCGGCCGCCCCGCCATGCTGCGCCGGAAGCAGCCGTTGACGCGATCCTCGATCGTGATGACTCGCCCCGCTCGCGCGTTGTACGCGGGATAGGCAAGGAACGACCCTACGAGTGGCGACGCGTTGGCGCGCCGGCCGCCGTCGAGATGGCAGCTCAGGCAGCGAAGCTGGTTGCCGACGTTAGAGGGCAGACTGTCGCGCGTCGCCTCGAAGATCGCGCGTCCGCGCCGAACCGAAGCGCCGAGCGGGCCGGCAGGAATTTCCGAATCGGGCGGCACCGGAAGGAAGACGCGCTCCGCGCCAGCAACATCCACCCGGAGAGTGTCGCCATGGCCGCCGGCCACCATCTGTACGCTGTCGCTGGGCGACGCCTCCGGAGCGCCCATGCAAGCACCGAGCACGACCGTGAGCGCCACCGTGCACACCATGTAGTAGAGTGCAGCCATGGGGCAATATGGGTACAAGCTTCCGACCCGATACGCAATAGAGCGCGCCGGCAAGAGGCCGGCGCGCTCTATTGCGTCATATGGCGGACTGGCGTTTCGCTCGGCTCAGACGCTCGCCGTGACCTTCGGCTCGGAACGCAGCTCGGCCGCCTTCGACGCCTCTTCCCAGGTGAACGTCCCGCTCCCGTTCGGCTCGCGACCGAAGTGGCCGTACGCAGCTGTCGGATAGTAGATGGGCTGCAGGAGGCAGAGGTCACGGATGATTCCGTAAGGCGTGAGGTCGAAGACCTCCGCCACACGCTCCTCGAGCTCGCGACGCGTGGCGGTGGATGTTCCGAAGGTCTCCACCATGATGCTCACAGGCTCGGCGACGCCGATTGCATACGCCACCTGCACCTCGCAACGCTCGGCGAGCCCCGCCGCCACGATGTTCTTCGCCACCCAGCGCGCGGCGTAGGCAGCGGAGCGGTCCACCTTGGAAGGATCCTTCCCGCTGAAGGCGCCGCCGCCATGACGCGCCATCCCGCCGTAGGTGTCCACGATGATCTTGCGACCGGTCAAACCCGTGTCGGTAGCTGGACCACCCTCGGTGAACGCGCCCGATGGGTTCACCAGCACCCGGTCTTCCCAACCGCTGGTGAGCAGCTCGGCAGGGACGACCGCGGGAATCGTGGTGCCAACTATGTAATCGCGGATCTCCGGCTGGCTCGCCGACGGCGAATGCTGGGTCGAGACCACGATTCGCTTCGCCTCTACCGGCTTACCGTCTACGTAGCGGATGGACACCTGCGACTTGGCGTCGGGACGGAGCCACGCGACGTCCTCGGCCTTGCGTGCCCGCGCCAGCTCGTGCATCAGACCGTGAGCGTAGGTGACCGGCGCCGGCATGAGCGACGGCGTCTCGTTGCTCGCGTAGCCGAACATCAAGCCCTGGTCGCCCGCACCCTGCAGCTCCACCGCGAGCTTCTCGTCCACCGCGCAGCCGATCTCGTTGGACTGCGGCTGCAGACGCACGTCGATGACCGCGCTCTCGTAGCCGAAGCGCGGATCGAATCCGGTATACCCGGTGTCGAGAATCACCTTGCGAGCCGCCAGCTCGATCTCTTCCTTCGTCACCTTGTTGTTGCAGCGCGTCTCGCCGGCGATGCAGACGAAGTTGTGGGTTACGAGTACCTCGCACGCCACGCGCGAGCGGGGGTCGTAACGGAGGTGCAGATCCAGCACGGCATCGCTGATGCGGTCGGCGAGCTTGTCGGGATGTCCTTCGGACACCGACTCGCTGGAGAAGATGAAGGAATCGGCGGACGAGTGAGTCATTGAAGCAGGCCCCTGAAGTTGAGCCCACCGGGCATGACAAAGCAGCCCGGTGAGCGACTACCGCTCCCGGCCTGATTACACAGTTCACGCGAACGGTTTAGCGGAATTTCTAACGCGGTCGCAATCGCTACAAATCACCGCGGAACGTATTTCCGGAATGTGAGAGCGGATGGGGGGATTGTCAACGGACATTCGGGAACCCATTCCCCTCCCGAACTGTATCTTAGGCATCCACGATCCGAACTTCGAGGACAGCCGCCATGCTCATCAGGAAAAGCAGTGACGTACACGCGTCGGACATAACGGACGAGAAGGATTATCTCGATCGGCGGAAATTCCTCGAGAAGGTCGGAGGGATCGGGCTCGCTGCACTTACGGGGCCGTCGCTGCTCGGAGCGTCACTCACCGGCTGCGATGCGTCGTCGGCACGGGCAGACTCCATGAACGAATCGGGCGACGCTCCGCTCGACGACAAGCTCACGCCTTACGAGGACGTTACCACCTACAACAACTTCTACGAGTTCGGCACCGACAAGAGCGATCCCGCCGAGAACGCGAAGGATTTCCGCACCGAGCCGTGGACGCTCGAAGTGGCCGGTCTCGTCGACAAGCCCGCCAAGTATCACCTCGAGGATTTCATCAAGCCCTACAAGCTCGAGGAGCGCGTGTACCGGCACCGCTGCGTGGAAGGTTGGTCCATGGTAATTCCCTGGCTCGGCTTCCCGATGGCGAGCGTCATCAAGGCGGCGGAGCCACTCGCCTCGGCGAAGTACATCCAGCTCACCACTCTTCTCGACCCGAAGCAGATGCCCGGTCAGCGGCGCCCGATCCTCGACTGGCCATACACGGAGGCGCTGCGTCTCGATGAAGCGATGAACCCGCTCGCCATCTTCGTGGTGGGCCTCTACGGGAAGATGCTTCCCAACCAGAACGGAGCGCCGCTGCGCCACGTGATCCCGTGGAAGTACGGCTTCAAGGGCGCCAAATCGATAGTGAAGATCACGCTTACCGAGAAGCAGCCCGCGACCACCTGGAACATCGCCGCACCCAACGAATACGGCTTCTACGCCAACGTGAACCCGAACGTGGATCACCCGCGCTGGAGTCAGGCGAAGGAGCGTCGAATTGGCGAGTTCCGCCGTCGCCCCACGCTCATGTTCAACGGCTACGGCGATCAGGTGGCGAGTCTCTACTCCGGCCTGGATCTGAGGAAGAACTTTTGAGCGAAGCGGCGGTACGCGTCGAGCGCGAGGCACGCGTAGCGAGAGCGCGGAGTGCAGGCGCGAACGAGCGACGTGCTCGCGCGTTCCGTCCGCCACACTGGCTCAAGCCGGCGATCTTCGTGTTGTGCCTCGTCCCCGCGGCGTGGGTGGTCTGGGCTCTCTACTCCGACTTCGCCCGCGCCACGAGCTTCCTCGGCGCCAACCCGATCACCGAGGCCGAGCACTTCACGGGGAAGTGGACGCTTCGCTTCCTGATCATCACGCTCTCGATCACTCCCGCGAGGCGGCTCACCGGCTGGAACTGGCTGGTGCGCTACCGCCGCATGTTCGGCCTCTTCGCCTTCTCCTACGCCGCGCTGCACTTGTCGATGTACATCGGCGTGGACATGTTCTTCAACTTCGGCGACATCGTACACGATGTGGTGAAGCACCCGTACATCACGATCGGCATGGCGGCCTTCCTCCTCCTGATACCGCTCGCCATCACCTCCACCAACGCCATGGTCCGCCGCCTTGGCGGTGACCGCTGGCGATCGCTTCACCGACTGGTCTACGTGGTAGCAGTACTCGGCGTGATCCATTTCTGGTGGGCCGTGAAGAAGGACATAACCGAGCCGCTCATCTACGCCCTCATCTTCGCAGCCCTCTTCGTCGCGCGGATCATCTGGTCGGCCAGCGGTCGGCGCGCCGTAAGGGGCCCGTCGCGGGGATAGCTCATCGCGCCTGCACGTTACGGCGCACGCGGAGCCGCGGGGGTGACCCCGGAAACCAGCCACGCACCCTGACACCAGTTAGCTTTCCTCGTCGCGCTCGCACGGCCTGCGGTGTGCCCTGAAGATGGGCCGGGTGAGGAGGGCGGCGGGGGCAGTACGACACGAATCACTATCGAGCGAGGGCCTCGAACGATGATGATCCAGGGACGTGGGATGGCGATGGCGATGGGGATGGCGGCTGTGCTGGGAGCGTGCAGCGGGAAGAGCGCGAACGACGCATCCGCATCCGATAGCAGCACCACCACGGACAGCTCGAACGGCGCGGTCGCGAGTGCGTGCCCCGGCGACAATGGCGGAATCACGCTTCCCGACGGGTTCTGCGCGACGGTCTTCGCCGATCTGTCGGGCGGGCCGCGGCACATTACCGTGGCGGAGAACGGCGACGTGTTCGTGCAGATGCTCGAGTCGGGGAGCGGCCTCGAGAGCGGCACCGGCAAGGGCGGGATCGTGGCGTTGCGCGATGCGAACCATGACGGACGCGCCGACACGAGCGTCGTTTTCGGCAGCGCCGGCGGCACCGGCATCGGGTTGCATGGCGGCTACCTCTACGCCGACGCGAAGACCAGCATCGTCCGCTACCCGCTCACAGCGGGAAGCCTCACGCCCTCCGGCGCGGCGCAGACGGTCGTCGCCGGTCTCCCCACCGGCGGTCACGGCGCGCGCAACTTCACGTTCGACAGTTCGGGTGCGATCTACGTGAACATCGGATCGCGCACGAATTCCTGTCAGGTGAAGGATCGCCAGAAGGAATCGCCCGGCCACGATCCGTGCACCGAGCTGCAAACGCGCGCTGGAATCTGGAAGTTCGACGCGAACAAGCAGGGACAGAAGCCATCGAGCGAAACGCACTTCGCCACCGGTATCCGCAACGCGATGGGACTCACGATTAACCCGGTGGACGGGAAGCTCTACGCCACGCAGCACGGGCGCGACCAGCTTCTCCAGAACTGGCCGCAATACTTCAACGCCGAGCAGAGCGCGCAGAACCCGGCTGAGGAGCTGGTGCAGGTGAACAAGGGCGACGATTTCGGCTGGCCCTACTGCTTCTACAGCTTCGAGGCGAAACGCCTCGTACTCGCGCCCGAGTACGGCGGCGACGGAAAGAAGGTCGGGCGCTGCGAGAACAAGAAGGAGCCGGCGACCGTCTTCCCCGGCCACTGGGCTCCGGAGTCGGCAGTGTTCTACACCGGCACGCAGTTCCCCGAGAGCTACCGCGGCGCGGTGTTCGTCGCCTTCCACGGCTCGTGGAACCGCGCGCCCGAACCGCAGGCCGGCTTCAAGGTGGTGTATGTACCCATGAAGAACGGCGCGCCCGGCTCCGAGTACGAGACCTTCGCCGACGGATTCGCCGGATCTGACAGGGCGAGCGGTGGCGCGAAGTACCGTCCCATGGGACTCGCGCAGGGTCCCGACGGCTCGCTCTTCATCACCGACGACAAGGGCGGCCGCATCTGGAAGGTCACCTACCCGGCCAACGCCTCGCGCTGATCGACCGCGGCCGGCGATGCCATGCGTCGCCGGCTGCTCCACTCACCGACACGGAGCCGCGCCATGCGCTTTCTCATCCGGCTGATCATCACCGCAATAGCGCTCTGGGTGGCCGTGGCGCTCGTGAATGGCATCACCTTCACCGGAAGCTGGATCGCCCTCCTCTTCGTGGCGTTGATCTTCGGTGTGGTCAACGCAGTGATCCGCCCGCTCCTCAAGCTCCTGACCTGCCCTCTCGTCTTCCTCACGCTCGGCCTCTTCGTCTTCATCATCAACGCGTGGATGCTCTGGCTCACGAGTGCCCTCTCCCGCTCCCTCGGACTCGGCTTCCACGTCGCCGGCTTCGCCAGCGCCTTCTGGGGCGCGCTCGTAGTGAGCATAGTGAGCGTGCTGTTGTCGATCTTCGTGCCGGATTCGGCGGAGGAGTGAGCTGTCAGGGTTCAGGAGGCAGGGTTCAGGGGGCAGGTACTGCACAGCCAAACAGTCATCCCCGCTTTCGCGGGGATCCATGTTCGGCCGGGTAACATGGATCCCCGCTTTCGCGGGGATGACTCTTTTCAAGGATTTTCACTGCTTCCCGCTTCCCTCTTCCCGCTTCCCTCGCTCTTTCCTCCCACGACACCCGCCGTCGCATGAACGGGGATGCCGCCGTTCCGCGTCTTAAGAATGGTCTCGAGCGGGACGCCGAGGCGCGAGTCGAGGTGCGCGTCGGCCGAAAGCATCACGATGGTCCACCCGGAGCACCTGGCGCGGAGCACGTTGCCTAGCTGTGAGTAGAGGTTGCGCAGGCGGTCGCGCTCTCCGACGCGTGCACCGTATGGAGGGTTCGTCACTACCCACCCCGGAACCGGTGGCGGAGCGATGGCGGATATCGCTCGACGACTGAATTCCACGTCGGCCGCGACCCCGGCGCGCTCGGCATTTGCAACGGCGGCTTCGATCGCACCGGCGTCGCGGTCGGATCCCTGAATGATCGCCGGTGCGCTCGGAAGAACGAGCGCACGCGCGTCATCGAGCACACGCTCCCATAGCAGGCGATCGAACTCGGGCCACTCGACGAACGCGAAGCTGCGCCGCAGCCCCGAGGCTATCCGGCGTGCAAGGAGCGCTCCCTCAATGGCAATGGTGCCGGAGCCGCACATCGGGTCCAGGAGCGGCGCATGCGGATCCCACTCGCTCGAGAGAAGAAGCGCCGCGGCTAGCGTCTCGCGCAGCGGCGCCTTCGCCGTGGCCAGCCGGTAGCCACGCCTGTGCAGAAGCGCACCCGACGCATCGATGCTGACGGTACACCGATCGTGAAAGATGCGCACCACCACGAGCTGGTTCTCGTTGTCGTCCACCTCGTCATCATCCGGCGGTCGGCCCGAGCGCTCTCCGCGAACTCCCACCGCGTTCCCGATGCTGCTCTCGTCGGTGAGCCCGCCGCTCCGCGCCGTCAATGCGTTCGCGATTCGCTCGGCCACGGCACCGCTGTGATAGAGGCGCGACTTCCTGCATGTCACGCGCAGTCGCACTGCGCGGCCCGGGCCGATGAAGCGCTCCCACGCCAGCTCGCGCGCGCGTCGCTCCAACTCCCCCAGCGCACGTACGTGGAAGTGGCCGAGTCGCACGAGCACGCGGCTCGCGGTGCGCAGGTGCAGGTTGGCTCGGTAGAGCGCCGCGGCGTCGGCGTCGAATGCCACCCCGCCCGGCTCATCTTCGGCTACACGTGCATCGATGCCCAGCGCCTGGAGCTCGGCCGCCACCAGCGTCTCGAGCCCCGGCGCGCAAACGGCGAAGCAGCGGTACGACTCGAGGTCGCGGTCGCCGCCCACGCGCGCCGCGTGCTTCGATTCAGCACGCCGTTCGCCGGCCGCGCTCACTTCGCCCGCTTCGCCGACTTCGTAGACTTCACCGCTCTCGCCGGCCTCACCGCTTTCGCTGGCTTTGCCGGCCGGGCCGTCTTCACCGGCTTCGTCGTCTTCACCGGCTTCGTCGTCTTCACCGGCTTCGCCGCGACAACGGAGGTGGACTGCCGTGGCACCGGCTTCTCCTCCTTCATGTCGATGCTCGCCCAGAGATACCAGCTCGCGATGGTGCGATATGGTGCCCAGCACTTCCCTATTCTGAGAACGCGCTCGGTGGACGGGAGTCCCCGCGTACGATACTCTCGTTGAATCGCCTTCCGCACTCCGAGATCCAGTTCGGGAAGAACGTCGGGCCGGCCGAGGCGGAACATCAAGAACATCTGCGCGGTCCACCGTCCCACTCCCTTGATCCGCGTCAACGCCTCGATCACCGCAGCGTCGTCCAGCTCATGGATCGAGTGGAGCGGGACGTCACCCGACCTCACACGCTCCGCCAGATCCCTGAGATAGGAGATCTTCTGCCGCGACAGCCCCGCACCTCGCAGCAGCTCATCGGACATCGCCAGCAACAGCGCCGGCTCGGGAGTGGCCCCTCCATACAGGGCGATTAGCCTCGAGTGAATCGTGGCTGCCGCACTCCCCGAGAGCTGCTGATACACGATGGATCGCGTGACAGCATCGAAGTGCGTGCCACCATCGCTCACACGAAAGCGGCATGCTCCTACACGCTCGATGACCCCTGCCATCACGGGGTCCACGCGACGAAGATGGCTCACGGCCTTCCGGTTCATGCGCTAAACTTAGCTGGTGCCATGGCTGGCGAGCCGGAGCGCGGGTCAGCGGTCCGGAAACTTTTCCGGGGCTTCCGGCAAAAGAGCTAGCATACTCCCTGCATCCTGCGCGCCCACTCTATGAGCATCCTCCGGACGTCATCATTGCTTGCCGTCGCGGTCCTCTGCGCCTGCGGCGGTCAGGGGCCAGTCGAGCCGCCACCGAGCGGGGGACTGAATCCCTGCGGTGCAGGCGGAACTCCCACGGTCGTCACCCTCCCCGTGGGTGGCGTGCGTGTCATCGGCGACAAGGCCGCGATCGGCTGTGCCGAGCTGGCGACGAACGACGGAAGCGCGGGCACCTTTCTGGTAGTGGCCGCAAACGCCAACACGGCGCCAGACAGCATCCCGAGCTTCGTGCTTGCGGATTCTTCCGCCTCCGACGTGGTGGCGAACATCGCCCCGCTCGCGATGCTGCCGAACTCCAACGTCGCCGTCATCGAGCCGTCGGCGCTCGTCAGCGAAGCGCGGGCGAGCGTCGCCGCCGAAGCCCGCTTTCGCGCAATGGAGCGACGCGTCCTCCGACTCGGCGACGCCGGAAGTCTCAACAGTGCAGCGTCACTGCTCCGTTCCACCGGGACGATGGGCGGCGTGAGTGCGGCAGCGGTGCCGAACGTGGGCGACACGCTCACCTACAAGGTGCCGGATCCCAACGCGTCGAATGCCTGCACCGATTTCACGAGCGTGAAGGCGGTGGTGAAGGCGGTCGGCGATCATGGCATCCTCGCTCAGGATGTGAACTCGCCCACCGGCGGCTTCGCCTCTTCGGACTTCACGGCGATCGCCACCGAGTTCGACGACATCATCTATCCCACCGACATAGACCACTTCGGCAATCCGTCCGATATCGACGGAAACTCTCACGTGGTGCTGCTCTACACACCGATCGTGAACGCGGCCACGAAGCGCGGCTCGGAGTCGGTCACGCAGGGATTTTTCTTCGGGGGCGACCTCTTCCCCACCGCGCAGTGCGCGCAGAGCAACCTCGCCGAGATCTTCTATCTGATCGTTCCCGATCCCGACGCGAAGTTCAGCGACAAGCGCACCGCTGCCGACGTACGGGAGAACACGCGCGGTACGATAGCGCACGAGTTCCAGCACATGATCAACCTGGGCGTGCGCATCAGAGAGAACGCGCCCGACGAGGATACCTGGCTCAACGAAGGTCTATCGCACTTCGCCGAGGAGATCGTGGGACGCGCCGAGCATGGCTTCAGCGACAACCAGGAGCTGAGCATCAGCGACGTGGCCGACCAGGCGAACGACCTTAAGGACTTCAATGCCTTCTTCGGCCAGAATCTCGTGCGCTTCCGGAACTGGTTACGCGCACCCGGCAAGCTCGGCGCAACGAGCGAGCACGCGGACACATCGCTCGCGGTCCGCGGCGCCGCGTGGGCGCTCCTGCGCTGGAGCGCCGATCACTACGCGAACCCCGACCTCGCCGCCTTCACGCGCGCCCTCGTGGCCGGACCGCAGACGGGCGTAGCGAATCTCACGGCGCGCGCCGGCGTCCCATTCGACTCGCTCATGGCCGGCTGGATGGTGGCGAACTTCGTAGACAACGGCGGCGTGCCCGGCCTGTCGAGCCGCTACACGTACGAGAGCTGGAACATGCGTAACGTGGAGGCCGCGGTGAATCAGGGCGTCTACCCGCTCGTAGCCACACAGGTCGCCAGTGGCCAGACCGCCGCGGGCACCGCCCCCTCCGCGGGCGGCACTTTCTACCTCGTCGGCACCTCCGCGACCGTGCGCACGATCATCGGCGAGCTCGACACCGTCGGCGGTACCGTCACCTACACCGGGGCACGGCTGTACATAGTTCGGCTGGAATGAAGGTGGCTGACCGGGCTCTGGCGCCTGTCATTAGCGGCGCGAGCGGAGAAGCGGAGCCGCCCCTATGGGGATGGCTGTTGCGCGGGCGGTGGGGCGGGCGGTAGAGCCATGATCCGCGCCTTGAAGTCGTGGAAGGCACGGGTGTCTTCGGTGAGGGTGCCGAGCGTTCCGGGCGGGAGCTGGTTTATCAGGTTCTGAATGTCCGCTATCCGGTCCTGAGTGAGCGGGTGATCCGAGAACCACGCAGGCACCGAAGAACCGCCGCTCTGCTGCTCCATCTCGAGGAGCTTCTGGAAGAAAGACACCATCCCCTCCGGGCTGATTCCCGCCTTCACCAGATACTTGAAGCCCTCCTCGTCGGCCTGCGCCTCGTCTTCGCGACTGAACTTCGCGAACACCAGCGTGCCTCCGATATTTATTGCCTCCTGACCCACCTGGCTCTCGCATACGCGCGTCAGGATGCACGCGAGCATCACACCCACGTTGGCGCCCTGTACCTGTTGCATCTGCTTCACCGAGTGGCGCTCCACCACGTGCCCGATCTCGTGCGCCATCACGCCGGCCAGCTCATCCATCTTGTCGGCATGCTCGATGATTCCACGGTTCACATAGACGAATCCGCCGGGGAGCGCGAAGGCATTCACCACGTCGGTATTCACGATGGCGAAGTGCCACTGCAGATCAGCGCGGCTCGTCACGTTCGCGATTGAATCGCCGAGGATGTCGATGTAGCGCTGGAGAGCCGGATCGTGAAGGATCGGGAGCTGCGAGTCTACCTGCGCCGCGTACTGCGTCCCCAGCGCGACTTCCTGCTGTGTGGATACCGCGCACCCGGCAGCGATCACCGGGATCACCAGCGCGAGCATCCATCTCCGTTCAGACATAGACTCCCCCTCCTGGGAGATTCGGATGGGCTGTACGCATCTGATGCGGATGCCCGTATCGACCGCTCTCCCGCCATGGAGAGCGGCTGATTCCATGAAGAAAGGCAAGTCGTGTGCTACCGGAAGCGCTTCAGTTGCTCGAGGTGATCTTACCTCGGCTCGAACCGCGCCCTCTCGCCTTGCGCGACGCGATGAACGCTCCTGCGCGATCGATGTCGGCGAAGAACTCCCGCTCCGCTCGCTCGCGTGCATCGCCGGGTGTGCGCAGCACAGCTGATGGATGGACGGTGGCGAAGACCGCGTCGGCCCACTCCGATTCGATCGCCTCTCCGCGATGCTGCGTGACGCGGAACTCCTTCCCGAGCAGCGACTGCGCCGCGGTCGCGCCGAGACAAACGATGACGCGCGGCTTCACCAGCGCGATCTCCTCCTCGAGCCACGGCCTGCAGGCGCGCACCTCCATGGCATTCGGCTTCTTGTGGATCCTGCGCTTCCCCTTCTCGCCGCGCTCCCACTTGAAGTGCTTCACCGCGTTGGTCACGTACACGCGTGAGCGCTCGATCCCCGCCGCCTCGAGCGCCGCGTCGAGGAGCTTCCCCGAAGGACCGATGAACGGCTCGCCGGCCAGGTCTTCCTTGTCGCCCGGCTGCTCGCCCACGAACATCAGCTCTGCCGTGCGCGGCCCCTCGCCGAAGACCGTTTGCGTCCCCACCGCCCAGAGGTCGCACCCCTTACAGTGGGCCGCCGCCTCGCGCAGAGTGCCGAGCGTCGGGTGCGGCGGTATGAAGTCGGCCGCTGAGCCAGTGTAAGAAACAGCGGCACACATGAGGTCAGTTCTCCGGCGGGAGCGCGGGGTGCCGCGTGTCGCCGCCCTTCACCTGATACTCGCTCCGGTCGAGGTCGTCGCGCTCGATCTTCCGGCTGAGCCGCGTCTTGTCCGCGTTGAGGTCGGCTTCGTCGTGCTGCTCCCTTCCCTCCATCAGCGGATGCGCCCCCGGCCTCTTCAGCTTGTCCTCCGGCCGCTCCCCGACCGGCTCTTCCGGCATGGACGACTGGAACTCACGCCTGAGCTCCGCTTCCGTCTTCGGCCCATGCCCGCCCTCAGCGTGATCCTGCGGTCCCTTCTGCTGCCCTTTTCCTCTGCGTGTTGCCATGTTGTCTCCTCTGCCTGGCGTTACCCCCTCTTCAGTGGTATCGCGCAAGGGAGGGGCCACGAGGGGAGATGAAACAGGAACTGCGAGGGTTCAGGAGGCAGGGCGGGAAGTACAAAGGGTTCAGGAGGCAGGGTTCAGGGTTCAGGTACTACCCAGCGATCGAGATCCTGCCGCCGAGGTAGTTCCTGAACCCTGAACCCTGCCTCCTGAACCCTCGCAGTTCCCGTCCCTCTCCTTCCCTTCCCCTCCCCTTTCGATTAACCATCATCACATGCGCGAGCACTGGGCGTATCGTTCGGTAGCCGGATTGATGATCGGCTTCTTCCTCGTCCTCACGGTGGGGATGGGGGAGGCGACGCATGTCTGCCCGGTGCACGACCCGCTGCTGACCCAGGCCATGGCCAGTGGCGGGATGCAGCACGGGGGCGACCACGCCGCGATGGGCGAGCACGCGCAGCATCAGCGCATGGACGTCGCCCAGTCGCACGACGGCCAGCACTCCGGACACGACCGCACGCACTGCTGCTGCACCGGGATGGCATGCGCTACCAACGCTGTCACCCTCCCGGCGGATCGCCTCGAGCTCCCCGATGTCGCCATCAGCATATCGGCCGCGCCGGAGCTCCCCGAGTACGCGCGCAGCGCCGCAGCCAGCGCGTACTACATCCCCTTCGCCAACGGCCCTCCCACTCTGTCGGAACGCTCGGCGTAACGCCGGCGCGTGATTCACGCGCGGCCGTCTACCAAGGGACGGTACGGATCTCCGTAGCGGGACCGTCGGGCCATGTCGCAGCGCGGCCGCCATCGGGCGGCCCGCGTGCTGGCTCGCGCACACGCATCTCCGACAGAGGAACCAGATGCCGAACTCGTTCGGCGCGATTCTCCGTTGCGCTGGCAGAGCGCTGGGATTCGCACTGACACTGCAGGCCGCCGCGACAGCGGCGGCAGCCGCCGCATCCGCACAGGGCGCCATCGATGGCGTTGCACGATCGGCGCACGACAATACTCCACTCCCAGGCGTGGCCGTGGTGGTGGAGGGTACGCGACTCGGAGCGCTCTCCGACGTGGATGGCCACTTTCACATCTCCGACGTACCGGTCGGGACGCACGCGATCATCGCGCGGCGGCTCGGCCTCGACTCGCTGAGACGGCAGGTAGAGATACGCGATGGCACGACCACCAGCGTGGATCTCTCGCTCCGCGAATCAGCCGCGATGCTCGAGCCGGTGGTAGTCAGCGCTACCCGCGAAGCCCAGCGGCGCGGCGAGTCGTCGGTGACCATCGACGTGCTCAGCGCCAATCAGATCCGCGATGCACATGCTTCGCATCCCGCGCAGCTGCTCGATCGCCTGCCCGGGGTGCACGTCTCGGAGCTCTCGGGCGAAGGGCACAGCATGGCGATCCGGCAGCCCATTACCACGAAGCCGATGTACCTCTACCTCGAGGATGGCGTCCCCACGCGCGCAACCGGCTTCTTCAACCACAACGCGCTCTACGAGGTGAACCTGCCGCAGGCGGGAGGCGTGGAGGTGCTCAAGGGCCCGGGCACCGCGCTCTACGGAAGCGATGCGATCGCCGGCGTGGTGAACGTCCTCACCGAGCCGCCGCCCGCAACACCCGAGGCCAAGCTCTCGCTCGAGGGCGGCACCTACGGCTACGAGCGACTCCTCGCCACCGCCGGCACTCCGTTCTCCGACGGCGGCATTCGCGGTGACCTCAATCTCACGCGCAGCAAGGGGTGGCGCGACGGAGCCGACTACGACCGTCAGAGCGCCACGATCCGCTGGGACCGCGAGGGCGCCAGCGGTCCAACCGCGCACACGGTGCTCACCGGCACGCACGTCAACCAGCACGACGTCTACACGCTCGACCAGACGGACTACGACGCCGAGAGCACGGTGAACCGCTCGCCGATCGCCTTCCGCAAGGTGGACGCGCTGCGCTTCTCGTCGGCGCTCGACTGGGACGTTGGAAGCAGTTCCACGGTAAGTTTGACTCCCTACGCGCGCTACGATGTGCTGCAGCTCATCCCCTACTGGCAGCTCACCTACGACCCGCAGATCTGGGACACGAAGAACTACTCGGCGGGTCTCCTCGCCAAGTACCGCCGCGACTTCGATCCGCTGCACGCGCGCTTCATCGGCGGCGTCGACATCGACTACAGTCCGGGGAGCTTCACCGCCGACCAGATCATCACCTCCACGCAGGGGCCCGAGCAGATCTGGGGGAGCTACCAGACGGGCGTGCGGCAGTACGACTACGATGTCACCTACCGCTCGCTTTCGCCCTACGTACACGCCGAAGTCACGCCCACCTCGCGCCTCAAGGTGAACGGCGGCCTGCGCCTGGATATGGCGGGCTACGTGTACGACACGAAGATCGCCCCCGACGAAGCGGCCGACGCACGGCACAGGGTGCCGCCCAGCACAACGGTGAACTACACGCACCTGAGTCCCAAGCTCGGCGCCACCTTCGATCTGGGGAGCGGTTCGAGTTTGTACGCCTCGTACCGTCACGGCTTCCGCGCCCCATCGCAGGGGCAGCTCTTCCAGCAGGGCTCCGCCGATAACACGGTGGATCTCAAGCCGGTAACCGTGGACAGCTACGAGGTGGGCGTGCGAGGTCAGGGGTGGGGGAAGCTGGTCTACCAGCTCGCCGCCTACGACATGACCATCCACGACGACATCATCAACTACGTACGCCCCGACAACCAGCGCGTGGCCACCAACGCCGGCGAGACGCGGCACAAGGGGATCGAGGCCAGCGTGGGCGTGCAGCCGGTATCGCAGTTCCGTCTGGATGCGAGCTACTCGATAGCGCACCAGGAGTACGTGCGCTGGTCGCCCAGCTCCACCGTGAGCTATGACGGCAAGCTGATAGATGTGGCGCCGCGCGATCTCGCGAATGTGCTGCTCACCTACACGCCCGACTTTCTGCATGGCGGCCGCGTGGCCCTCGAGTGGAACCACACGGGCCGCTACCCGGCCGACCCGGCCAACACGCACTACTACTCGGGGCACGAGCTCTTCAACCTGCACGCGAACTACTACGTGGCGCCGAGCATCCAGATCTTCGCGCGGGCCATCAACCTGGCAAACCGCCGCTACGCGGAAATCGCCACTTACACGGCATTCCAGGGGATGCAGTACAACCCGGGCACCCCTCGCACCGTCTACGCCGGCGTCAGCTACGACTGGCAGAGGAGTGGACAGAGATGATCATGATCTATCTTCACCGCCGGTTGGCCATCGTCGCGATCGCGGCGGCGGCACTCCTCGCCGGCTGCAGCAGTCACGACAAGATCCAGCTCTCCGAGCCGCGCACCGTGAGTGCGTCTACCTCGGTAGGCGCGGCGCCGATGTTCGCGGTCTCGGATAGCGGCAAGCAGGCCATGGCGTGGATCTCCGCGCCCGACGGTGGAAGCGATGGGCGACTCTACGTTTCCGTGGGCGGCGGGCCGCCCTCGGAGCTGCGCGACTCGCTTGGTCCCATCGAGCCGCATGGCGAGTCGCCACCGAAGATCGCCTACGCGAGCGACGGCTCGCTCGATGCTCTCTACGTGGTGGGCAAGGTGGCACCCGGGAAGCGCTTCCCGCTCGGCGCTCTCCGCTTCGCACGGTCGCCCGACGGCGGGAAGAGCTGGGAGAAGCCTGTCACCGTCACCGATGACAGCACCTTCGGCTCGCACAACTTCCACGCGCTGCACATAGCACGCGACGGCACCATCTACGCGGCCTGGCTCGACGGCCGCAGCGGCCAGTCGCACGCATTCGCCACCCGTTCCGAAGACGGTGGCAGGACGTGGGCGCCCAACCACCCGATCTCCACCGGCGAGGCGTGTCCCTGCTGTCGCACGGCGCTCGCCAGCGCGCCGGGCGGAGTAGTGTACGCCGCGTGGCGCGCCGTGCTCCCCGGCAACATCCGGGAGATCGTGGTGGCCCGCTCGAACGACCGCGGCGCCACGTGGAGCGAACCGGTTCGCGTGCAGAACGACCAGTGGCAGGTGGACGCGTGCCCTCACGCTGGCCCGGCGCTCGCCGTGGATTCACAGCAACGGCTCCACGTCACCTGGTGGAGCGGCAAGGAAGGAGCGGCCGGCGTCTTCTACGCACGCTCTGATGACGGCGGCAAGAGCTTCACGAACACGACACCGCTCGGCACCGACCAGTTCTCGCAGCCGGCACACGTCCAGCTCGTCGTCGGTGATTCCGGAGTGGTGGCCGTGGCCTGGGACGACGGGACTCTGCAGACACCGCGCATCGCGCTCCGCATCTCGCGCGACCACGGGAGCGACTTCGCGCCCACGCGCTACGTAAGCGCCGAGGGACGTGCGGCGAGCTTCCCGGTACTGGCGCTCGACGGGAAGAAGCTCACCGTGGCCTGGACGTCGCAGAGCGCCGACTACGCTCGTACCGTTGCGGCCGAGCGACCCGACATGAGCGATCCGCACGCGTCGATGGGACTACCCACGGTGGGTGAGAGCGAGGTACTCGTGCGGAGCGGAGAGCTGAGATGAAGCGACTCGCTCCTGCCTCCACGTCGCTCGCCGCAGCCGCCTTCGTCCTCGCACTCGGCGCCTGCAAGTCGTCGGATGCGAAGTTCCGTCCGCTCTCCGCCGGGGAGCCGGTGCCCGCCTTCACCGTCCGTACCCTCGCTGGCGACAGCGCCAGCGTGGGGCCCGATCAGCAGTTGACGCTGCTCAACCTGTGGGCCACCTGGTGCGGCCCCTGTCAGGAGGAATTTCCCGAGCTGGAGAAGCTGCACAAAGACTACGAGGCGAAGGGGCTCCGCATCCTCGCGGTGAGCGTGGACATGGGGAACGACGCCAACGTCCGCGAGTTCGCCGCCGACCATGGCGCCACCTTCACCATCGGACGCGATGCTCAGGGTCGGATGCAGCGGCTCTACCAGACCGTGGGCCTCCCCGAGACATTTCTCATCGCGCCCGATGGCACGCTCATCTGGCGGCATTTCGGGGCGCTCGAGCCTGGCGCCGTGGATTTACGGCGCCAGATAGATCAGGCGCTCGGCGCTACCTGAGGGGGGCCGCCGGCCTCGCGCGCCATTAGCTCGAGGTCGAACCCCTCGCGTCGGACGCGGATGTCGTAGTAGAGGAGCGTGCTGACCGCACCGGTGATCGGGTAGACGAGCGCCAGGAGGATGGCCACCATCAGCGACGACGCCCGATCGTTCCGCGAGGCGAGCATCCCGGCGATCATGACCAGGACGAAGTAGAGGACGATGAAGATCAGCCACGCGAGCAGGAGCGTGACGAA
>DASSOX010000265.1:0-13425 GCA_035700125.1 Gemmatimonadaceae bacterium
CGCGGCGGGACGGTGCCCATCCAGACGAAGCGCGGCTGCGTCTTCAAGTGCATCTACTGCACCTACCTCAACGTGGAGGGATGGGGCTACCGCCTGCGCGATCCGGAGGCGGTGGTAGACGAGATGGCCGAGCTCGCGCGCGATGCGAGTGTGCGCAACTTCGAGTTCGTAGATTCGACCTTCAACTCTCCGCCGCGCCACGCCGCCGCGGTGTGCGAAGCGATCGCGCGGCGCGGCCTGAAGGTGAAGCTCGACACCACGAATTTCACGCCTGCAAGCGTCCCCCCGTACCTCCTCGAGCCGATGCGGCGCGCGGGCTTCCGCTGGTTGGGTATAACGGCGGAGAGCGCGAGCGACCGCGTTCTCGAGCGCCTCGGCAAGGGCTTCGATGCGGAACGCGTCCACCGTGTTGCGGACGACGTCGAGCGCGCCGGGATGGGCGTGCTCTGGATCTTCCTGGTGGGCGGCCCCGGTGAAACGCGGGAAACGCTCGCCGAGACGCTGCGTTTCGCCGCCTGGCGGATGTCGCGCGGCGACGCGGTGTATCTCACCGTGGGCCTCCGCATCTATCCGGGCACGCAGTTGCAGCGCACGGCTATCGAGGAGGGCGTGATCGCGGCGGATGACCCGCTGCTCCTTCCGCGATTCTACTTCTCGAGCGCGCTCGACATGGACGAGTGCCTCGCCACGCTCCGCCGTTTCGCCGCCGACCAGCCGCGCTTCATGTTCTCGGCCGATTCGCGCTCGGTAATCCTTCCACACCTCACGCGACTCGCCTCCGCACTGCGCCTTCCGCGACCGCACTGGCGCTACATGGCGCTCTTCCAGCGTCTATCGCGAGCATTGGATGGCGGACGTATGAAGAAGGCTCGCAGCGAGCACGCCGCATGAGCGACGCACAGATACTGGTGGTGGGTGGCGGTCCGGGTGGAGCATCCACTGCCTGGCAGCTGGCGCGGCGCGGGATGGAAGTACTCCTGCTCGACCGAGCGTGCTTCCCGCGCGACAAGCCGTGCGCCGAGTACCTGAGCCCGGAGGCATCGCGCCTCATCTCCGAGATGGGCGCGCTGGAGGAGTGCGAGCGCGCCGGTGCGGCCACGCTGCGCGGGATGACGGTGCGCTCCCCTGACGGCAAGCGAATCCGCGGCGACTTCGCTGCTGCGCATGGCTTCCGCGGATTTCGCGACAGCGGCCTCGCACTGAGGCGCACCGTTCTCGATGCGATCCTCCTCGAGCGCGCGAAGTGCGCGGGCGTGCGCGTGCTCGAGGGCGTTCGCGTGGCCGATGTCCTGCGCGACAGCAAGGGGGTCGTGCGAGGCGTGTCCACGCTCGCGAACGGCGCCGCGCGCGACTACACCGCGCGGATCACCGTTGGCGCGGACGGGCTGCGGTCCGTGGTGGGGCGGCGGCTCGGTCTCACGCGCTACGCGCGCTTCCCATACCGGCTTGCGCTGGTGGCGCACTTTCGCGGAGTGGAGGGGATGGGCGAGCACGGCGAGATGCACGTGGAAGACGACGGCTACGTGGGGCTCGCCAATGTGGGTGACGGCGTGACGAACGTCGCGCTCGTCATGCCAGTGTGGCGCGCTCGGGCCGCGAAGGGGAGAAGCGCTTCCTTCCTCGATGGCTGGCTGCGATCGCGTCCGCAACTGGCGACACGTTTTGCACGGGCGGAGCGGATTTCACCAGTGCGGGCCACCGGCCCCTTCGCGCAGCGTGCCAGGCGTGCGTGGGCGAGCGGCGCGGCGCTGGTGGGCGACGCCGCGGACTTCTACGACCCTTTCACCGGCGAGGGCATCTACGCGGCTCTCCGCGGCGGCGAGCTGCTCGCGCCTTTCGTGGAGCGCGCCGTCACCGCGCAGACCGCGCGAGAGTCGAACGCGGCACTCGCCGAATACGACGCAGCACGCGTCACCGAGTTCGGCGGAAAGTGGAAGGTGGAGAAGCTCGTGGCGCTCGCCGTGTCCTCCCCCGCGCTCATGAATCGAGCGGCCCGCACTCTCTCGCACAGAAAGGAAATGGCCGACCTCCTGGTGGGCGTCGCCGGCGACTTCGTCCCACCGCGCGAGGTGCTCTCGCTGCGCTACCTCTCACGACTCATTTTCACCTCCTGATGTCAGCTCCCCAGGCGTCCGGGCCCGACAGCGGCCCGATGATAGATCCTGCGCTCTTCCGGAGCGTGCTCGGGCGATTCGCGTCCGGTATCACCGTGGTCACGGCTCGCGACAAAGAGCGCGCCGATCACGGGATGACGGTCAGCGCATTCTGCTCGGTCAGTCTCGACCCGCTGCTCGTACTGATCTGTGTGGAGCACAACACCGCGCTGCACGGCGTGCTCGCCGACGCGACACAATTCGCTGTGAATGTTCTCTCGTCGGGTCAGGAATCCATATCGCGGCGTTTCTCCGAGCAGATAGACGATCGTTTCGATGGCATCGGTTACACGCGAGGCGTGACGGGCTGCGCCATACTCGGCGGCATACTCGGCTACCTCGAGTGCGACATCGAGGCGCGCTACCCTGGCGGCGACCACACCATCTTCATGGGCAGGGTGATAGCCGCGAACGCACACAAGGGGAGCCCGCTACTCTATTATCGCGGCGGCTACGCACAGCTGGAGCGCTGAGTGACCGCGATCATCACGCCGCGACGCAGACGCGGCACGGAGTACCTGGATGAGCCGGGGGTGGACGGGGCGGTAACCGTACGTTCGCTCGAGGATGTAGCGCGCGCCAACAGGTACTTCGGAGGCAAGAGCGCGCCGCTCGCCGAGTTGCGGATCGCGCTGCGGGAGCTGCGCACGCCAGTGGAGGGGGAGGAGCTCGTGCTGCTCGACGTGGGGACGGGACTGGGCGACATCGCCGCAAGCGCACGCGCCGTGGCGGCCGATATCGGAATTCCGCTGCGGACCGTGGGGGTGGACGCGTCCGAGCCGCTGGCACGCACGGCCGCGTGCGAGGCGCTCGCCACCGTGCGAGCTGACGCGCTGGCACTCCCCTTCGCTGATCACTCGATGGACATCGTTCTCTGCTCCCAGCTTCTCCACCACTTCGAGGACCGCCGCGCGGTGACGCTGCTGCGCGAGCTCGACCGGGTGGCGAAGCATCGTGTGATCGTGAGCGATCTTCGCCGCAGTTGGCTCGCCGCATCGGGAATCTGGCTCGCCTCGTTCCCGCTCAACTTCCATCCAGTGAGCCGGCACGACGGAGTCGTCTCGGTGCTGCGCGGCTTCACGCGAAGAGAGCTGCAGGAGATGGTTTCGCGCGCCGTGCAGCGACAGGCGCACGTTCGGCGACGTCCCACCTTCCGACTGACCGCAGTATGGACACCGAACCGGACCGGGTGAACATGACAGAGACCACGCCGAAGCCGGGCGCGCTCGCGCGCCCGCCATATCCATTGGGCGAGATGCCGCTGGGCACCGCCATGAAGACCACCGACGAACGCGTGGTGCACGCACCGGTGCAGCTGATCTTCGACATCGCTCGCCACGTGGAGCTCTGGCCCGGCTACCTCGCACACTATCGCCGCGTGCACTTCCGCGAGCGTACGAGCGATGGAGGCGGCCTGGTCGAGATGGCCGCCTGGCGACCGGTCGGACCGCTCCCCGCCGGCTGGCCAACCTGGTGGCTCTCGGAAATGGCCGTGGACTACGCTCGCCCAGCGATCCGCTTTCGCCATGTAGATGGCATTACCCGCGGCATGGATGTCGAGTGGACCTTCCACGAGCATCCGGAGGGTACCCTCGTGCGCATCGTCCACGCCTGGAACGGCCCCCACTGGCCCCTCGTCGGCGTCTTCGCCGCCATCGCCGTCATCGGCCCGCACTTCATTTCCGCCATCGCCGAGAGGACGTTGAAGGGGTTGGGGGTCGTGGCGGAGAGGGAAGGTAGAGAGCAGAACGCAGGAAGCACAAAGCAGATAACTGCCTCGGGGTAGAGATCCACTCCCGCGTCATCCCCGCGAGGGCGGCGATCCACGTCTGATCGATTAGCATGGATTTCCGCCTGCGCGGGAGGGACGGTTTCCGCTTTCGCGGCGATGACCGCGGTTGGTGGGCCGTTCATTGCTTTCTACTTTCTGCTTTCGGCTACCCGTTTACTTCAATCTCTCCTGACAATGTCCACCAATCGCAATCGGCGCAGAGTAGTGATTACCGGGGTCGGCGCCATAACGCCCATCGGGACGACCGTGGACGGGCTATGGCAAGGACTGCGCAAGGAGAGATCGGCGGTGCGTCTGATATCGCGCTTCGATCCGGAACCATTTCGCAGCCACATCGCTGCGGAGGTGCCCGACTTCAGGGCGGGTGATTTCCTGGAGGATCGGCGCGTGAGGCGGCTGGATCGCTTTGGGCAGTTCTCCGTGGCCGCAGCGCGGCTCGCGGTAAACGACGCGGAGCTCGACCTCGCCAGTTGCGACCTGGAGCGGGTGGGATCCACCATGGGGACGGCACTGGGAGGCGTGGGCTACGCGGAGCAGCAGTGCGGCGTTTACATGCGTGAGGGTATGAAGGGAGTGGACCCCGCGCTCGCGCTCATGGTGTTCGGCGGCTCGGCGAGCTGCAACGTGGCGATCGAGCTCGGCGTACAGGGACCGAACTCCACCAACGCCATGAGCTGTGCATCGGGCACGATCGCCATCGGCGAGGGCTTCCGGCAGGTGCGTGATGGCTACGCCGACGTGATGATTTCTGGCGGTGCGGAAGCCCCGCTCTGGCCGCTGTGCTTCGGCGCCTTCGCGATCATCCGCGCCATGTCCACCAGGAACGACGATCCGACGAGCGCGTCACGTCCCTTCGATCGCGATCGTGACGGCTTCGTTATGGGCGAGGGCGCCGCGGTGCTGGTCCTCGAGGAGCGCTCGCGCGCCGTAGCGCGCGGGGCGCGCATCTACGGCGAGATACTCGGCTTCGGGATGTCGAACGATGCCTACCACATGACCGCGCCGCGCCCCGACGGCTCGCAGGCCGCGCGCTCGATCCGCGGCGCGCTCGCCGATGCGGGGGTTCAGCCGAGCGAGATCGGCTACGTGAACGCGCACGGGAGCTCCACGCCACTCAACGACTCCACCGAAACGCTCGCCCTGAAGCGCGTATTCGGCGAAGACGCTTACCGCATGCAGGTGAGCGGCACCAAGGGCTACTACGGCCACGCCCTGGGAGCGAGCGGTGCGATAGAGGCAGCTATCTGCGCGCTCGCCATGACACGCGACTGGCTCCCCCCAACTATCAACCTCTCCACTCCCGATTCCGGCTGCGATCTCGACTACATCCCCCGCTCCGGCCGCTCCGCCTGCCCCGAGGTCCTGCTATCGAACTCGTTCGGATTCGGGGGGATAAATGCAGCGTTGGTGATGAAGAAAGCGGGATGACTACTCGCGGGGATGACGGCCACTTACGCACGGCCCTCACGCCCGAGACAGTTCACTGCTTTCCGCTCTCTGCTTTCCGCCCTCTGTTTCGCGCTCTGTTTCCCGCCCTCTGTTATTCCCCGCATCATTCAGCTCTGCAAGCAGCGCCCTCCTCACCGTCCGCTCCAAGCCCTTCTGATCCTTATAGGGATGGTCGGCGCGCCAGGCCTTGAGGTCTATCACCGTCTTGGCCATCACGGGGTGGCCGCCGGCGCTGCCGTAGGGGGAGAAAACTGCGCGCAGGTGTTCACCGAGCTGCGCCGATGGGGCGAGAGCGCGAGTGCTCATCACGAGCTTCGAGCCGAACACGCCGGAGACGGCGGACACCGTCGCGCCCTTCATGCCGAGGCAGAACTCGGCGAGCTGCGCCACGATGTGCTCCTGATCGGCGGGAAGCTTTCCGAGGTGGATGTAGGCGAGTCCGTCGCGCACGCGTGAATGCTGGAGCGCCTGACCAAGCCGCTTGAGCGCGAGGGTGCCGTACGAGGGGTGCTGGATCCGCCGGAGGAGTGCGTGATCGGCGCGTGGGAAGAGGTAGGCGAACATCTCCAGATCCTCATCGCTCGCGGCCCGTGAAAGCGACTTGGTGTCGGTGATGATGCCGTAGAGCAGCGCCGTCGCGAGTGCGGTGCCGATCGGTGCTTCGTGCTCCGCGAGGAGGTACTCGGCGGCCATCGTGGCGCTCGCGCCGAACCAGGTACGCACATCACGGTAGCGTGCGTCGAACTCGCCGGTCGGTGGATGGTGATCCACCACGGCCGCCACTGTCGGAAGCGAATCGCCGAAGTACGGCGGCTGCACGTCCACGAGGATCAACGGGCCGAGCCTGCCGAGCTCCTTGAGCTCCACGTGTCGCACCTTCACTCCGAGGGCGCTGATCAGACGGAGATTCTCCGGCCTCGTTATCTGGCCGAGCGTGACGATGGGCGCACGCTCCGGGCGGAAGCCGAGCGCCTGGCGAAGCGCCAGGGAAGACGCTATGGCATCGGGGTCCGGGTCGTTCTGCACGAGGAATGCGCATGAGCGAGCACCGTCGAGCGCGGTGCGCAGGCCATGCACACGACGGCGGCCCGCCATGCGCTTGAGCACCGTCTCGATCGCGTCGGCGAGCAGTTCGCTCTCATCTATCCAGGTCACGCCGTCGCGCACAGCGCCGTGCCGTTCACCTCCCTTCCCCAGACGATCTATCACCAGCACCGACGGAAGCGAGAGCGATTCGGAAATCGCGTGTACGACGCGCTGCGCGCTCTCTTCCTCGGCGAGGTCGATGATCCCGATGACATCGCGACCGCGCAGCGGCTCGTAGGTAGCCGGCGTCTCTGGATCGCCGCGCAGAGCCTCCGACCACTCCGGCGCGGCGGCACCATCTCTCACCCAGAGATGAACCGCCCGTCCAGCGAGCGCGCTCCGCCTGAGCGCCATGAAGCGCTCCGGCTGCTCCGAAACCAGGAGCACCGATATCCGGGAACGCTTCGGCGGCCGCGTCTCGGTGGTGATCACCTGAACTCGGCCGTTCCCCTTCTCGCTCACTCTGCTATCCGTGGTCCTCATCGACTATCATCACGGTCCCGTCGGGATCACGTACTCGTCGCGGTAGCGCTCCATCGACTCGAGAATGAGGCGCATCGCTTCCTCGCTCTTGCGCCAGCCTATGGTCTGGACGCGCTTCCCCTCCAGGTCCTTGTAGATGTGGAAGAAGTGCTCCACTTCCTTGAGGTAGTGCTGGGGAATATCGGCAATGTCGAAGTATTCGCCGTAGAACGGGTCGCCGCTCGGCACCGCGAGGATCTTGTAGTCCCGCTCGCCGCGATCGAGCATGTCGAGCAGACCGATCGGGCGCGCGTCTATCTGACAGCCGGGGAAGGTCGGCTCGTTGAGGAGAACGAGCACATCGCAGGGGTCGCCATCTTCGGCGAGGGTGCGCGGGATGAAGCCGTAGTCGCCAGGGTAGTGCACGGCAGAGTAGAGCACCCGGTCGAGCCTGATCAGGCCGGATCTCTTGTCGAGCTCGTACTTGTTGCGGCTGCCGCTGGGGATCTCGATGAACGCCGTTACTTCGTCGGGCGGGTGATTGCCCGCCGGGAGGTCATGCCAGGGATGCATCACGAGGCGGCGCGCTCCCGCTCCGGAATAGCGCGCGTCGCGCCGTCGTCCCAGGTCACGCCCTTGTACGCCATAGGCCCCTCTGCGACATCGAAGTTGCGGACGTTCAGTTCCGCGATGCGCGCCATCTGCGCGGCGGTGAGCTCGGGCTTCTCCGACGCCTCCGCGAACTCGGCGAGCTGTTCGTTGTCGTAGATGTTGGGGAGCACGGTCACCACGCGCGGCTCGGCGAGCAGCCACTTGAGCGCGGCCTGGCCGAGCGTCATCCGATCGGTGAGGAAGTCGAGCGTCTCGATCTTCTGGACACCGTTGAGGAGCCAGGAGCGCGGGCGGTGGCGCCGATGATCGTTCTCGGGGAAGACGGTGTCTTTCGTGTACTTCCCCTCGAGCATCCCCGAGGCGTGCGTGACCCGGATGTTGAAGCAGCAGTTGGGGGCGTACTTGCGGGCAGCTTCGAGCATCGCGGTGCCGGGGTGCTGTTCGATGATGTTCCAGATCATCTGGATCGTATTGATGTCGCGCTCACGCTCGAGCAGCTCCACTGCCTCGTAAAGCCAGCCTATGGCGGGGCCGAAGGCCGCGCCCCAGGTACGCAGCTTCCCTTCGCGCACGAGGTCGCGCAGCGTCTGCCAGATCTCCGGATCGCGCACGTGCTCCATCTTCACGTTGTGCATCTGGAGCACATCGATGTAGTCGGTCTCGAGCCGCTCGAGGCAGCGATCCACCGCGCTGCGCAGGTAGACGGAATCGAAGCGTTGCGGCAGTTCGCGCTGTCCGCGACGCGATGCCTGCGCGGCGGTGTCGTAGATGTCGTAGCCCACCTTCGTGGCGTACACGACCTTGTCGCGCAAGCCGCGATCGCCGAAGGCGCGCGCCAACTGGTGTTCGGAGCGGCCGTTGCCGTACGTATCGGCGGCATCGAAGAAGGTGATGCCGTACTCGTCGTACGCCTTCTGAAGCATGGCGATCGCCTGCTCGTCGGTCTTCTCGCCCCACCAGCCAGTGGAGATGGTCCACATACCGAAACCGACGTCGCTCACCGTGAGATCGGTACCGGGGAATGTGCGGTATTGCATCGCGTTGTCCTCTATCGTTTCAGAGCACGGGTGCCCGACCGAGCCGCTCGGCGGCCTCGGTGGCGAAGTAGGTGATGATGAAGTCTGCACCCGCACGGCGAATGCCGAGCAGCGACTCCATCATCGCGCGCTCACCATCGAGCCATCCGCGCTCGGCGGCCGCCCTAATCATAGCGTACTCGCCGCTCACCTGATAGGCAGCGACGGGATAGCCAGTGTCATCCTTGACACGCGTGATGATGTCGAGGTACGGCCCAGCCGGCTTTACCATCACGGCGTCGGCGCCCTCTTCTATGTCGAGTCGAACTTCGCGCAACGCCTCGTCGACGTTTGCGGGGTCCATCTGGTAGCCGCGCCTGTCTCCCTCACGCGGCGCTGACTCCGCCGCTTCGCGGAACGGTCCGTAGAAAACCGACGCGTATTTCGCGGCGTAGGAGAGAATCGCCACGTTGGACTCACCGGCGTCATCGAGCGCGCGTCGGATGGCGCCTACACGCCCGTCCATCATGTCGCTCGGCGCCACCATGTCGGCACCCGCGGCGGCGTGCGACAATGCCTCCTTCGACAGCAGCTCGAGCGTCGCATCATTGTCCACGTCGCCGTTCCGCAGGATGCCGCAGTGGCCGTGGTCGGTGTACTCGCACATGCAGACATCGGTGATCACCACGAGCTGCGGCAGCTCGCGCTTCAGCGCACGCACCGCGTTCTGCACGGGACCCTTGTCATCCCACGCGCTCGAGCCCGTGGCATCCTTGGTATCAGGGATGCCGAAGAGCAGGACACCGCCCACCCCCGCCTTCGCCGCCGCCTCGGCGTCGTGGAGCATCTCGTCTACCGAGAGCTGCGCCACCCCTGGCATCGCGCCCACCGGTTTTCGCATGCCCTCGCCGCTTCGCACGAACAGGGGGAGCACGAGCTGCTCCGGCGAAAGCCGCGTCTCGCGCACCAGTGCGCGAAGCGATGAAGTTCTACGGAGGCGGCGAGGACGCGAGGACGGAAAGGTGGGCATCATTCGGGTTGCGGCATCGGAACTGTTTTCTTCTCGCGCAGAGCCGCGAGGATGTCGCCCGCCCCCTTGGCCAGGAGCATTGACGCCAGCTTCTCACCGGCGGCGGCGGGGTATGACGAGTCTACTTCTACGCTGTCGCGCAGGACGCGACGGCCGGAGAGCTCGGCGATGAGGCCGTGCAGAACGAGCGAACCGGAGACTTCGGCAGCGAGCGCGCCGATCGGCACCTGGCAACCGCCTTCCAGCGCGGCGAGGAAGGCGCGCTCGGCGGTGACCGCCACGCGGGTTCGGGCATGATCGAGAGGCGCGAGAATCGCCGTAGACTCGGCATCGCCGGCGCGCGACTGAACCGCGATGGCTCCCTGGCCGGGAGCGGGGAGCCAATCGGGCGGTTCGAGCCACGCATCTATGCGCTGGTGAACGCCGAGGCGAAGGAGTCCGGCGCCCGCAAGGATCGCGGCGTGCACCTGGCCATCGTCCACCTTGCGAAGGCGCGTGGGGACGTTGCCGCGCAACTCTACCGCATCTACATCGGGACGGGCGTTGGCCAGCATCGCGCGGCGACGAAGGCTCGAGGTCCCCACCCGGCTCCCGCGCGGAAGGTCGGCGAGCGACTCGGCGAATATGCCGTCGTTGACCACCAGCACATCGCGCGGATCCTCGCGCTCGAGGATCGCCGTGACAGCGAGTCCCTCGGGTGATTCCGTTGGAAGATCCTTGAGCGAGTGAACGCAGCAGTCCACGCGCCCCTTCGCGAGGGCCTCCTCCAGCTCGCGCGTGAAGAGTCCCTTGCCGCCGATGCTGCTCAGCGGCTCATCGAGCCGCTTGTCACCCGTCGTCTTGAAGGGGACGATCTCGCACTTCACGCCCCGCGCCGAAAGCGCGGACTCCACGAGCCGCGCCTGCCTGAGCGCCAGCTCGGAGGAGCGGGAGGCGATGCGGAAGACGCCATCGCGGGCACGTCGCGTGGGCGCGGGCGTCACCGGGCAGGCCCCCGGATCGAGTCACTGCGGTTCTTGTTGGTCACGGCGGAAAAGTTAACCGGCGATCGGGCGCGTGGTGGCCCGCCGGAGCTACCGCACGACCTCGAGCACGGCCTCCACCAGCGCGTCGATCGTTGCCTCGCGCGCTTCCGCGGCCACATTCAGGCCCGACGTTCGGGCGGTCTCGGTGGTGACTGGTCCCATGGATACGACGGCCGCGTGCCGCGCGGCATCGGCACCCACGGATTCCACGAAGTAGCGCACGGTGGAGCTGGACGTGAAGGTGATCACGTCTACCGAGCCACTCTCGAGCGCCTCGCGCGCGGCGTGCGCGCCAGCGGGATCTGGTACGGAGCGGTAGATGGGGATGTCGTCCACGAGTGATCCGAGCTTGCGCAATTCCTCGGTGATGACATCGCGTGCGCCCTCGGCCCTGGGATACAGTAAGCGAGCATCGCGCACATCGCCACGGCCGCGCATCGCCTCGACGATGCCCTCCGCGACGAAGCGTTCCGGAATGAGGTCGGCGACGATGCCATGCTCCGCGAGCGCGGCGGCGGTGGCCGGACCCACAGCCACAAGCTTGGTACCGGCGAGCGCGCGCGCATCGAAGCCGAGCGCGCGCAGCTCGTTCCAGGTTATGTCGACTGCGTTGCGGCTGGTGAAAATCACCCATTCGTAGTCGCCGACGGTTCCCAGCGCAGCGCGCAGAGGAGCGGGATCGAGCGGTTCGATACGAATGGCCGGCGCCTCGATCACTTCCGCGCCGAGCGCCGCGAGACGCTCGACGAGCTGCGAAGCCTGAGCGCGTGCGCGGGTAACGATGACGCGCGTGCGGAACAACGGGCGCTCGTCGAACCAGCGGATCTCATCGCGCAAGGCGACTACATCGCCGATGACAGTTATGGAGGGAGCGGAGATATTCTCCCGATGCGCTGCGTCGGCGAGAGTGCCAAGGGTGGCGGTCAGAGTTCGCTGTCTGGGGAAGGTCCCCCACTCCACCATCGCCGCGGGAGTATCGAGCGACATCCCGCCAGCGGCGAGAGCGCTCACGATCTCGGGAAGGCGCCGCACGCCCATGTACAGCACCAGCGTCCCGCCCGTGCGCGCGAGCGCGGACCAGTCGGTGCCGCTTTCTCCCTTGGTGGGATCTTCGTGGCCGGTGATGAAGGTGACGGAGGTGGCGACCGCGCGGTGCGTCACCGGGATACCAGCGTACGCGGGCGCCGCGACGCCAGCCGTGATCCCCGGCACCGCCTCGAATGCGATGCCAGCGCCCGCGAGCGCCTGCGCCTCTTCGCTGCCGCGGCCGAACACGAACGGGTCGCCACCCTTCAGTCGCACGACGCGCTTGCCCTCGCGCGCCAGGCGAACCAGGAGCGCTTCTATGTCTTCCTGTCGCGCCGATCGCTCGCCGCCACGCTTCCCGACGAAGTGTCGCTCAGCCGCGTCGGGGATCGCGCTCCCGGTGAGGATCGCCGGGTTCACGAGCGCATCGAACACCACCGCGTCGCAATTCGCGAGCAGTTCGCGAGCGCGCACCGTGAGAAGTCCCGGATCACCCGGGCCCGCTCCCACGAGGTAGACCACACCTGTCCCCTTCCCTCCATCGCCCATGCGCGCAAGATGTGCGGGAGGGAGATAGGGGGGAAGTGAGAGGCGGGGATCATGGGTTGCAGGCGACCGCGGACTCGACCACTTATAATCCGGGATGACTGCGACGCGGCCGAGGACGGTACTGGTTGGGTGCTCCTTCGCGGGGTTGGAGTTCCTGTTTCGGTACGTGCGGCGCAACGGTCGATTCGCGCCCGGCGAGATGACGGTGGTCGATCCGCGCGACGCGCAGGAGTACGTGCCGCTCGTGCACGAGGTCGCTGGTGGCGAGAGCCAGCCGTCCGAAATGCGCTTCGACGCCGCAGCGTTCTGCGGAGCGATCGGAGCGGAGATGGTTCGAGGAGCGGTGACGCGCCTGGACGAAGCGCGGCACATAGTCGCTCTCGCTGATGGGAGAGAGTTCGAGTACGAGCGTCTGGTGCTCGCAGTCGGCAGCGTCCCTGATGTTCCGGACACGCTCGCGAAGGCGACCAACGTCATTCCCGCCAAGTTCCTCGAATCGGCGGAGGCGATCCGGCGCCGGCTCCACGTACTGCGCGTGGGCGGCGCCAGCGTACAGCGAGTGGTGGTGGTGGGCGCCGGGGTCACGGGCGTGGAGTGGAGCGCCGAGTTGGCGGCGGCGCGCGTGGATGGCGCACGTCTCGCTACCACGCTGCTCTGCGGGAGCGTACGCGTCCTCCCCACCTTCCCGCTCAGTGTTGCACGCGGTGCTGCCCGCGCCCTTCGCGCGCTCGGTGTCGAGATCCTGGTTTCCAGCCGCGTCTCCGCGGTGAACGCCGAGCAGGTGATCCTTCAGGGCGGGATCGGCATACCGTTCGATGTCGTAGTATGGGCCACAGGCGTCCGACCGAATCCGATGACCGCGTCGCTCGGCCTCCCTCTCACCGAGGATGGTCATGTGGTCGTCACCCCGCGGCTCGCAGTCCCTGGACACGAGGGCATCTACGCGATCGGCGACTGCGCGCGCGTCATCGACGAAGGAGGCCGTCCCTGGCCCACGATGGAGCGGGCGATCGAAGCGATCTGGCAGGGCGCCTATCTAGCGCGGCGCTTCGGCTCCGCCTGGACACCCACTGAAGGCCCGCCGCACCGCCTGCGCCGCGACTTCTTCTACGGCATCTCCCTCGGCCGGAAACACGGCGCGCTCGTCTACAAGGGCATCATCTCGGTCGGCCGGCCACAACTCTGGTTCCGGCGATTCCTGCAGTGGGCGTACTACGCGCGCTTC
>DASSOX010000266.1:0-4758 GCA_035700125.1 Gemmatimonadaceae bacterium
CGATGGTCGTCCCCCGCTCTTCCGCGTGACCGTCGACTTCGTAGACTTGGGTGGCACGACACGGATGGACATGCGCATGACTCTTTCGACTCCGGAGGCGGCGCGCGACACGAAGAAGTTCATCAGAGAGGTCGGCGGGAATTCCACCTGGGATAGGCTGGCGGAGTACCTCGAGATGGAGACCTCGAACAGAGACGTGTTCGTGATCAATCACACTTTCGAAGCGCCCATCGAGACCGTCTTCGAGATGTGGGCCGATCCCGAGCACCTCTCACGGTGGCTCCCGCCCAGGGGCTTCACGATGCGCATCATCGATGGAGAGATCGGAAAGGGCGGCACCACTTTCTGGTCTATGACCGACGGCGACGAGATCACCTTCCACGGTAGATTGCACTATCTCGACATCGAGCGTCCGCACCTTCTCGTTTACACCCAGTGGTTCACCGACGAGAAGGGCAACATCTCACGCCATCCACTCTCACCGGTGTGGCCGGAGCGGATGCGCACGACCGTCGCGCTGGCGGCGGAGAGCTCCGACCGCACGCTCGTTACCGTGACGTGGGAGATCGACGGCGCGGCCACGCCCGAAGAGGCTGCGGAGTTCAGCAGGGAGAAGAGCGGGATGACCAAGGGGTGGATGGGCTCGTTCGAGAAGCTGGAGGCGCTGCTGGAGGGCGAGCGCCAGCCGGGGTAGCGCCGGCTGTGGGGCAACGGGGTCAGGCTCCTTTGTCTGCGGACAAAGGAGCCTGACCCCGTTGCTCCCCGCTTCAGCGCAGACCCATCTCGCGCGCCACGCGCTCGCTGAGGCGTGCGAATCGAGGGTCTGCTCTGATCGGATCCAGCGCCGGATCACTCAGCACGGCGCGGTGCGGCCACTTCCAGCTGGCGCGCTCCAGCCAGGCGAAGGCGCTGTCTGACTCTCCCAGCGCGACGTATGCGCGAGCGATGTTGAACGGTTCGCGCGGCTGCAGCTCCGCGCGACGGAGGCTCTCGCGCGCAGCCTGCTCGTCGCCCGCGAGCGCCTGTACGAAGGCCAGGTCCGCCACGAAATCGTGACGCTCCGGCGCCAGCTGCATCGCCGTACGGACCGCATACATTGCCGAATCGAACATCTCCTTTCGGCCATACGAGACGGCCAGCCCTTCCCACGCGCCCGCGTACGTCCCGATATGGGTCACGCGGCCCAGCCGCTCGATGGCACAATCGTCGTCGTGGTCCAGGTAGCAGTTCCAGGCGTGGATGGAGCTCACGACGACGGCGAATGGATCCACTTCGTGGGCGCGTCGAGCTTCGTCGCGCGCTTCCGCTGGCCGACCCATTCCGCGCAATAGCAGAGAATACCAGCTTCTGGCGGTCGCGTGACCTGGGTTCAGCTCGATGGCGCGGCGAAGTTCGCGCTCGGCGCCCGGCCAGTCCTGCTTCCACCAGAGCGCAACCGCGTACGAGGTGTGCGCGTCCGCCGATTCGTCATCCAGCGAAACAGCTCGCTCGGCCGCCCATCTGAACCGCGAATATGCCTCCTCCTCGGTTCTCGTGGATGTGGCGAGCTGCCAGGCGGTGAGGTAGGCATCCGCCAGACCAGCGTACGCATCCGCGTAACTCGAGTCGCGCTCGATCGCCCGCTCGAAGTATGCGATCGCCTGTTCGTGCGCATCGGGAGTGCGGAGCGCCCAGAAGAACCTGCCCCGGCGATAGAACTCGTACGCCTCGGCGTCGCGCGTTCCGCGCCGCCCGATTCGCCGCCGTACCTGATCTCCCAGTTCGAGCTCCAGCGTCCTCGCGACATCGCGCGCGATATCCTCCTGCACGCGAAAGGCGGCCTGCAGCTCGTCCTCGTACGAGTCGGCCCAGACGTGCGCGTCGGTGCGCGCATCGATGAGCTGGGCCGAGATGCGCACCGTGCTGTCGCTCCACCGCACGCTTCCCTCGAGAACGTGGGTCACGTTCAACTCGCGCGCGATCTCGCGCAGTGACTGCCTGCTTCCCTTGTAATGCATCGCGGAAGTTCGGGAGATCACCTTGAGATCAGGTATCGCGGAGAGTCGGGTGATGACCTCCTCGGTGAGACCGTCGGAGAAGTACTCGTGGTTGGCGTCCGCGCTCAGGTCGAGGAATGGGAGCACCACGATCGAGCTCTCGGGTGCCGCCGCGCCCGGCCAGAAGATCCAGGCGGCTCCTACGAGCGCCACCGCCAGTATCACGGCCGTGCCGAGCCACCTCGCTCGGCGCGCCAACATCGCGGGCGGAGCGTGGACTACGACGACGGGAGCAGCCGATCCATGCGTGGTGGACGACTCCTCCATCGCGAGCGATTGCTCTGCGGAGAGCATGCCCTCGGCCTCGGACGCTCGCTCTACCGCGTTCGTTCCCTCCGTCGCGGAGGGCCCCCGTGCTGCAGTCGCGCCAGCGTGAGTAGCGCGCCCCGTTTCAGCGGGCACCCCTGTTGCCGGCCGTGCTGCCGCCTCCGTGCTCCGGCGCTGGCCCCGCAGCCGTTCCACCAGCGCGGCGATCGCCGGCGCCGATCCCACACCGAGTTCGGCCTGGAGGAGTCGCTCGTGCAGCGCCGCGTGTTGCAGCGCCGCTGCCGGATTGCCATTCGCTTCGAGCGCCTGCATGAGCCGGAGCGCTACCCGGGAGTCGTAGGGATCGCGCGCGGCTCGCGTCCTCCACCATCCGGCGGCGCCGCGGAAGTCGTTCGACGACTCGGCTGCCTCGGCGAGCGCCTCCAGCGCACTGTCGTAGCCGGCGATCAGACGCGCACGTTCGCGCTCGGCCCACCGCTCGAACTCCGGGGCATCGCTGATGAAGAAGCCGTCCAGGAGCTCACCCCGGTAGAGCGCTGACGCGGCGGCATGATCCCCTCGCTGAATGGCCGCTGCGAAATCCATCACATCCGAGCGAACGACCTGGGTGTCGAGGCACACGTCGTCGCCAACGGATGTGAGCGCGGATTCGCCGAGTGCTTTGCGGAGGGTGTATATGCCGGCGTTGAGTAGTTGACGCGCCCGGTCGGGGTCCTTCTCGGGCCAGAGGTACGCGATGGCCTTGTCGCGAGTGAGCCGCTGGTCCGGCGCCAGAACGAGGAGGGCAAGCAGGCCGAGTCGATGCCGCTGCGCGGCTCCGCCGGAGAGACGCGCGCCATCCGCGCTCTCCAACGATGGGGTGCCCAGGAGCCTGAGGTACCATCTCGGCTTGTCGTTCAATCGCGGTTCACCGCCAGGGAGTTGCCAGTAATCCCCCGCGGTGAAAATACAGAATGCAGGGCACGTCCGCACCATGCCCGATCCGCAGAAATAAATGCGGATCGGGCATGGTGAGAGTGCGCTACTGCTCAGCTCGCTATATCAGATTCCGCATTTCGCGTTGAGCTCCGCCTGCACCTCTGCCGGCTCGAGCGTGGTGGGATTCTGGAATGCGCCATCCTTGTCGGCCTGAATGATGAACGTCGCGAGGAGCTCTATCGGCTGCGACGTCAGGTTCTGCGCGATGTGGCGATTATGAGGCGGCTGGAACGCGGCGCCCGTGGGATACTTGTCGCTCGTGCAGTCCTCGCTGGTCAGCGTCAGCGTTCCGCCGCCGGTGACCACTACAAGCACACCTGGCATCGGGTGAGTGTGCCATGGCACGAACCCCCCGTCGGGAGGAATGGTCACCTTGGCGGTGACGATCTTCACCGCTCGTTCCGGATGCGTTTGCAGGTGAACACGCGAATCGAGCATGCCCGCGCCGAGCGCCGCGCTCGTGAAGCTCGAGGTTCCGGTAACCTGGAAAGAAGACGAGAGCGTCGCAGCCTGACTATCGGCCGGCAGCGGTCCGTCGCAGCCGGCGAGCGCCAGCACCGCCGCGAAGATCAGCGCGCCGGATCGTGGAAGGTGCAGCCGGTTCGAGCATCGGGGAGACATGATGGACCTCCGTTCGCGTGTGACGTCGCGGAGCGCGATCCATGCCGTGCTCCGAGCGCCGCCGGATCATCCGAGGCGCCGCGCGCACACTACCTGGCGCGGGTGAATCCACTCTCCCACCGGAATGAATTCGCGGTGAACCGCGGCATGGACGCGGTGGTGGTCCGGGTGCGCTCCTCCGATCACGCCGTCGAGGGAGCGAGACGCGCGCCTCCAACCAGGAGACCGGGGCGTCTCAGGTGATTCCCCGCCGATCACCCACCCGCAGGCGCCTCGATGATCTCCGCACGGATCAGGTGGTCGAGGCGCGGAAACTCGCTGTCCAGATATGCGTTGCCACCGGACACGATCTTCCCCTGCCGATGCTGCCGCACTCCGCTCCCGGATCGTTCGCCGTAGCCCGAGTAGAGACTGTCCAGCACTTCCATCCCGCTGACCACGCGCCCGAACACCGCGAACGGGTTGCTGTCGTTGCGCGTGTTGTCGCGCAGGTTCACGTAGACCTGCGTGTTCGACGTGCCGGGCACGGTGTCGCGTGCGAACGCGAAGGTGCCGCGCACGTTGCTCCCGTACTTCGGGTCGTCCTCGAACTGCGCGTGGAGCCAGGCCTCGTTCACGGCCGGGTCGCCGCTCAGGCCCCACTGCACGATGTAGTGCGGAAGCACCCGGTGAAAGCGCACATCGTCGTAGTAGCCGAGCCGGATCAGGTTGTAGAACCGGTCCGACCCGTTCGGCGCGTGCGCACGCTCGCACTTCACCACGAAGTTTCCCTTCGACGTCTCGAAGCGTGCGTACCACACCGGAGGCGAGGGGCGCTTCCACTCGGGGTTCGAGGGGTCGAGGAGGAGTGACTTCG
>DASSOX010000267.1:0-53040 GCA_035700125.1 Gemmatimonadaceae bacterium
CCCGATCGTGAAGGGGATCGTCGTTGCCGGGTTGAAGGGGTTGGGGTAGTTCTGTCCGAGCTGCACCCCCGGGCTGCGCTCCGCCGCTGACGGAGGGTTTGGCTCGCCCTGCGCCATTGCGACTCTCGGCACGAGCGAGCCTAGGGCGAGCACGGTAAACAGCGCCGCCCAACGGTGCTTCATGTGCCTTCCTCGACAGACGCAAAATGGTGCTAGGTAAACTCCTTTACAAAAATGTATACAAGTACGACCTGCCGGCGAACATACGGCGCGGGCGCCGTTCCTGTCAAGCAATCAGTTCCGACATTAACCATGCCGCCGCTCCGCCCGCCCTCCTCCAGACCGCTCCCTAGTTACGCACCGATGCCACGAAGCGCTCTCCGCCGCGCCGATCGGTGATCCCGCTCCTGTCGCAGTACTCCAGAAGCGGGATGAGAAACTTACGCGAAAGTCCAAGCAGGTCGCGCAGTTCGGCGGGCGTGTACGCCCGCTCTGGAACCGTCTTCGCCCGCAGCGTCTCCACCAGAGCACCGAGTGCCGGAGCGGCGTAGTAGCGCTCCGACTCCACCTGCACCACCTGGCCATCGCGCTCGAGGAGGCGGAGAAGCGCCGCTGTATCCGGCCCGCACCGCTCCTCCAGCTCGGCCACCGAGGGCGGCTCGGCGCCAGCCGCCTCCAGTGTATCCAGAAGCTTCACGCGCGCTGCCTCCGCCTCCGGTGAAATCGCTGGCGACCACCCGGCGCGCATCACAACCGCACCGCGCAGCTCGACGAGACCGGCCCGCGCCAGCTCGTTCAGCACTCCCTCGGCGACCTGCGCCTCCACCCCCAGCCGCGCCCGCACGGATTGCAGCGACGCGCCCGGCTCCAGAGGGAAGCGCGCATGGAATTCGTCCACCGCCGCCGTCGCCAGCTCCGCCAGCGAGCGCAGCACGTCCTCGGCGTAGATACGTTCGCCCACACGGCGGATGCCGCTGGCCGCGGCAAGGAGCGCAGGAAGCTCGGTCGGCATCGCACCGGTGCGAACCGGAAGCGAGGCGACGTCCACTCCGCGCGTGAGCGACGAGCCGACCACCGGCGGAATGCGCTCTTCCGGCGACACGGCCGAGCGAAGCCAGGGACGCGAGCGGCGGTGCGGCGGGAGGGGATCGTTCACCACTCCTCCGCCCATCGTGATCAGCGGCGACGCGCTGCGCAGCACGAAACGATCGCCGGCGCGCGCGACTACCGGCTCATCGAGTACGATCCTCGCCTGCCTCCGCTGGCCGGGGGCGAGTGCGCCGCCAGAGGCGACCACGCGCGCTCCGGTTTCCATCGTGCCGAGGTGGAAGCGTACCTTCGTGCGCGGACCGATCACCCCCGGCGCCTCCGCGAGTAGTGCGACCTCGGCGAGAATCGAGTGCGAAGCACTCCATGCGCGGTCACTCACGAGCACCGAGCCGCGATGCAGATCGCTCACGTCTACTCCTGACAGCGCGATTGCCGCGCGCGTGCCCGGCGACGCTTCCGCACGCGCGGCACCATGCGACTCGATGCCGCGAACGCGCGCCGTGAGCTCGCCGGGAAGAATGCGGACCGCGGTGTCGCGTGCAACCGAGCCGCTCCACACGGTCCCGGTGACGACCGTGCCGGTCCCGCGCACCGAGAAGGCGCGATCCACCGGGAGCCGGAAGAGATCATCCGCTGTGCGCGACGGGATGGATGCCGCTGCCGACTGGATCGCTTCGCGCAGGTCGTCGAGTCCACGTCCATCCACGACGGACGTGTCGCACAGCGCCGCGCCAGCGAGCGGCGTCGCCTCGACCGCGGCACGGACGTCATCGCGCACGAGCTCGAGCCACTCCTCGTCCACCAGATCGCACTTGGTCAGCGCGACGACGCCGCCGCGCGTGCCGAGGATGCGTAGTATCGCGAGGTGCTCGCGGGTCTGCGGCATCACTCCCTCATCGGCGGCCACGACGAGCAGCGCCAGATCCACCCCGGTCGCGCCAGCGAGCATGTTGCGGACGAAGGCTTCGTGCCCCGGAACGTCCACCACGCCGAGCACGCTCCCATCGCGCATGGGGAGCGAGGCGAAGCCGAGGTCTATCGTGATCCCGCGTCGCTTCTCCTCGGCCCAGCGGTCGGTGTCCACGCCGGTGAGCGCGCGCACGAGCGCGGTCTTGCCATGGTCGACGTGTCCCGCGGTACCGAGGATCATGGCGTCGCCCAGCCGCCCTTCTCCCACGCATCGAACGCGCGGAGCGTGCGACCATCGGAGACGTGCTGTTGAAGGAACTGCCGCAGCAGACGCTGATGGGCGCGCGCGTCGCGCTCGGCGAGCGCTCCCACTCGACCCGCATTGCTCCACATCTCGATGCACGCGCGTGCTCCCGAGGGAAGCACGCGATCGCCCGTGTAGCCAGCAGCGCATGCGGCGCAAAGCACGCCGCCCGCAGCGAGACTGAAGGGCAGGTCGGCTTCCGCTGGCACTCGCGTGTGGCAGGCACCGCACGACGTCACCGACGGGGCGAAGCCGAGTTGCGCAACGAGGTGCCAGGCGCCTCCCAGGGCGGCCTCGGTGGCGAACGCTGGCTCGGCCGAGGCAATTCCATCGAGCGCCGCCACCAGTGCATCGAAGAGCGACTCGCTCGCCTCGTTTTCCGCGCCGAAGCGAAGTACCAACTCGGCTACCGCCGACGCGCCCGTGAAGCGACCCAGGTCGGTGCCAAGCTCCGGGCGCACCCTCGTCACGTCGAAGGCGCCGAGCGTCTGAAGCTCCCTTCCCTCCTTCACGTGGAGCTGCGCGATACCTTCGGCGAAGAGCCCGAAGGCGCTGCCGAAGCGGCTGCGCGATCGCTTCGCCCCGCGAGCGAGCGCCGACTGCACACCCGCCTCGCGCGTCGCCAGCCGCACTATCCGGGAAGTTTCGGAGTAGTCGAAGGCATGCAGCACGATTGCGGGAGTGGTGATGAGCATGCCGGTAAAGATAGCCGCAGAGGGGAGCGGCGGTGTTCAGAGGCCAAGCCGTGTCCTCACCCCCACGTGCACCGCGCGGCCTGGACTGCGGAAGCCGTAGATCTGCTGGTAGCCTGTGTCAAAGAGATTCTCCACTCGTAACGTGAGAGCCAACGGGTCGGCCCCGTTGCGCGCCGTCACGAGTGCGAGCTCGCCCGAGAGGTCGACCGTCGTGTACGCCTTCGCCTCCACGCGCTCGAAGCGAGCGAAGTCGATGTCCACTCGATTCCCCACGTAGCCCGCGTCGAGGTGCAGCGTAGCGCGTGGCGACGGCCGAACGCCGATGGAGAGGTTGGCGAGATCGCTCGGCCGGCGCAGCAAACGCTCGCCCTGCACGTAGGTGGCGCCCGACCCCGCATCGACGCCGGCATCGGTCACGCGCGTGGCGAGCCGCGTGTAGCTCGCCGTCACGTCCCATATGCGCGCAAAGGCGGCGCGTGCCTCGAGCTCGGCGCCGTTGGCGCGCGCGGCACCGACGTTCACGTAATTGGGTGCATCCTCCGCGGGCGGCATCGGGTCATACTGAATCACATCCTGGAAGCGCTGGTTGAAGTAGGTAGCCGAGAGCACCAGCGATCCGTCGAGGAGTGACTGTGAAACGCCGAGCTCCCAACTGCGCGTGCGCTCCGGCCGGAGAGCCGGGTTGCCGCGCACGAACGGCGACGTGGAAGAAGTCTGGTCCACCGTCGGCTCCTTGAATGCGGTGCCCAGCGAAGCGTGGACGCGGGTCGCGGCGCCCACGCGGTATCCGGCCGAGAGGCGATAGGTGGCGAAGGTTCCGAATGCCGTGTTGTGATCCAGGCGGAGCCCCGCGCCGTACGAGGCGCGCTGGCCGATGTTCCCCGCTCCCTGGGCGTAGAACGCGGTGAGTACACGCCCACGCGCGTCGGAGCCCGAAGTGTGCTGGCGCTGCCGCTCGTACAACGAGCCGCCCGTGATGGCGAGCGAGGGCGACGCGTAGAACGCCAGACGCGCGTCGGCGCCGGCGCGATAGGTACCGGTGCTCGCGTCGTAGCAGAAGTCGCACTGCTCGTTCGGCGTGTCTGGAAGATCCGCGGAGCGCGTATGCGCGTCGGTAGCGGTGAGGAGGACGCGCGCCTCCAGGCGCCTGGTGAGGAAGCGCCCGGCGTCGAGCGAGCCAAGCGACCGGGTGACATCGTGGAACTGGCTGCTGTCATCGGGAACGCCGAAGCCGTTGGTGGGGATGTGCGAGCGCGCGTTCACCCTCCTCAGCGAAAGCTGGATGCTGGAGCGCTCGTCGGGCACCAGGCGCAGCGCGCCGCTGTAGTCGTCCTCGCGGCTTTCGTTGTTGAAGTCGTAGATGCCGCTGGAGGCGTGGTGCGCGAATGCGAGCGATCCGCTCACGCGCTCGCTTCCGCCGTGCACGGCGACATCTCCGTCGCGAGCGCCGTAGCTTCCGCCGCTCAACCCGAGCGTGAGCTGTGCGGGCCCTCGACCAGCGCGCGTGAAGATCTGAACCACGCCCGTCACGGCGTTCGCTCCGTAGAGTACGCTGGCCGGGCCGCGCACGACCTCGATGCGCTCCACGTTGTTCACCCCGATGTTGGCGATGTCGAGGAAGCCGCCGGGATCGTTCACCGGCGCGCCATCCACGAGCACCTGCACGTAATCGCTCTGGCCGCCGCGCATGAAGAGCGAAGTCTGCCCGCCATACGACCCGCTGCGCGCCGTGACCACGCCCGGCACGAGCTGCAGAGCATCCTGCAGGGTCGTGATCTGCTTCTCGCGCAGCTCCGCACCGGTCAGGACCGTTGCCGTGATCGTGGGAGCGTTTTCCACCACGTGCAGACGAGTCGCGGTGACCACCACCGGAGCGAGCACCGAAGCCGAATCGTGCCTGCTTCGCGGCACGCGCGCGGTAGTCGTGTCGCGTCCGCTCTCCTGCGCCGCGAGTGGCGCAGGGAGGATCGTGTAAGTCGTCGCCACTGCCAGCACCAGCCCCGTGGCGAGTGCCGCGTGAAAGACGCTCGCGGCACGCGTACCGTGCAGACCGCGCGACGAAATGAGGCTGCTACGATTAAACATCATCGTGCCTGCTAGTCCCTGTTTGGAGTTGTTCATAGCTGAGGTCTGCGCAGCGGAAGGAGCGCCGGAGCGCCCACAGCCGGGTCGCGCGTTATCACGAGCGGCCACTGGTACACGCTCTCGAGCACGGATGCGCGCATCACGTCCGAAGGCGAGCCCGCGGCAGCCACGCGGCCGCGGTCGAGCAGCACGATCGAGTCGGCGAAGCGGGCGACCAGGTTCAACTGGTGGCTCACGAGAAGTACGGCCATGCCATCGTGCGCGAGCCGTGCAAAGAGCTCGAACATCGCCATCTCGTGCCCTACGTCCAGGAAGGTCGATGGCTCATCGAGCACGAGCGCTTCCCCGCCCTGCGCGAGAGCGCGTGCTATCCGTACCCGCTGCCATTCGCCACCCGAGAGCTCGTTCGTCCCGCGCGCCGTCATGGCGGACACGCCCGCGAGCCGCATGGCGCGGTCTATCGCCGCGGCGTCGTCAACTCCCTCCGCGCTCCACGTTCCCTCGTGCGGGTAGCGACCCAGCGCCACGTACTCGCGCGCAGGGAGAGCGAAGGTGACGGATTCGCTCTGCGTTACCACCGACACCCGGCGAGCCAGCTCGCGGCGGTCGATGTCGCGAAGCGGCACCCCGTCCGAAGTGATCGCTCCGCCAGCCAGCGGTACGAGTCCCAGGAGCGCGCGCACGAGGGTACTCTTCCCGCTCCCGTTGGGGCCCACGACCGCTGTGATCGCGCCGCGCTTCGCCTCGAGCGTGACACCGTCGAGTGCGGGTCGCTCCGAGCGCGGGTAGCGCACCACGATCTCCTCGAAGCGGATCATACGAGCCGCCGCAACTGCACGAGGAAGAATGGGACGCCGACGAGCGCGGTGACCGCACCGAGTGGAAGCTCGATCGGCGGGTGCGCCACGCGCGCGATTATGTCGGCCAGGATGACGAGCGCGGCGCCGGCGAGAGCCGAGCCCGCGAGCAGCGCGCGGTGTCTGCGGATCCCGGCGGCGCGCACGATGTGCGGCACCACGAGCCCCACGAACCCTACCAGGCCGGCCGCCGCTACCGTGGCGGCCGCGAGAAAGGAGGCTACGAGATAGATGCGCTGGCCCGCGCGCCGTGCATCGATGCCGAGCCCCGCGGCCGGCTCCTCGCCCAGCGCGAGGATGTCGATCTCCCGGGCGCGCCAGAGGAGGGCGCCGCCGGCGAGCAGCGAGTACAGCGCGAGCCAGCGCACCTGCGCCCATCCCGCGCCCGAGAGCGACCCCATCATCCACCAGAGCGCGCCGCGTACCGTGTTGGGCGGCGCACCGGCGAGGAGAATCATGATCGCGGCGTTGGCGAAGGCGCCGATGATGACGCCCGCCATGAGGAGCACGCGCGGATCCGCGCGGCCACCGCCGAGCGCACGTGAGACGGCGAGCGCGGTGAGTACGGCCACGGCCGCGCCCGCGAATGCGAAGAGTGGAAGCGCGCCAATGGCGGTCACCCCGAGCGCCACGGCGGTGACCGCGCCAACTGCCGCACCGCCCGAGACACCGAGCAGGTACGGCTCCGCCAGCGGATTCCTGAGCGAGCCCTGAAGCGCCGCGCCGGAAATTCCGAGCGCCGCGCCCACGAGAAGCGCGAGCACCGCGCGCGGGAGTCGCAGCGTGCGCACGATGGCGAGCGTCTCGGCGTCGCCCCTCCCCAGCACGGCCGCGGCCACCGCTCCCGGCTGCAGCTGGACAGTGCCGAGCGCCACCGCCATGACGAGCAGCACGCAGAGCACCGCGATCGCAACACCCCAGAAGGCAGTCCGCGTCATGGAAGCCCCTGCACGCCGGGATGCAGCAGTCGCGCGATGGAAACCGCCGCCTCGCCTAGCCGGGCGCCGGGACGGCCGACGAGCATGGTGTCCACCACAGCGATGTGTCCGCGCCGGACGGCGTTTACAGAACGCCATATGGCAGATGCACGCATCCGCGCCGCACCCACGGGGCCCGCGATTACGACATCGGGATCGCGATGAATCACGTCCTCTATCGAAACCGTGGGCGACGCCGCCGCCACATCGGCGTACACGTTGCGACCTCCCGCGATCGCCACGAGGTCGTTCATGTAGCTTCCCCTTCCTATCGTGATGATCGGCGCGTCCCAGATGTGCCAGAAGACGCTCGGATGCGGGAGATCGCGCGTCACCGCGCGCACGCTGTCGAGAGTGGAGGTGACGCTGTCCACGACCAGCTGCGCGCGATTGCGCTCGCCCGTCGCCTCACCAAGAAGGAGGGTGGCGCGGCGGAAGTCCGCCAGTTGATCCACCTTGAGCGACACCACGCGCACGCCCGCGGCGCGCAACTGCCGGGCCGCGTCAGCGTTGTCCGCGCTCGCATAGAGAACCACGAGGTCGGGCCGCCTCGCGAGCACGGCTTCCACGTTGGGCCTCAGCCCCGCCCCGAGATCGGGAACGGCGCGAACGGAGTCCGACCAGATGTCCCACTCGGTGCGACCCACCACTCGCGGTCCCGCGCCGATGGCGAAGAGCAGGTCGGTGGAAGTGGGATTGAGCGAGACTATTCGCGCGGGATCGTCCGGCCTCCCCGCCTCCACGGGAACTCCGAAATCGTCCACTCCTCCCGCGGCCGCGCGCGGCGTGCTTCCCCGCTCGGAGCAGCCGAGCAGCACGAACGCCACTACCGCAAACAGCACGCGCAAAAACACGAAGGGCACCTTCCCCTCGGAAGATGCCCGTGTGCGATGGAGCGCGGTGCAAGCGCAAGCGCTCTACGCCACCAGCCCTTCCATCGAGGGTCTGCTGAAGTGGCGCGGACGCGAGGCGTCTCCTGGCTTCGGGGCGCGCGGCTCGCCTTCCCGACGGTTCGTCAGTGGCATCTCGAGCCGAACGTGCTTGGAATCCCCGTTACAGTGGCGGGACCGCGCCGGAATTGCACCGGCTTCCGTGACCCGCATCCGCAAGTTCGATTCTGCTTTCGCGGGTGAACCTACCCGTCGCTCCTGTGCGCGTCAAGCGCCGCCGCGAGAGCCTGCTTCAGCTCGGCGCGCCGCGCACGGTACGCTTCGTCGGCCTCCGCGCCGCCCTTCCCGTTCCGCTCGTGCGCCGCGTCCAGCTCGGCTATCTCGCGCGCGATGCGCGCCGCCTCCTCACCCTCGGCCGGTACCGGCGGCGGCGCAGCGGCCACCGCAACGCTGCCACCCGGCGTCCCAGCAGCCGCGCGCCTGCGCGAAAAGGTGACAGCGAGAGCGCCGAACATGACCAGCGCGATCACCGCTACGAGAACTACCTGAAAGCGCTCGCTCAGAGGGGGCGTTCCGGGTGCCGGTGCGGTGATGGTGAGGACCGCATTCCGCGGCGCGTCCTGCGCGAGAAAGCGATTGAAGTTGCGACCTTCGAGCGACACCGCGGCCACCTGCGACAGCCGCGCACCGGTGGCCCTCGCACCAGGCTCCTCGAGCAGAACCTCCAGCACCGGAACGCTGTCGGTGAGCGGTATCTCCAGCGGGAACGCGGACTCCGGAAGGAAATAGGCGAAGGAGATCTGCTTGAGACCCGGCGCAAAGGGCGCCACGCTGGAGACCCGCCCCGAATCGGCTCTTATCGAGCTGGGCGAGATGTCGGCCTGAGCAAGCTGGAAATCCTCCGCCGCCGAGGGGATGATCGCGCTCCACGTTGGATGCGCATCGTCGGGAGAGACGCGCGTGACATTGGTGTCGTTCGAGATCTCGTACACCTCCACGATCTCTCGCATTCCATCCGCGTTCGGCGACGACACCACGAGGTGCCGGCCCTGCACGTGCAGCGGGATAGGCGCGGAAGTGGTATCGAAGACGGTTATCTCGCCATCCTCGCCGGTCACGCGCTGCTCGCGCAGCGGAGCCGAGAAGTACGCCACGCCCCGGAAGGAGACCGAGAGAAAGTAGATCGCCTGCGGACTCCCGCTCAGTCGGTACCTGAAGGCATAGCCGCCATCGGAGCGCGTGCGGGCGGAGTCTATCGGCCCGGAGCTGTCGGGACCCACGCGATGCAGCGTGACCCACACATCGGGAGTGGCCGCGACGCCGCTCCCCGATGGATGCACCACACGTCCGCTCACGAAGCGGCGCGTAGTGTCCGCGCTCCCTGCGCCTGGGCTCGCGCCGGCCGATCCAGCTGCCGCCTGCGCCTGCGCTCGACGCGCGGGGATCACCGCCGCACAGAGGAGCGCAATGGACATCAGCACAAGGGAAAGGCGGCCGCGTTCTGCGACCGCCCCTCCGCGGTTCAATGGGCGCATCGAGCTCGCCAGGAAATTCACAGGTTGAATTTGCCGAAGTCCTCCGGCCGCATCTTCTCGAGGTACGCCTTGAGCTGCTCGGCCTTGAGGTCGCGCTGCTCGGGCATCCCGCCGCTCATTCCGTTCGGCTCTTCCTCGGTCGAGAAGTCGAGCTCCTCCGCCTCGCCTTCGTCGCCCTCTTCAACGGCGAGCGCCGTCAGCAGCGACTCCTGCGCGAAGATCGGCGCGGATAGTCGAAGCGCCAGCGCAATGCTGTCGGAAGGACGAGCGTCCACGTGCAGCACTTCCTCGCCGCGATAGATGTGCAGCTCGGCGAAGTAGGTGTTGTCCTGAACCTTCGTGATCTGCACGCGCCGGAGCGAGCCACCGAGACCGGTGATGAGCCGCTTGCAGAGATCGTGAGTCAGCGGCCGTGGAGGATGGATGTCGTTCATCTCCATCACGATCGACTCCGCTTCGGGCTGCCCGATCCAGATCGGGAGAAGACGCTCTCCGTCCTTCTCCTGCAGTATCACCACGTAGGTATTCGATGCGCTATCCAGGCCCAGACGTGCAACCTTCACTTCCACCATGTTCAGCTCCCTTCCAGACGCGAGCGTGCCTTATCACGAATAATACGCACTGTCGCGGACATCCTCAGCCACCCCGCATCAGCCACCCCGCATCCGAAATCGGACGCCCACCGCGAGAGGCCTCTCCCGGTCATCTTACCGGACTGCTATCGGGGCGGCAACCCGTCGTACGGGAAGGGATCGGCGCCGCAGCTTCCGCGCAGCCGATGTTCGAGAACTACGGCCACCTCTTCGGCGGTTCTAAGTCGCAGCGCCTCCTCCACTGCGGCGGCAGCGTCCGACGTGGCCACCCCGCGAACGAGGCGCTTCACCAGCGGCACGGCGCGCGGCGCGACGCTGAGCTGCCGCACTCCCAGTCCTATGAGCGCGAACGCCATGAGCGGCTCCGAGGCCATCTCGCCGCACACGGTCACACCGACACCGTTTGCGTCGCCCACCTCCACGGTGCCCGCGATGAGGCGAAGCACTCCGGGGTGCAGCGGGGTGAAGCGGTCCGCGATGTTGGCGTTGCCACGATCCACCGCGAGCGAATACTGGGTGAGATCGTTCGTCCCGATGCTGAAGAAGGCCGCTTCGCCCACGAAGGTGTCCGCCGCGACGGCAGCGGCGGGAGTTTCGATCATCACGCCCAGGGGGATGTCGATCCTGTGAGGGACGGCGCGCTGCGCCAGATCCTTCGCTTCCTCGGCCATCAGCTCGCGCGTCTGCCGCACCTCATCCACGGTGACGATGAGAGGAAGCATGATGCGGAGATCGCCGTGCATGGCCGCGCGCATCAACGCTCGCAACTGCGGGCGGAACACCTCCGGCTCGTCGAGGCACATGCGGATGGCGCGCCACCCCAGGAAGGGGTTCGCCTCGGTGGGGTAGCCGCCTACCGGAAGCTTGTCACCGCCGATGTCGAAGGTGCGTATCACCACCGGACGCTCGCCGAAGGACTCGAGCACGCGACGGTACGCGCGGTACTGCTCCTCTTCGTCGGGCATCGTGGTGCGACCCACCACGAGGAACTCGGTACGCATGAGCCCCACGCCGTCGGCGCCGCTGCGAGCCGCGGCCTCCGCATCCTCGGGGATGTCCACGTTGGCGTAGAGGACGATGCGCTGTCCATCAGTGGTGACCGACTCCGCGCCGGCCTCGCGCGCGAGCTCCTCGCCCACCGCCACCTCGCGGCGCGAGCGCTCGCGGAAATCCTCGATCTCCGCCTCGGTGGGATTGATCCAGAGCATTCCCGTGGTGCCATCGAGGATGGCCATCTCGCCGCCCCGCAGGCGGTCGGTGGCGCTCCGGAGACCGACCACAGCTGGAAGGCCGAGCGAGCGCGCCAGTATCGCCACGTGCGACACGCGCGTCCCGGCGTCGGTGGCTATGGCAGCCACCGCTTCCCGATCAACCTGGACGGTGAGACTCGGCGTGAGGTCGTGCGTCACCAGGATCACTCCGGCGCCCTTGGGAAGGTCGAGCGGATCGTGATCGGGGAGATCAAGGAGCAGCGAGAGGACGCGGATCTGCACGTCGGTGATGTCGCCCACGCGTTCGCGCATCATCGGCGAAGCGTGGCGCGCGAAGTGGTGGCGCCACTCGAGCATGGTTATCTCGAACGCGGACTCCGCGGCGAGGTTCTGGCGAACGAGTCCTTCCACTCTCCCTATCAGTTCGACATCCTCGAGGATGAAGAGCTGAGCGTCGAAGATGCGCGCCTCCTCCTCGCCCGCGTGCCGTGCCGCGCGCGCGCGCACCGTGCGAAGGCGCACGCGTGCCTGCTCCAGCGCGGCGTGGAAGCGCTGGATCTCCGCGCCGATCGCATCGTCGTCTATGATGCGCTGCGGCACCTCGGGCACCTCCCAGAGGAGAACGTGCACGGGGCCGACGACGATGCCGGGCGAAGCAGGGATTCCAGCGAGGCGCCGCTCCATCAGGCCTCCCCGAACCTCGCCGCCACCAGTTCGGCGAGCGCACTCACCGCCTGGTCGGCGTCGGGGCCCGAAGCTCGTATCACCAGCTCCGCACCGAACTCGGCGGCGAGCATCATCACTCCCATGATGCTCTTCCCGTTCACCTCCAGGTCGTCGCGCACCATGGTGATGTCGCTCTGGAATTTGGAGGCGACCTTTACCAGCTCGGCCGCAGGCCTCGCGTGTAGACCGTTTCTGTTCACAATGCGCACGGATTTTTCCGTCATCATCGAGCGACCGAGTAGATGATTAGCACCGCCAGTACCACGAGCGCCACGCGCCAGCCTTCGACGCGCGAATGCAGACGCACGAGCACCGCTCCGAGAATGGCGGCAATCAGCAGCGCCGATGCTATCGCGATGCCGCCCACCGCGCGCACCATCTCACTCTCCGGCACCGGCGGTACCGGGAGTCCCTGAAGCACACGCCACACCGAGAGCGGGAGCGCCGCGCCAGCCAGCGCCATCACCGCTCTCGAAAGCACAGCCGGGCCCCGCCGGAGCACTGGCCCACCCAACGACGAAGCCACGCGCAGCCCTCCATTCCAGCCGGCCCTGAGCCCCCAGCTCCTGATCCCCAGGTGTCCGAAGCTGTAGACCACGAGAAACACTACCATCACCAACACCGCATCGGCCCGCAGACCGAAAGCGAGCAGCGCCAGAAGCGCGCTGAAAGGGAGCCATCCCGCCCACACCAGCCGATCTCCGAGGCTGCCGAGCGGGCCGCACATGGCCGTGCGGAAGCGCTCGATCTGCTCCGGCGGGTAGCCATCCAGCTCGGCGCGGGCCAGCGCACCCACGGCCACCGACGCGAAGTACGGCTGCGCATTGAAGTACCTCGATTGACGCGCCAGCGCCTCGCGGTACGCCGGTCCTCCCTTCCCACCGGGGAGAAGGCGCAGGGCCGGCTCGATGCAGAACCCCAACCCCGGGCCGAGCATCAGCTCGTAATTCCACGACGCCTGGATCGCGAGCAACCGCGTGAACATCGCGAGCCGCGTTCGCCATGGGAGCCGCGGAGTCTCTGCGGCAACGGTAGCGCTCGCGCTCATCTCCGCACCACGATCATCGCGATACCGGCAACGAGCCCGCCAAGAAAGCACCAGCGCGCCGCGCTCACTCCCTGCGAGATGCGCCACGCGGCGCTCCCCGCCACCGCCGCTGCCACCGCGGCCAGCACGACGTGCGACGGCGTGCGGCCGAGCGTCCAGTGTGAGAGCACCCAGGCCGCGATGGGGATCCAGATCAGCAGCGCGATGAAAGTGAGGAAGAAGCCTCGTACCAGGTCGGCCGTCAGCCCGCGAAGCTGCAGGCCAGTCACGCTTCCGGGGCGCCCCGCCTCGAGGCCCTCGCGCTCGCGACGCACCCATACGCCGTTGAGCCGCCGCAACCCGTACATGCTCCAACCACCAGCCCACGCCGTGGCGATCGACGCGAAGATCGCCACCACCGCGGCACCAGGGAGCGTGTAGAGCGCGGCCGCCATCGCGCCGCCTACCACCGAAGCCGTTCCCCATTCCGGGTAGCGTGAAGCACCGACCGGAAGCATCTCGAGGGCGATCATCTCGAGCACGGCACCGGCCACGAGTCCCGAGGTGATGTCGCCGGCCAGGGCGCCGCCCAGCGTGGCCGCCACGATGGGACGCGAGATCATCGCCTGAGGGAAGCTCACTACGTCGAGCCCCAGCACTGCCCCCACGATGGCCACTGGGAGTAGGGACAGGAGCTCGGCACCCATCACTTCTGCGCTCCACCATCGAGCAGCTCGCGCAATGGCATCGGACGCGCCGACGGTACATCCTGCGCGGTGACCACGATGCCTTCTTCCTGCAGGGCGCGAAGGCCGCGCTCTTCGTCGGGCGTGAGGAACACGTAGCGTAGCTTCTCCGCGCGGCCGGAGCGGTGGTGGATGCCGCCCACGTTCACTGCGCCGATCCCCGACGCCTCCGCCGCGAGGCGCCGCATCGTCTCGATGTTGCCGGTGAGCAGGATTCCCGGCCGCTGGTCGCTGCGCCACGTCTGCATCCCTTCCGCCGCCTCCTTTACCGACGCGAAGTAGAGATCCACACCGGGCGGTACGCCCATGCGGTAGAGCTCCTTCTCCCAGTCGCTCGCCGCCACCTCATCGTCCACGAGCACTATGAAGCCAACGTTCAACGGCTGCCCCCACCCGACCACCACCTGCCCGTGAATCAAACGGTCATCGATGCGATAGAGTTCGATCGTCACTCAGGCTTACCTCGCAGGAAGCGCATCGAAGCGGCGCCACGCTCGGCGGCCTCCTCCGCCACTCTGAACGCGCCCGAATCACCTCCGTCCTCCACCGGCGGCACGCCGGACGTGGCGAAGTGAAGAAGCGCGGGCAGATTCACCCCGGTCACCACCACGATGTCGGGGCGCACACGCAGCAACCTGCACGCCGCGAAGTTGCAGCTCCCCGCCGGAAGATCGGTGAATACGACCCTGGCTCCGGACTCTTCCAGCCGCGCCCGCAACAACTCCTGTATCTCGGCCGTACCCAGCCCTTCGTTGGAGAGAGCTATGAAGCGGTCGGTGATCCCGGTTATCCGCTCGACGGCGGACACGAGGCCCTCCGCCACGCGGCCATGTCCGAGAACTATAGCGATCGGAGTATCACTCATCGTCCTCTGCGAGATACTGGCGCACATCCGCGGCCGCGCGCATGCGTCCTATCAGGCGCTGGTTGAACGCCTCGGCGGGATCTATCCCGCTGAAGCGCAGGAGGTGATTCATGGCGATGACTTCGGCCACCACCGTGATGTTCTTTCCGGGATTGAGCGGGATCGTCACTCGAGTGATCTCCACGTCCAGGATCTTGGTGGTAGCGCTGTCGAGCCCGGTGCGGTCCGCCGCATCTGCGTGCTCCCAGTGCTCGAGATGCACGACGACCTCGATGCGCTTCTGCTGCCGCACGGAGCGAACCCCGAAGATGGACGGGATGTCTATGAGCCCCACGCCACGAATCTCCATGTGGTGGCGTTGGAGCTCGTGGCCTCGGCCAATTATCACGTCGTTGCCGCGACGGGTCGCGATGACGAGATCATCTGCTACCAGGCGGTGCCCCCGCTCCACGAGATCGAGCACGCATTCCGACTTGCCGATTCCACTCTTTCCCACGAAGAGAAGCCCCACACCGTACACGTCGGCGAGCGAGCCGTGGAGAGTCGTAGTGGGCGCGAACTCCTGGTCGAGCGCCGGCTTCACGCGGCGATAGAACTCCGTGGTCTTGAGCGGCGAGCTGAGAACGCAGATCCCGTGGCGATCGGCAATCTCGATCATCGCCGCGGGAACGCGGATTCCCTTGGTCACGACGGCGCACGGGACATCGAACGAGAAGAACAGATCGAGGACGTGGTCCCGCTGTTCGTCGGACAGCGATGAGAGATAGGTCATCTCCGTCTCGCCGAAGACCTGCATCCGCCTGGCCGGGAAGCGCTCCACGAAACCGGCGAGCACGAGTCCGGGACTCGATACCTCGTTCGTGGTGATCACACGCTCGAGCCCCGCCTCGCCAGTCGTGACGACGTCGAGCTGCAGTGTGTCGCGCATGAGGTCGAGCATGCGCGATACGGTGAACGGCACCTTCATCGCCCGAGCTCCAGAGTGTGTTTCTCCCGCGCGCCCTCGGATCCGGCCACGGTCTCGAGGTGCTCTTCGGTCTGCGCTGCCGCCGCCTCCCAGGAGAAGCCTTCGGCGAAGCGGCGCGCCGTGGCGCCGAGCTGCGTCACCAGCTTCGGCGTATTGGCTATCGTGGCCATGGCCCGGGCGAGCGCCGGCACATCACCGTGCGGCACCAGGAAACCCGTTTCCTTATCGCGCACCGATTCCCTGAGGCCAGGCGAATCTGATGCGATGACCGGCGTGGCACAGGCCGCCGCTTCGAAGTTCGTGATACCCCACCCTTCCTTGGGTGAAGTGAAGGCGAGCGCCCACGCTTCCCTGAGGAGCGAGCGTTTGGCGCTGTCATCGATGAAGCCAAGAAACCGCACGCGCTCGCCGAGGTCAAGCGACGCAGCGAGCTTCTCGAGCTCCGGCCGGTAGTCGCCCGTTCCCGCTATCGCGAGCCGCGCGGTGGGATGCGCCATCTCCGCGAAGGCGCGCACTATGAGATCCACCCGCTTGTAGCGCTTGAGCCGTCCCAGATACGCGAAGAGCGGCGCGGTGGAGCGCAGCGACGGCTCCGGCGTGTACCACCCGGAATCTATACCGGGGTAGATCACGCGGATGCTCTCGCGCGGGATCCCGCGCTTGGCCAGGTCGTCGGCCGTGCTCTCGCTTATCGCCTCGAAGGGCACGCCGCGATACGCTCGCCCCAGCGGTCGCTCCATGGCCCACACCAGCGCGGCCATCGGGGCGCTCACTTCCTGGAAAACCGTGGTGCCGAAGAGGTGCGGCACCAGCGCCATCACTCGTCGCGCACCCCAGCGCGGCGTGTAGAGTGGGACCTTGTTGATGTCCTCCACCAGCACATCGTGCCGCTCGCGGAGGAGCTGCTCCCGATAGTAGCGGCGAGCGTGGAAGGGGAAGGTGTAGCGAGTTCCCACGCGATGCACGTCGATACCATCGAGAGATACGCGCGGCTCGCACCCCGGCCAGCCGCCGCAGAGGAGCGAAATCTCGTGACCGCGCGCGGTCAGTCGGCCGAAGATCTCGTGCAGGTGGATCTCCGCCCCGCCGGCCTGGGGGTTCTCGCGGTCCTGCCAGTTCACCAACAGGATGCGCACTAGAGCCTGCCCATCCTCCTGGCGAGGGCGTCGAGCACGCCGTTCACGAATCGACCGCTCTGCGCGCTGCCGTACAGGTCCGCCAGGCGCACGCTCTCCTGGATGGCCACCTTCGGAGGCGTCTCTCCGCGGCGCAGCTCCGCGGCGCCGAGGCGCAGCACCGAGCGCTCTATCGAGCCCAGACGCTCGAGGCGCCAGTTCGTGGTGACATCCGCGAGCGCCGCATCGATGTCGTCGCTCTCCTTCGCGATACTGCTCACGAGCGCGCTGGCGAAGCGGCGCTGCTCGGAGGGAACCTGCATGTCATCCCACACCTGGTCGGCCACGCGAGTGAGCTCGCGCGGATCCGCATCGACGCCGAGCGCCAGCCGCGGCGCGCCGGGGCGAGCGGGAGTAACGGGCGCCCGCGCGGTTCTGCCCGCGCTGCGCATCTCCCACGCATAGAGCGCCTGCAACGCGCGGGCGCGGGCGCGGGTCTCAATCCTCATCCGAAACTCCCAGCCGATCGAAGAGATCGGCCATCTCGAGCGCGGCCAGGGCCGCGTCCCACCCCTTGTTCCCGTGCGATCCGCCCGAGCGTGCCTCCGCCTGCTCCATGGTGTCGCAGGTGAGGAGACCGAAGCCAACCGGCGTGTCGAAGTCGGCACTCGCCTGAGAAAGTCCGCGCGACGCCTCGCCGGCGACGTAGTCGAAGTGTGGGGTGTCGCCGCGGATGACGGCACCCAGCGCCACGATCGCGTTGTAGCGCTCGGACGAGAGTAGCAGTCGTGCGGCCGCCGGCAACTCCCACGCGCCCGGTACCCACACGATGTCTATGTCATCAAAGGGGGTGTCGTGGCGCGTGAGCGCGTCTACCGCGCCGTCCACGAGCCTCTGCGTGATCGATTCGTTGAAGCGGCTCACCACCACGGCTATCCGCCGTCCGGCGCCCGAGGGCGTACCCGAGAACTCGGCCATCAGTGCGCGAAGAGGTGACCGAGCTTGGTGTGCTTGGTCTCGAGGTATCCGCGATTCTCGCTCGTCTCGGGCGCTTCGATGGGTACGCGCTCGGCCACGCGCAGCCCGTAGCCCTCGAGTCCCACGAGCTTGCGCGGGTTGTTGGTCATCGGCCGGATGGACTTCAGACCGAGGTCGAGCAGGATCTGCGCGCCGATACCGTAGTTGCGGAGGTCCGGCTTGAACCCGAGTCGCTCGTTCGCCTCCACCGTATCCGCGCCGGCATCCTGAAGCTCGTACGCCTTGAGCTTGTTGAGCAGCCCTATTCCCCGCCCCTCCTGATCGAGGTAGACCACCACGCCACGACCCTCGTCGGCGATCATCTTCATCGCGGTGTGAAGCTGCCAGCCGCAGTCGCAGCGCAGCGAGCCGAAGACGTCGCCGGTGAGGCACTTCGAGTGCATGCGCACGAGCACATCTTCGCCGTCGCGCACGTCGCCCAGCACCAGCGCCACGTGCTCGTGCTGGTCCACGTCGTTGCGGTAGCCGATCACGCGCCAATCGCCCCACTCGCTGGGAAGCCGGGCTTCGGCCACGCGGTGCACGAGGCGCTCGTTCTGAAGACGGTGCGCCACCAACTGCGCCACGGTGATGAAGGTGAGGCCGTGCCGCGCCGCGAACTCCTCGAGCTCCGGCCGCCGGGCGGGCTGTCCGTCCGAATCACGCAGGATCTCGCAGATCACGCCGGCCGGATAGAGTCCGGCGAGGCGAGCCACATCTATTGCCGCCTCGGTATGTCCCACACGCTCGAGCACTCCGCCCGAACGGGCGCGCAGCGGCTGCACGTGTCCGCCGTGGCGGAGATCGGAGGGCACCGTGGCCGGATCCACCGCCACGTGGATCGTCTTGGCCCGGTCCTGCGCGCTTATCCCCGTGGTGATGCCAAAGCGCGGCGCCGCATCTATGCTCGGTGTGTACGCGGTGCGGTAGGCATCGATGTTGTTCTCGGTGAGCTGCACGAGACCCAGCTGGTCGCAACGCTCACCCGTCAGCGCGAGACAGAGCAATCCGCTCGCGCGCTTCGTCATGAAGTTCACGATGTCGGGCGTCACGAGCGAGGCAGCACAGATGAGGTCTCCCTCGTTCTCGCGGTCTTCATCGTCGGCCACGATGATCATCCGGCCGGCGGCTATATCGGCTATCGCCTGTTCTACGGTTCCAAAGGGCATTCTGGTCTTCTACACCTGTGCCATGTACGGCGCGAGGAGATGGCGTACGTATTTCCCGATCACATCTGCTTCGACGTGCACGCGCGACCCCGCGCGAAGCTCACCGAGCGTGGTATGGGCGAGCGTGTACTCGATGAGCGAGAGCTGCACCACGCCCGCTTCGGGGAGCTCGTTCACGGTGAGACTCACTCCATCCACCGCGATGGAGCCGTGCGGTACCATGAGCTCGAACAGCTCGCGTGGGATGCGCACGTTGGCGAGGAACGCATCTCCCGCGGTGGCGGTGGATTCCACCACTCCCACACCATCCACATGCCCCTGAACCATGTGCCCGCCCATGCGGGCGTCCGCGCGCATGGCACGCTCCAGGTTCACCCTGGTTCCCGGGCGCCACGACGCGACGTCGGTGCGGCCGAGCGTGGTGAGCACGGCGGCCACCGTGAACCAGCCATCGCCGCGAGACAGGACCGTGAGACAGGCACCGTTGATGGCGATGCTCTCGCCCTCGGCGAGCCCACTGAACGCGCTCTTCACGCGCAGCTCACGCCCGGCCGCGCTCTCGCGCACCGCTTCGATGACGCCGACGTCCTCGATCAGCCCCGTGAACATTCAGGTCGGAGCGCGTATGTGGTCATGGTATCGTCACCCAGGGCGCGTCGCTCGAGCACGCGATAGCGCGGCGCCCCGGCGATCGGCATGGACGGCACGTGAGCAAAGGCGCCCCGCGCGCCACGCCCAAGCAGCACCGCACCCCGAAAGATAATCAGCCGGTCCACCAGTGCGCGCTCCAGCAGCGCTCCGGCGATCCGCGCGCCTCCTTCCACGAGTAGTGAACGCACGTCGCGGCGCGCCAGTTCCTCGAGTGCGCACTCCAGACTTCCCGCCTGGAGCAGCTCCACGCCCGAGCGCTCGAGGGCGCGCGCGGCTTCCGGATCGGGGTCGTCCACCACCAGAAGAGTCGGAAGGGCGCGCGCCCCCTTCACGAGCCTCGACGAGAGCGGCGTGCGAGCACGGCGGTCGAAGACCACGCGCAGCGGCGGCACGCGCGGCGCCGGTGCATCACGAACCGTGAGGAGCGGATCGTCGGCGAGCACGGTGCCGATCCCCACCGCGACGGCATCGCTCCCCGCGCGCAACCGGTGCGCGGCGGCGCGCGCCTCCGGCCCGGTGATCCAGCGAGAACCGCCATCTGCATCGGCCACCGCCCCGTCTATCGAGAGCGCCAGCTTCAGCGTCACCCACGGGCGGCGGCGCTCTTCGCTGCCCTCCAGCGCGTGGAAGAAGGGCGCGTTGAGCTCACGCGCGGCCTCCTCCTCCACCCCTTCTCGCACCTCCACTCCCGCGGCGCGCAGGCGCTCCGCGCCGCCCCCGGCCACCGGATTCGGATCGCGAGTCGCCATCACCACCCGCGCCACGCCCGCCGCGATCAAGGCGTCTGCACAGGGCGGCGTCTTGCCGGAATGTGCGCACGGCTCGAGCGACACGTACACGGTGGCCCCGCGTGCCAGCTCGCCCGCATCGCGCAACGCGGCTGCCTCGGCGTGCGCCTCGCCGTAGCGAGCGTGATACCCCTCGCCCACTATCTCTCCGTCGCGGACGATCACGGCGCCAACCATGGGGTTGGGCGCAGTCTGCCCTTGCCCTCTGCGCGCGAGATCGATCGCGCGCCGCATGAAGGCCGCGTCGTCGCGCGGCCCGATGGCGCTCGGAGCGGAAGATGAGGAATCAGAATCCAAGGCGCAGCCCCACGGAGCCGTAGAGCCGCGCATCGCCGACGGCCGGCTCGAAGCGGTTGTACGTCTGAAGGTCGCCACCCGAGACGCGCCCCAGCTCGCCCGCCAACCGCACGAACGGGAACGGTGTTATCGAGAGGTCCACGAACATGTTCGTTCTCCCGGGCGAGATCTCGAGCTCGAGCGGGCGTTGCGGGCGTGCGCCTTCCACATCGTACGTGAGCGCACTTGTCGTGCGGTACTCGTCCCGACCGATCCCGGCGGCCAGGCCGAACACGACGAAGCTCTTGCTCGCCACCACCCGCCACGACCTCGCACGGACGTGCAGTGCACTCACGGTAAGTGTATTAGAACCCTCGCGGGCGGTGATGGTGATGTCCGGCAGCTCACGCTCCAGATAGGTAACCGAAATGCCGGGAGTGAGTATGCTCTCGCTCATGATCCCGAGCCGTGCACCGTAGCCGAGCTTGAGAGACCCGTCCGGCGACGAGATGCCTACCGAACCGCTGGTCACATCGGGTACGTACGCCGCGCTCGCTATGGCATCCACACCGCCCACGTGCGTGACTCCAACGGGGAACCCTCTGAAGATGCCGAGCGATGCATCCACCTGCGGGATCGCCACCCACTTCTCGTCGACATCGTACGTGGACTGCCTCGGTGCTCCGATAGCGATACTCGTGGCGCCCACGTCGGGGATGCTGGCGCGCATCACGTTGGCGCGCAACTGCACGGTGAAGTGCGGGAGTCCGCCGAGCGTCCCGCCCTGCCCCAGCACCGCGTTCCCACCGGAGACGAGCGTCCCGAGTTGGTTACCCAGGTAGCGATAGATGTCCACCACCTTCTGGCAGGCGTCACCGCCCTCGTGCGCCGCCCCGACGAAAGCGGGGTCGGAGCAGCGGCTGTCGACGCTCTGCGCCGCCGCCGCGGGTGCGGCGAGGATCAGTGCGGCGAACACCAGCGATCTCATCGACTTCATGCTGCAGCTCCATCGAAAGGGTCGTGCCGGACAGCATCCGGCCACCCGCCGCGAGCTGCGGAACGACGATCACTTCAGTACGACGGCTCCGCTGCCAGGCCGAACTTCCCCCAGCACCCAGGCAGGCGTGTTCGCCGCACCCGAGCTATCGACGATCGCCTGCACATCCCCGCCGTCGCAGATCACCACCATCCCCACGCCCATGTTGAAGGCGCGGAACATCTCGTCTCCAGGCACTTCCCCCGCTCGAGCAAGCACCTCGAACACGTTCGGAACGCTCCAGCTCGAGAGATCCACAATCGCATCGAGATCCGGCGGAAGCGCCCGGTTGAGATTCCCTGGCAGGCCGCCGCCGGTGATGTGCGCCATGGCGTGAATGCGGTTCAACACCGGCCGGAGCGAGGCGAGATACGACCGGTGCACTCTGAGCAATACGTCGGCCACACTTCCCTGCTCGTTGGGGAAGGCGTCGTCCGGGCCCAGGTGCAACCGCTCGCTCACGATCCGGCGGGCGAGCGAGTAGCCGTTGGTATGAAGCCCGGAGCTCGCCAGCCCCACCAGCACGTCGCCTGCACGCACGCGTTCGGAGCCCAGCACGCTGTCTTCCTCCACCGAGCCCACGATGAAGCCGGCAAGATCGTAGTCCGGAGGCGTGTAGAGTCCGGGCATCTCAGCTGTCTCGCCGCCGAGCAGCGCGCATCCATTTTCCCGGCAGCCGGCAGCAACGCCGCGTACAACCGCCTCCACCACCTCCGGCACCAGCGCGCCGAACGCTACGTAGTCGAGGAAGAAGAGCGGCAGGGCCCCCTGTACGAGGATGTCGTTGGTGCAGTGGTTCACGAGGTCGTGCCCCACCGTGTCGTTGCGGCCGGACTCGATCGCCACCTTCACCTTCGTACCCACGCCATCCGCGCTGGCAACGAGTACCGGCTTCTCGGCGCCGGCGGGCATGCGGAACATCCCGCCGAAGCCGCCGAAGCGGCCGCGTGCGCCCTCGGTGAACGTGGACTCCACCAGCGCCCTGATCCGGTCGCGCGCGTCGTTGGCGGAGTCTATGTCCACGCCGGCGCTTCGGTAGTCGAGCGGTCCGGTCACCGGAGCAGATCCTCCTCGAAGGCCACCAGGCGGTGGAATTCACGTACTCGCTTCACGATGTCCTCTGCGCCGATCTCGAGGAAGCGGGCGATGGAGAAGCGCTCCACCGCGAACGACCCCATGGCCGAACCGTACACCACTGCACGCTTGAGGTTGGGCTCACTCAGGTCGCCCGTTCGCGCGAGATATCCGATGAAGCCGCCCGCGAACGCGTCGCCTGCGCCGGTGGGATCGAAGACCTCCTCCAATGGATACGCGGGCGCGTAGAAGACACTCGATCGAGTGAACATGAATGCACCGTGCTCGCCCTTCTTGATTATCACGTGCTTCGGCCCGTGCTCCATGATCCAGTGCGCGGCCTTCACCAGGTTCACCTGTTCGGTGAGCTGCCGCGCTTCGGCGTCGTTCAACGTGAGAATGTCCACCTGCGAGAGGAGCGCGAGGATGTCGCTTCGCCTGCTCTCGATCCAGAAGTTCATCGTGTCGCACGCCACCAGCCGCGGCCTCGATACCTGCTGCAGCACGTCGAGCTGCAGGCGCGGATCGATGTTGCCCAGGAAGACGAACGGCGCATCGCGGAACTGCTCGGGAATCTTCGGTCTGAAGTGCGAGAACACTCCCAGCCTCGTCTCGATGGTCTCCGCGCTGTTCAGATCGTGCCGGTACCTCCCTCGCCAATGGAAGCTCTCTCCATCCGCCTGCTCCAACCCGGCGAGATCCACTCCCCGCGCCGCCAGCGGCTCGAGCCGCTCCACAGGATAATCCTTCCCGACGATCCCCACGAGCTTTACGGGCGCCAGCAGACTGGCGGACGCCGAGAAGAAGGTGGCCGACCCGCCGAGCACCTCCTCGGCTCTGCCGAACGGAGTTTCGACGGAATCGAGCGCTACCGAACCGATTACCAAGACGGAGGACATTGCGGGGGGAGTGGGGGACGGAAGCAAAAAGGAAGCAGAGAGCAGAAAGCGGAAAGCAGTGAACCACCTAGGGGATCCGGGCCGTCATCCCCGCGCAGGCGGGGATCCACGTTGGCCGACCGAACACGAATCCCCCCTGCGCGGGGATGACGCTGTACGATGTGCACTCTGTGCATTCCGCTTTCTGCCTTCTGCTTTCGCCCGGATCACATTCTCTCCGGCGCCGAGATGCCCAGAATCGTCAGGGCGTTGGCGAGGACGATGCGGGTGGCGCGGGCGAGGACGAGGCGGGCGTTCATGATCTGCGGCGGCTCGTTCAGCACGTGGTGCTTGTGGTACCACAGATGGGCGAGACGCGCGGTTTCGAGAAGATAGTTGGCGATGCGGTGCGGCTCGAGCGCCTCGGCGGCGCCGGCCACGAGGTCGGGGAAGTCGAGCAGCGCCTTGATCAGCGCCTGCTCGGCGGGTTCGGAGAGCACGGAGAGATCCACGTCCTCGCCCGTGATGCTTTCCGGATCGATGCCGCCCACGCGGAAGATTCCCGACATCCGGGCGTGTGCCATCTGGATGTAGTAGACCGGATTTTCCTCCGACTGCGAGCGCGCGAGGTCCACATCGAAGATGAGCTGCGAGTCGCCTTTCCGCATCAGGAAAAAGTAGCGAACCGCATCACGGCCAACTTCGTCTATGAGATCGCGCACGGTCACGTAACTGCCGGCGCGCTTGGAGATCTTCACCTCCTCGCCGCTTCGCATCACGGTGACCATCTGGTGCAGCACGTACTCGGGGTAGCCCCTGGGGATACCCATGTCGAGCGCCTGCAGTCCGGCGCGCACGCGGGTCACCGTGCTGTGATGATCGGCGCCCTGCACGTTGATCGCGCGGTGGAAGTCGCGCTGCCACTTGGTGACGTGATAGGCGACGTCGGGAACGAAGTACGTGTACGTGCCGTCGCTCTTGCGCATCACGCGGTCCTTGTCGTCACCGAAGTTGGTGGTGCGCAGCCAGAGCGCGCCATCCTTCTCGTACGTGTGACCGGCGCTCTCCAGCTCAGCCGCCGTCTTCGTCACCTTGCCGTCGGTGTAGAGCGAGGACTCCAGGAAGTAGGTATCGAAGCGCACGCCGAACGCCTGCAGGTCGAGGTCCTGCTCCTTGCGGAGCTCGCGGACCGCGAAGCGTGTTATGGCATCGAGGTCGTCGCCCTCTGCATCTTCCGGATTCTCCGCAGCGTAGCGCTCGGCGATCTCCGCGATGTACGCGCCGTGGTAGCCGCCTTCGGGAATCGCCGCCTCTCGTCCGGCGCGCTCACGCACGCGAGCCTGCACGCTCTTCCCGAGATTGGCGATCTGCACGCCCGCGTCGTTGTAGTAGAACTCGCGCGAGACATCCCACCCCGTCCAGCTGAGGAGCTCCGAGATCGCATCGCCCAGCGCTGCCTGGCGTCCGTGACCGACGTGCAGAGGTCCGGTGGGATTCGCGGACACGAATTCCACGTTGACCTTCTGCATGCCGCCGGAGGTGTCGGCGCCGTAGCGCGCACCCGCGGCAATGACGGCGTCGAGGCCACCGGCCACCGCCGTCGCCGAGAGATGGAAGTTGATGAAACCCGGACCGGCGATTTCCACGCGCTCCACCCCGGCCTTTGCCAGATCGAGGCCGGCCACCAGCGAGCGCGCGATGTCGGCGGGCCGCTTGCGCAACGGGCGCGCGAGCGCCATGGCAAGATTGGTGGCCCATTCGCCGTGCGACGGGTCGCGCGGCCGCTCGAGCTGCGGGTCTACCGCTTCGGGCGCACCGAGCCCCCGCGCCGCATCGACGAGAGCAGCGCGGATGAGTTCACGCGGCGTCATTCGCTCTTCTTGCCGGTGTCCGCCCTGGCGGGCTTCGATTCGCTGGTGGATGTGCTGGACGATCCGCCGTCGCCTCCGCCGGAGGAGCTCTCGCCGGATCCCTTGGATGCGCCGCCCTGCGCGCTCGACGACGAGGAAGGAGATGTCATCCCCTTCTTTCCGTCCTTACCGTAATCGGTGATGTAAAATCCCGACCCCTTGAACAGAAGGCCCGCGCCGCCGGAAATCTGGCGCGTGGCAGCAGCCCCACACTCCGGGCAAGGAAGCTCGCTGGTTGCGTCGCTGATCTTGCGATAGAACTTGTCGAAGTGATGGCCGTTGGGACAGACGAACTCGTAAGTTGGCATTGGCTAGTAACTTAGGACGGACTGGAACCGACCTATGAATTTACGCCGCCGCAACCTGCCCAACAAGCCGCATGCACTGGCATCGATCGCGTCATCGAGCCGGCTTCACGGGGAGCGTCACGCCGAAACGACTCCCCACTCCGATGGTGCTCGATACGGATATCTCGCCACCCAGCAGCGTGGCGAGACGGTGCGCTACGGCCAGCCCCACGCCCGCGCCGCCGTATCTGCGCGTCATTCGTTGCTCCGCCTGCCAGAAGGGGTCGTAGATCCTGTCCAGGAATTTGGTGGCAATCCCTATCCCCGTGTCCCACACCTCGAACGTCACGGTGTCGCCGTCACGCGCCGCGGAGATCCCCACCTCTCCCGTCTCGGTGAACTTCACCGCGTTGCTCAGGAGATTCACCAGGATCTGCCGCAGCCATAGGGGGTCGGTGACGAGCACCACGTCCGGTGGCGGCGCCTTCACGGTGAGAGCGAGATTCTTCTGCCGGAGCTGCGTGGAGATCAGCATCACCACCTGCTCCACTACCGCCGCGGCGCTCACCTCGGCGAAGCGTGGCGCGTGCTCGCCCGAATCCACGCGAGCGAGATCCAGGATCTGGTCCACGAGCGCGAGCAACAGATTTCCGCTCGCACGAATTCGCGCGAGCTGCTCGCGCTGAGTAGCGTTGAGCGGGCCGACGATCTCGTCACCAAGCAGCTCGGTGTAGCCGATGATGGCCGTGAGCGGAGTGCGCAGCTCGTGCGACATGGACGCCATGAACTCGTCCTTCGCGCGATTCGCGTCCTGCGCCATCGCATACAGATGCGCGTTCTCCGCGGCGAGCGCCGCGCGCTGCGCCAGGTCCTGTGCCAGGGCGAGATCCTCGGTGCGATGCGGGTGGTGCGGACGCGTGGCGATGAACGTCAGCGAGCCGAGTACCTTGTTGCGCGCGACCATGGGCACCACGAGAACGGAGCGTGCGCCGAGAGTCTTCAGCGCCCGGAACTGATCTTCGTTCACGGCGAGGCGACGAATGCCCTCGTCACTCAGGGAGCGGTCCACCAACGGCCGCCCGCTTTCGAGCACCGAGACCACCGAGTTCGACACGTCCTGCATGGCAGGTGCGATCCTCAGTGCATCCCGCTCTTCCGCTTCGGCCACCTCTCGGCGTGAGACGTGGATGCGCGCTATGTCGCCCTCGAACTCCAGAATGTCGACCCAGCAATGATCACCGAGCGCCGGCAGCGCCACTCGTGCCATCGCTCCGAGCGTCGCATCGAGCTCGAAGGAGCGAGAGAGCAGCGAGGATGCGTCGGCCACGATCCGCGCGTTGCGCGACGTGTAGCGCGAGACCGCGCTCGGGCTCCCCTCCTGGGGGCTCGCCTCTCCCACGCTCGACTCGGTCTCGGGGTGCATCAGCCAGCGCACGAATGAAACTTCGCCATCGTCGGTACGAACGATGCGCGCGCTTACGTGAGCTTCGATGTCGCCTCTCGCCGCGGTGCGCAGTCTCACCGGCCACGATACACGCGGCGCGGCGTCGGCGGTTGCGAGGAGTCGACGGAGGCGCGCGCGGAAGCGGGCGCGCTCGGCGGGGATGAGCAGGTCGGCAATCGGCGCACCGTACAGAGCGGAATCGGCCTTTCCGAAGAGCTGCAGCGCGGCCTGGTTGGCGCCACGGATGACTCCATCGGTGTCGGTTACCAGGTATGCCTCGGGGAGGAACTCGGCCAGGCCGCGCTCCCGGTCCATCGTGCGCGCGCCGCCTGCCCTCGCTTCGCCTGGGCGGCTGTCGGGTGCTCGGTCGGCATTCCTGACCGTCGGGATGCGACCGTCGTGAGCCGCATCGTCGGAACCGCGGCCACGTCCGCGCGCGCCGTTAGGGGCGCTGTCTGCCTGCTTACCCGCATGCTGATCCGCGCGCCTGGACCGGCCGCTGGCAGATCGAAATTCATCGAAAATCACTGGGAACCCCTCGGCGCATCCTCGAGCCGCAACCGGACCTCGACCTTCATCTTTCGCGGCCGCTTCGAACGCATCTAACACGCGAAACGCCGGCCATGGCGACCGCGACAACCTGCCACACCCGGAATGCGTGGGGCAACTTCAGTGCGCTCAGGTTGTCGGACGGTAAACTCCCCACCGCGCGGCGAGAGTATCGGAAATCTCGCCCAGCGTGGCACGCTTTCGTACGGCGTCCACAATGAGCGGCATGACGGGAGCAGAGAACGTGCCATCCGAGAGCTCTGCCGCAGCGCCGAGCGTGTCGAGGGCTCCGCGCGCCGCGTCGTCGTCGCGCGTCTCGCGCGCCGCGCGAAGGCGCTCCACCTGCTCCGCCTCCAGGCGCGAGTAGTCGGGGAGCGGGATCGGCTCCGGCTGACTCTCATCGTTGAAGCGGTTCACTCCCACCACTACAGTCTCTCCGCTCTCGACCCGCAGCTGGTGCTCGTAGGCGCTGCGTGCGATCTCGTCCTGGAAAAACCCTGCCTGAATGGCGCGCGCCGCGCCACCCAGCTCGTCCACGCGTGCCAGAAGCTCGCCTGCACGGCGCTCCAGCTCGTCGGTGAGCCGCTCCACGTAGTAGCTCCCCGCGAGCGGGTCCACCGTGTTCGTCACACCCGATTCATAGGCAACCACCTGCTGCGTGCGCAACGCCAGCGTCGCCGCCTCGGCACTGGGTAACGAGAGTGCCTCGTCGTAGCCGTTCGTGTGCAGCGACTGCGTACCGCCCAGCACCGCGGCCAGCGCCTGGACCGCGACGCGCACCACGTTGTCGAGTGGCTGCTGCGCGGTGAGCGTCACGCCACCAGTCTGGGTGTGGAAGCGAAGCCGAGCGGCCTGGTCCGATGCGCCGAAGCGTTCGCGCATGAGCCGCGCGTACATCCGCCGCGCCGCCCTGAACTTCGCCGCCTCCTCGAACAGGTCGTTGTGCGCCGCGAAGAAGAAGGAGAGCCGCGGTGCGAAGGTGTCTATCGCGAGCCCCGCCTCGAGCGCGCGCTCCACGTACGCCACTGTGTTCGCGAAGGTGAAGGCGAGCTCCTGCACGGCTGTGGCACCCGCCTCCCTGATGTGGTAGCCGGAGATGGAGATCGGGTTCCAGCGCGGCACCTCAGCGGCGCAGAATCGGAAGACATCCGCGATCAGCGCGAGACTCGGCGCGGGCGGGTAGATGTACGTCCCGCGCGCGATGTACTCCTTGAGGATGTCGTTCTGGATCGTCCCGCTCAGCTTCGCGCGGTCTATCCCCCGCTCCTCCGCCACCACGATGTACATCGCCAGAAGTGTGGACGCGGTGGCGTTGATCGTCATCGATGTGGACACGCGATCGAGCGGGATGCCGTCGAGCAGCACGTGCATGTCGTCGACTGTGTCTATGGCGACGCCTACCCTTCCCACTTCGCCCTCAGCGCGCGCCGAATCGGAGTCAAAGCCCATCTGCGTCGGCAGGTCGAACGCCACCGAAAGCCCCGTTTGCCCAGCATCGAGGAGAAGTCGGAAGCGCGCGTTCGTCTCCGCCGCCGTCCCGAAGCCCGCATACTGCCGCATCGTCCAGAGCCGCGACCGATACATCAGCGGCTGCACGCCCCTCGTGAACGGAAACTCGCCCGGCTCCCCCAACTCCGCTTCGTACTCACCTCGAACGTCCGAAGGACGGTAGACGGGTTTGATGTCGATTCCCGATGGGCTGGTGGGGTTGGTCATCTCTTCAAGGTACCCGGTGGGCCGAAAGTGCGATGCGAAAGCAGCGCGCAGAAAGCGGAAAGCAGTGAATGGCTCGTGGGGCGAGGGTTCTCACCCCCCGACGCAGTTTACTGCTTTCTGCTCGCTGCGTTCCGCCCTCTCTCTCACCCCACCCCCACAGCCTCCCTCAGCACCGTGTTCGCCAGCTCGACTTCGTTGCGGGAGCCGATGTAGAGAGGGGTGCGCTGGTGGAGGTCGGTGGGATCGATGTCCATGATGCGGCGCGTACCGTCGCTCGCGGCCCCGCCGGCCTGCTCCACCACGAAGGCGAGCGGGTTGGCTTCGTACAGGAGACGGAGCTTGCCACGCGGACTGCGCGAGCTGGCGGGATAGGCGAAGACGCCGCCGCCGAGAAGGTTGCGATGGAAGTCGGCGACGAGACTCCCCACGTAGCGGACGCTCAGCGCGGGGTGATCGGCCTCCAGGCCGCGGTAGCAGCGCATGAGCATCTTCACCTGATCGTCCCAGTGCTGCTCGTACGAATCGTTCACGCTCAGGTAGCGACCGCACGCCGGGATACGGATGTCCGGGTGCGAGAGGAGGAATTCGCCGATGGATGGATCCAGCGTGAAACCGTGCACGCCCTGCCCCGTGGTATAAACCAGCATCGTGCTAGAACCGTAGATCACGTAGCCGGCAGCCACCTGGCGCCGCCCGGGCTGCAGCACGTCTTCCATCTCGCCACGTGTTCCACGCGTGATCTTCCGCACCACCGAGAAGATGGTTCCGACGGGCACGTTCACATCGATGTTGGACGAGCCATCGAGCGGATCGAAGAGCAGGAGATACTTCCCGCACTTGAAGCCCTCGGGAATCTGAATGATGTCGGGCTCCTCTTCGGAGGCCATCCCGCAGAGCCGGCCGCCATGATCCAGCGCCTTGATCATGATCTCGTTGGCCAGCACGTCGAGCTTCTGCTGCACCTCGCCCTGCACGTTCTCCGATCCGTTCGAGCCGAGAATGTCGGCCAGGCCCGCCATGCGGACCTTGTTCGCGATCATCTTCGCGGCGAGCGCGAGATCGTAGAGGATCCCGGAGAGCTCGCCTGTCGCCTCGGGGTGCAGGCGCTCCTGCTCGACGATGAATCGGTCGATGGTCACGACCGATGTGGGGGTGTGGTTGACCACGTTACACGTCTCCTCTGGGTGGTTCCTTCACGGAGGCGCGCAGTTGCGCCGCGGCGTACGTAATGGCATCCGCCTCGTATCGGTTCGCGCGATACCCACGTCGAACGCTTTCCCAAAGATAGCGGATGGGGAAAGCCGCGCTGGCCTCAAACTGATGCACGTGCCTCAGCTCGTGCAAGAGCAGTTCCGCGTCCAGCGCTACACCCGGCGCAACGAACACGGTACGCCAGAGGGTGATGGCGGCAACGGTACGTTGGCCGAGCGCCCAGCCGCCTACCCTAACCGCGAGACCACCGCGCCGCAGCCGCATCTTCGCGAGTTGCGGGTGCCGCGCTAGAAGCTCACGCGGGAGCTCGACTCCGCTACCGATCAGCGGCGCGGCGAGCCGCGCGAGAGCTCCCATCTGTCTCCTCCCTCCTCGACCTCTATCACTCGACCATCCGTCCTGACCACTACGCTCCCCACCATGTCGGTTCGCAGCACCACCGCACCGTGTCGCCCCAGCGCCCGCACGACGCCGGCATCAGGGTGGCCATAGCCGTTCCCCGCCCCTACCGAAATCACTGCCAGCTCAGGCCGCACCGCTTCGAGAAAATCGTTCCCGCTGCTGGTCCGACTCCCGTGGTGCCCGACTTTCAGGACGTCGGCCTCGAGCAGTGATCGTTCGTGCTCGAGAAGCCAGCGCTCTTCGCCGCGTTCCGCATCTCCCATCAGCAGGAAGCGGACCGTGCCGTACTGGACCAGGACCACCACGCTGGCCTCGTTCGGATCCGCCAGCGTAGACATCCAGGCGGAATCGGGCGCGAGAACTCGTAGCATGACATTGTCCACGCGGAGGGTGTCGCCCGGGTGCACGCGCTCCCAATGCACCCGCGCCTCTCGAGCGGCCTCGAGCGAAACGCGATATGGTTCGCTCGTTCCCGCGAAGGCGCCGTCCCAGTATGCCCCGGGATGCAACGAGCGGAGCACCGTGGCGGCGCCGCCCACGTGGTCGGAGTGCGGGTGCGAGAGGACGAAGAGCGCCACGTCGCCGCCGCGGCGCCTGAGATACGGTATTACCGTGGCGCGCCCGGCGTCGCCGCCGCGCCACGATCTCCCCGCGTCCACCAGAAGCCAGCGCCCACGCGGCGTACGGAGCGCCACGGCGTCGCCCTGACCTACGTCTATCACGTGCATCTCGAGCTCCCCGATATCGTGCGGGAAAATCGGGAGCCAGAGCGCGGCGCTGAACGCTGCCGCCGATACTACCAGCGCTCTACCCGGGAAGTAGCTCACGCACGCCACCACTAGCGCGGCCGTCGCCATCCCTGCCAGCACGGCGCCCTGCATCGTGGGCGTGACTGAAAGAGCACCGAACGGGACGCTGGCGCCGGTACGCGCCACAGCGTCCAGCACCAGGAGCATCGGGTGCGCGGCGCCCGCGAGGAAGCGTGCGACCGGCTCCAGCGGCGCGAAGAGGAGCGCGAGAAAGATCGTGGGTTGCAGGAGTGCCACAACAGGTGTAGCAGCGACGTTGGTAACCGGCGCGATCACGCTGAGCCGTCCGAAAGTCCAGGTCACGAGCGGCGCGGAAACCAGTGACGCCACCACGGACGCCAACGCAAGCGTCGCAACCTGCGCCCTCCATCCGTCCCAGCGCGGGGCTATCCACCTGCGCGCGAGCGCCGCGCTCGCGATGAGCCCCGCGATCCCGATCACGCTCAGCTGCCACCCTATCGCGAGCACGTTTCGCGGATTGACGAGGGGGACGAGTGCGCCGAGCGAGAGCGCGGCCCAGGGAGAGGTGGGCCGCTGCAGCAGCCGCGAGAAGGTGACCACCATGAGCATCACGCTCGCTCGCAGCGCGGGCGCCGGCGCGCCGATGATCGCCACGTAAATAGCTGTGATGGCCAGCGTGGCTGCGTAAGCTGCGCGGCGCGGCAGGCGGCACGCCACGAAAATCAGCTCCATCGCGGCCGCGATTATTCCCACGTGCAGCCCTGATATGGAGAGCATGTGGATGATCCCCGCCGATGCGTAGCGGTTGCGCAGATCGGGGGAGAGGGCGTGCGTGTCGGCTATGAGAAGGGCGCGCACCATGGGAGCGTCGGCGCCGAAGATGCGATCGATCCGTGCGCCCGCGCTCGCCCGGAGAGAGAGGAGGAACGAGCGTCCGCCCCCCGGCGTGATGCGCGCGTGGCGGATGCTCATCCCCCGATCGGACTTCACCGCCTCGCCGCTCACGCTGACTCGCGCACCAGCGGCCGCCCTCCCCCGGACCACCGAGATCGAAGCGCGCACCGCGCAGCTCGCGTCGCCCACGCTGGCTCCCACGAACGCGCCCGGCGCCGCGGCCGCCTCGAGCTCCGCGCTCCAGGAATGCGCTCGCAGCACGCGCTCGGCGCAGCCAGCGCGCCGCGCCTCGTCTCCCACGGCCACCAGAGCGCCCGCCGCGAGGAGCGCCGCGAGCGCAGCGAGCGATGCGTTCCTGCCGAGCCAGGCCGCGCCGGCCGCCGCCAGCGCCACTAGCAGCGCGAGGGCGACGGCACCGCCGTAGCCGGCCAAAAGCCCCGCTATCAGCGCGACCGCGGCGCGCGCTACCAGCGGCACACGAACCTCACGCCCATCCTCCCTCCGCCGCAGCTATGCGCTCGCGCGACATGGGGCAATAAAAAAAACCCGCGCTGCGAAGCGCGGGGTGTGGGGCGTGGGAGGCAGTCCTCGCCGCTCTACTTCCTCGGCTCGGTGTGCCTCGGACTCGCGGCCACGCGCCGCATTGCATCGAGGACGAGCACCGCGATCGTCGCCCTCGTCTGGTCTTTCTGGAGGTCCACCGCCATCAGCGCATGCCCCACGTCCGCACCACCGCCATAACGCGGGCGCGCGGAGTTGAGCGCGATCGCCATGACATCGGTGCGGCAGTTCTCGCAGTCGCAGAACTCGGGGTTCTGCCCGCGCACATCCGCGTACACCGACGCGATGGTCCCCTCCAGCAGGTTCCTCATCATCCGGCCAACGGGAGCGCGGCCCGGGAAGGCACCACGACACCGGTGAAAGTCGAACCGGTGGTCCCGGTGAGCTCCACCGTGCGATAGGATCCGATGAGCGATTCGTCACCAGGTACGAGCACGGTGTGGTGTCGGCGGGTCCGCCCCTGCAGGAGCGTGCCGCGCCTCGAGATCTTCTCGAAGAGCACCTCGTGCCTCGATCCCAGCAACGCCAGGTTGCGCGCCCGCGCACCGTCACGCACCACCTCGATCAGCCGCTCCAGCCGCTCGCCGGCAACATCCTCCGACACCATGAGCTTCTCGGGAAGCCGCGTGGCCGGCGTTCCGTCGCGAGGCGAGAAGATGAAGGTGAATGCATCATCGAAGCTCGCCTCTCGCACGGCGCTGAGCGTCTCTTCGAAATCCTCATCAGTCTCACCCGGGAAGCCCACGATGATGTCCGTGGTGAGTGCCAGATCGGAGATCGCAGCGCGCAGCCGGGCCACGCAGTCCATGTATCCTTCACGCGTGTAGCGCCGCAGCATCCGCTTCAACGTCCGTGATGAGCCGGACTGCATTGGCAGATGCACGTGCTCACACACCGTTGGCGTTTCGGCCATCGCGGCAATCACGCGGTCGCTGAAATCGTTGGGATGCGGGCTGGTGAAGCGCACTCGCCGGATCCCCGGCACCGCGCCGACCGCGCGCAGGAGATCGGCGAAATCGTGCTCGCCGTCGGTGAACGAATTCACCGTCTGCCCGAGCAGTGTGACCTCGGTTATCCCGTGCGCGGCTACCTCGCCCGCTTCCCGAACCACGTCGGCCAATCTACGGCTTCGCTCCGGGCCGCGCGTCATCGGAACAATGCAGTAGGTGCATTTGTAATCACACCCGCGCTGCACCGGGATCCAGGCGCGCACGCCGTCGAAGCGGCGGGCGTGAAAATCCTCGTAGTGCTCCTCGAGGTCGAAGTCCACCTTGGCCACGCGCTTGCCCGCGCGCGCACCCTCGATCAGCTCTGGGAGCGAGCGGTAGCCATCGGGGCCCACCACGAGTTGCACGTGCCGGGCGCGGTCGAGCAGCCCCTGCCCCATGCGCTGCGCCATGCACCCCGTCACACCGAGCACGGTGTCGCGCTTCATGAAGCGCTTCAATTCGCCGAGGCGCCCGATCACGCGCTGTTCCGCGCGGTCGCGGATCGCGCAGGTGTTGACGAGAATGATGTCCGCGCCGTCGGGCGCGTCCACCGCCTCGTAGCCGTGCGCGGCCAGGCTGCCGTACATCAGCTCCGAATCGCTGACGTTCATCTGGCAGCCGTACGTCTCGATGTAAACGGTGCCGCGGGGAGTATCGCTCATGCTGAAAAGCTAAGACTTCAGAGGGCGGGCGAACAGGGCGCCGTCGCGCCAATCCAGCAGCGCGGCAATCCGTGATCCACGCGGCGCTTCGCATTCGGGAACGCTGACCGTCAGATAGTCTTCCGTGAGCCCCTTTCTCGATCCGTCCGGGGCAGTGCCTCCAAGTACCACGACATCCGCGTCGCCACCCACGCGCGCGAGCTCGTATGCGCGCGCCTTTCGCGCCGCCAGTGCCCGAAGCTCCGCCGCGCGCCGCGATACCTCGCCCGGCTTCACGCACTCTCGCAACCGCTCCGCGGCCGTCCCGCCCCTGACCGAGTATGGAAAAACGTGCAGCCCGGTGAATGGGAGCGATTCCACCAGCGCCCTCGTCGCGCGGTGATCTCCCTCGCTCTCCCCCGGGAAGCCGGCGATGATGTCCGCGCCGAGTCCGAACACCGGCGCGTCTCGGACGATGCGCTCGACCGCAGCTGCGTAGCTCGAGGCCGAATACCAGTGACGCCCCATCCGCTTCAGAACCCGATCCGATCCGGACTGCAGCGGCGCGTGCAGATACGGCACGAGTCCTCCTTCGCGCGCCACGAGACGCTCGCGCAGAGCACCGTCCACCTCCGTGGCCTCCACCGAGGAAAGCCGGAAGCGCGTGCGCGGTACAGCTCGCACCAGTTCATCCACGAGCGCGGAGAGCGACGAGCCGCTGTCGTGACCGTATGTACCGATGTGCACCCCCGTCAGAACTATCTCTCCGTGCCACTCCGATAGTCGCTCGGCCTCGGCCACCAGTTCGTGTGACGGCCGCGAGCGGTTCGCACCGCGCGCCAGCGTGGTCGCGCAGAAGGTGCAGTGCTCGTCGCAGCCATCCTGGATGCGCAGGAGGGCGCGAGCGCCCGTCTGCCGCGCGGAGCGCGCGAGGGCAAGCGCGGGATCGAGATCGAGCGCTCGGGCAACACCGTCTAGGTCCGCTCCGCCAACCACGCTCTGCACCGTGGGAAGTACGCGAAGCGATCGCTTCGAATCGCGCTGCGGGTCGAGCGCTGCCGCACAGCCCATCACCACCGTGCGAAGTGCCGGATTCATGCGCGCAGCGCGCCGGATCCCCGCGCGGAGGTCCGCCTCCGCGCGCGAGGTCACCGCGCAACTGTTGAAGAGGGCGACGTCCGCCTCGTCGGGCGTGTCCACCACCTCCGCGCCGCTCTCCTCGAGCATCGCGCGCGCCGCTTCGCTGTCGTATTGATTGGCGCGGCACCCGAAGGTGCGCATGTAGACTTTCATCGCTCCCGACTCAGCCCGGACGCTCGGGCTCCGCGGGGAGGGTGATGTGGAAGTGACTCCCCCGCCCCTCGCTGCTCTGCACCCAGATGCGTCCGCCGTGAGCTTCCACCACCAGTTTGCAGAAGGCGAGCCCGAGGCCGGAATTTCTGGCGCGCGGCAGTTGCGGGTTCTTCACCCGCTCGAACTTCCGGAAGATCACCTCGTGATACTCCGGCGGGATCCCCGGCCCGTCGTCGGACACGGTGAACATCACTCCGGCCGACCCGGTGGCATCCTCGTGCGAGCGCGCGCCAAGCTGGATGCGGACGCCACTTCCGGAATGCGTCATCGCGTTCTGGATCAGATTCGAGAACACGCGCTTGATGAGCCCCTTGTCGGCCTTGAACACCGGACAGTCGTCGGAGACATCGGTGGCTACCTCCGCCTCCTCCTGCTGGAAGCGCACTTGCCACTCCTCCACCAGTTCGGCCAGGAGCGCGCCGGGCGCCAGCGGCTGGACGTCGAGCTCCAGCGCCGTTTCCTCGATACGCGCCACCTCGAGGAGATCCTCGATGAGCGCGAGCAGATCCTCGGCCTTCGCCTCGGCGTCTCCGAGAGCACGGCGCATCCCCTCGCTCACGATGCCGAAGTCGCCGTCGAGTGCCATCTCGAGCGACGCGAGTACCGAGGTGAGTGGCGTCTTGAGGTCGTGAACGATCATCTTCATGAGATCGTCGCGCACCTTCTCGAGCTCGCGCAGCTTCCTGTAGCTCTCCTCGAGAGCGTCGGTGGCGAACTTGAGTCGCAGCAGCGACCGCACGCGCGCACTCAGGATCTGCCGGTTGTGCGGCTTGGTGAGGAAATCATCGCCGCCGGCCTCGATCGCCTTCACGCGATCGGTGGCGTCGTTGAGCGCCGTGACGAAGATGACCGGGATGCGCGACGTACGCGGGTCGCGCTTGATCCTGCGGCAGACCTCGAAGCCCGTCGTCCTGTCGCTGCCGCCGAGATTGCCGGCGGGCATCGCGACGTCGAGGATGCAGAGGTCGGGGTCGTGCTCGAAGCACGCCTCCACTGCCGACGGTCCGTCGAACGCGCTCACCACCCTGTAGCCGAGCAGCGCGAGCTGGTCGTGCAGAAGCTCCACGTTCGCCGGGACGTCGTCCGCGACGAGGATGAGCGGCGGTTGGGTGGCTATCTCCGCCACTCGATTACGGCCGGACCATGAAGCCGGCGCTGAGGATCCACGCTTTCTCGGTCACTCCACCAACCGATCCCCGATTGGCGCGCTCGGCGCCGAGATCGATCCGGGAGCGGCCGCCAGCTATCGGGATCCCGGCCCCGAAGGTGAAGCTGTTCTCCACGATCTCCGTGCCGTTCACCGTGAAGGGAAGTGTGCGGTGCCGGAAGCCGGCTCTGAGCGGAAACGCGAGCCCGAAAAAGAGCGGGCCGGTCAGCTCCACACCTCCGCCCATGTCCCACGCATCGGTGACACCGAGCCCGGGCCGGCCGAGATCGCCGATACTCGACCAACCTTCCCAGTCAGCACGCGCGGTCACGAGCAGACCACTCACGCCCGTGAACGAAGCGCCGACTCCCCACCGCGACGGGACCGTGGCTCGAGTGAGACTCGTATCGTTGCGGAATGTCTTGATGTCCCCGCCCACACGCCCCGAAGCCCCGAGCGTCAGCCCGGGCATGGGACGCCAGGTCACGCCGCCACTGAGCCCGGTCCCGGAGTAGCTGAGACGCGACTGCTGCACGAAGGGAGTCGAGGTGGTCTCGGTGGAGACGCGCCGGATCTTCAGCCGATCGTCACCGCTGAAGATGTGCCCACCCGCTCCTATCCAGAGCGACGGAGTAATGGCGAATGCCACGCCGAGCCGGATGTCGTTGATGGCGCCCGCGCTGGCGAAGTCCTCCAGGAACTGCACGCTGTCGGAGCCCGAGTGCGTGTAGCCGGTGCGAGAAGTCTCCCAGGTCCGATCGAGGAGCGTGGAAGTGGAGAGTCCGATCACGACGCGATCACCGGCATTTACCGCGCCCATCATCACCGGGAAGCGCACGGTCATCGTGTGGTCCGATCCGCTGGCGGTGTTCACGCTCCGGTACTCCGGCGAGTACTGCACGTAGAGCCCCGAACGTATCCACTCGGAGATCGCCGCCGGGTTTATCGGGGAGAGCGGATCGGTCTCGGCGAGCCCGCCGCCCATGGATGCCGCACGGGTGGATAACTGCCCCGGTGGGTAGCCGAAGCCCTGCGTGCTGAGCGTCCCCTGTGCGGCGGCCCGTACCGAGCCGGCCGCCGAGAGCAGTAGCGCGATGGCGAGCGAATGTCTCACGGGAGTCCGAAGCCGCTGCGTGGGATGTAGGTGATGCGGAGCCTGGGACGCAAACTCTCGTCCGCCGCATCGCTCGAATACAGGTAGAAGCGCCTCGGGTCCAGTCCCTGCGCCGACGACTGGAGGACGATGGATCGCTGCATCGTCTCCGGTCCCTCCGACTTCCAGAAGAGAAGGATGGGCGCAAGCGGGATGGTGTCCACCCTCGTCGTGCTCGGGCTCACCCTCACCTCGGGCACCGCGAAGCTGGCCGATATGGAGGCTGGGTCTACGGAGAGAACCGCGGCCTGTGCCGGATCGATGACGGCCTTCGTGGCGCGCACCAGTCGTGTGACCAGCGCCAACGTGTCATCGCTGGCATAGAGATCGTTGCCCTGCTGATGCATCTCGAGATTGGCCCGAACGATGGTGGTGCTCGAGTCGATCAGCGCCGCTGGAATGTCGAAGTGGAGGAAGATGCGACTCGACGGGATTCCGCCGGCAGCGAGGATGCCGGCCGGAGGCGGTCCCGCTCCTTCCAGCACGAGCATGTAGTCGGCGAGACTACGGATGGGCGGTCCGGAGCTCGATCGGGTGTTGACGCTGATGGCCGCGGAGACCCGGCTGGTATCGGCGTGCCCCACGTACTGCAGCGAACCAGGCGAGCCGCCCTCCGCGCTGTAGATGCGGACCTGTGCACCGTTATCGCTCTGTACCTGCAAGCCCAACCGCACGCGCTCGCCGCTCCGTACGTGCGAGGCCAGGAACGCGGTATCGAGCGGTATGGCGATCGTCCCGGTGAGCGAGTCGCGCTTCACCGTTCGCGAACCTACCTCGGTGACCCCGAATCGCGCGCGTACCGCCGCCGTGTCGAAGTCACTCGCGGCGGCGTTCACGTCGTAGACCACGAAGGTGACGAGCGTATCGCTGACGAGCGTGCTGTCGTACTTGCCGCTCGCCGGCGTGATGATGTTGATACGGAAACTCGCGGTGTCTATCGACGTGATGGGCCGCGGCGGCTTCCCGGTGGTATCCGTGAGGACGCGCTGGAGCGAGTCGAAGCGGAACACGAGTCCGGTGCGCAGCCTGTCGCCGCTCTGCACGAAATCGGCCGCCAGCAGCTGCGCCTCGGTGCCCAGCGCGGGCGAGCCGGCGAGGGTGATGTCGTTTGCCAGCACCTCGTTGGCGAGGAGCACCGTATCTCTCACGGTGAGAGTGTCCGGACACAGCGCGGGGCAGGCTGCACCGCCGGCCAGATCCTCCTGGCAACCGGCGAGCACGAGCGTCACACCCGCAATTGCGGCGAGCGCGCGCCATGATCTGGTCAACACGGGTGCTCCGAGCTTCACTTGCGATAGTGGGATTGAGAGAACTTGAGCGACGCGCGGGGAATGCGGTGGCCACAGTGAAACCCCGCCGGGCGCGTTCCGTGCCCGATAATCAGGCCAAATCTACTCGGATGACGCGGACGAGCCCACCACCCGGAGGATATCAGGCCTCCTCGAGGTACACCCGGTCGAGCCGGCCGCGCAGGCCGGTGAGCAGCTCGTAGGGCGACAGGCCCGAGCGCTCGCCCACCGAGACCAGGTCCACGAGCTGCGCGCCATCGCGGCCTATCAGAGTTGCCACGTCACCGATTTCACACTCCACTTCAGTGACATCCACCATGGTCATGTCCATGGTCACGCACCCGGCCACCGGCGCCAGTGCGCCGCGAATGATGACTACCCCGCAGTTGCTGAGCGACCGACGATAGCCATCCGCGTAGCCGATGGAGAGCGTGGCGATACGGCGCGCGGCGGGACCTGGCACCGAGTAGGTCGCATCGTAGCTCACCGTCTCGCCCGGCAGTGCGGAGCGGAGGTCCACGATTCTCGCGCGCACGTGCGCCACCGGTTCGCTCTCCACCGGCGATCCCTCGCCGCTCCCCACGCCGTAGAGAAAGACGCCCGGCCGCACGAGGTCCCACTTCGTGGTGCTCACGCGCTCCAGCGCAGCGGAGTTCTCGGCGTGAAGCAGGCGCGGTCGTGCCGGGAGTCGCGCCACGGCTCCCTCGAAGCGCTGCCGCTGCTCATCCACCGACGCGGGGTCCCACGCGGCGGAGTGAAAGTGCGTGAAGGCGCCCTCCGGCGGGAAACCCTCCAGGGCCTCACGCAGCGAATCCACCTCGTCCCAGCGGATTCCGGCGCGACTCATTCCCGTGTCGATCGAGAGATGCCAGGCGCCGCCGCCGAGTGACTTCCAGAGTGCGACTTCCTCCGGGCGAGCGAGCGAAGGAGTGAGCCGCCAGCGCTTCGCCTCGGGCAGGTCGTCGGCGAGGAGAGGCGTTGCCACGAGAATGCGCCGCTCGATTCCGCTCTCCCGCAGCTCGGCACCCTCAGCGACCGTTGCCACGCCGTAGCCCCACGGATCGAGCGTCTCGAGCGCGCGAGCGGCGCGGATCGCACCGAGACCATAGGCGTCTGCCTTGATCATCGGAAGGAGCCGCCCCCCGCGAGCCGCCATCGCGGCCGCATTACGTCGCAACGCGCCCAGGTCTATCTCGACCCAGGCGCGCGTCAGCGTACTTCGCATTGACCTGTCATGATTCGGGCGGATAGTATACCGGCCCCGGAGGAGCCATGCAAGACGACACGACACTCGAAGACGCGCTCGAGCTGATGCGCGACCTGCGCGCGCGCTGCGAGTGGGATCACGCGCAGACGCACGAGTCGCTGCGTCCGTACCTCATCGAGGAAGCACACGAGCTGGATGACGCGCTCCGCTCCGGCGACGCGCGGCAGATGCGTGAGGAACTGGGCGACGTGCTGCTTCAGGTACTCTTTCACTCCGTGATAGGCGAGGAGACGGGAGAGTTCGACGCGGGCGATGTGGCGGCAGCGCTCATCGAGAAGATGAAGCGCCGCCACCCGCACCTCTATGGCGGCGGCGAGCGGGAACCATGGGAAACCATGAAAGCCCGGACGCGCAGATCCATCGCTGAAGGGCTTCCCACGGGGCTCCCTTCCCTGCACCGCGCTCACCGTCTGCAGGATCGTGCGGCTGGCGTCGGCTTCGACTGGAACGACACGGAAGGCCCGGCAAAGAAGGTGGAGGAGGAGCTCGGCGAAGTCCGCGAGCTCCTCCCCGAGGCCGCGCGCGAGCGCGCGGCCGGCGGCGTGAACGACAGCGCTGCACACTCGGCGCTCGAGAGCGAACTCGGCGACCTGCTCTTCGCCGTCGTGAACCTCTGCCGCCGCGCTGGCGTTCACGCCTCGCTCGCACTCGACCGCGCGAACGACAAGTTCGTACGGCGCTTCGAGGCCGTCGAGGCGCTCGCGGCCGCGCGCGGCATAATCATGGGCGAAGCCGACCTCGCCACACTCGATGCGCTCTGGGACGAGGTGAAAGCGGCCGAAGGGTGACGTCGGCGAGCCGCTAGTAGCCCACCGCTCCGCCGCTCGACCTGGGCTCCGAGAGCCCCATGTAGCCGCCGTTCGTCCTCATCACCGCGTTGGCGTTCGCGATGGAGCCGCGCGTGACCGGGTGGTGCCCCATCTGCTGCAACGTGTCCAGCGTGGCTGGCGCTATCCCGCCCCGCTCGTAGAAGAGCGTGTCGGGCCACGCCTGGTGATGCAGCCGCGGCGCCCGCATCGCATCGGCGAGCGTCATGTGGTTGTCTATCGTGTTGAGGATGATCTGCGTGGTGGCGGTGATGATCGTAGGCCCGCCTGCCGCGCCAACCACGAGGAAGAGCTTCCCGTCCTTGTCGAGCACTATCGTGGGCGACATCGCGCTGAGCATCCGCTTGCCCGGCACGATCGCGTTGGCCTCACCCTGCACCAGCCCGAACTGGTTGGCGTGACCGGGCTGTGCCGAGAAGTCGTCCATCTCGTTGTTCATGAAGAAGCCCGCGCCGCGGATGTACACCCCCGAGCCGTAGCCGCTGTTTATCGTGGTAGTGGTGGCTACCGCGTTCCCCTTCGCGTCGGCCACCGAGTAGTGCGTGGTGTGCATCGGCTCACCGGCACTGGCGGCGAAGCTCGGGGTGCGCGATGCCCGGTCCATCTCGATCGTGGACGCCAACTGCTTCGCGTACGTCTTGCTCGTGAGCTCGGCCACCGGAACGTTCACGAATGCCGGGTCGCCGAGCTTGGTGTTGCGGTCCACGAACGCGCGGCGGAAGGCCTCGGCCACGAGGTGGTCGTACTCGGCACTGCCGAAGGGCGGGAGCTTGTCGAAGGTCTCGAGGATGTTGAGCGCCTCGACCGTGGTGATTCCGCCCGACGACGAAGGCGGCATCGCGATGATCGAGTAGCCACGATAGGTGGAGCGAATCGGCGTGCGCCAGATCGGTTCGTACCGCGCCAGATCTTCCTTCGTGATGATTCCGCCGTCGCGCTTCATCTCGGCGGCGATGCTGTCGGCCACCTCGCCCTTGTAGAACGCATCAGGTCCCTGGTCGGCGATCAGCTGCAGCGTGCGCGCGAGCGCTGGCTGCACCAGATGCGTCCCGGGTTGCAGCGGCTCGCCGTTCGGGAAGAACACGGCGGCACCGTTGAAGCGGGTGATCTTGTCGCGCGTGGAGCGGAGCGAGAAGTACAGCGCGCTGTCTACGGTGAAGCCGTCGCGCGCGAGTCGGATCGCCGGTTCCATCACTTCCTTCAACGACAGGTTGCCGAACCTGGCGAGCGCCGTCGTCATGCCGGCTACCGAACCGGGGACGCCCGAGGCGAGCGGCCCGATCACGCTCTTGTCGGTCAGATTCCCCTGCTCGTCCAGGTACATGTCCCTCGTGGCGGCCAGCGGGGCGATCTCGCGATAATCGAGAGCGGCGGTGCGGCCGTCGGCCATACGGATCACCATGAAGCCGCCGCCGCCGAGGTTGCCCGCCGAGGGGTGAGTCACCGCGAGTGCGAAGCCCGTCGCTACGGCCGCGTCGACCGCGTTCCCTCCACGCTCCATGATCTCCACGCCTGCCCGGCTCGCGAGCTCGCTGTTGCTGGACACCATCGCATCGCGTGCGAAGGGAGCGTGCCCACCCGCCTCGAAGCGCCATCCCTCCGGGAAGTGCGCGGGCGGCCGTTCCGCGACTGTGTTGGTGGTTGCGGGCGGAGCTCCCGCCGGCGGCCGGCAGGCAGCCACGGCGAAGGCCGCGGTGAGCAGGACCAGCTTCAGACGTCTGGTAGCGTGAGGCATCTGGTGAATCGGAGTGGAGGGTTGTGGAGGGGCGAGGATCGTTACTGCTCGGCGAGCTGCAGTCCGCGGTAGCCCATCTGCGATGAGAGCGACTCGGCCGTATCCACCGCGACTCTGGCGAGGCTGCTCAATGCCTTCAGGGGTACTCGCGACACGGGCGCACTGACGGCGATAGCCGCCATCACTTCACCCGTGTGATCGCGGACCGGAGCTGCGACGGCCGCCAGCTCGTCTTCGAGCTCGCGCCATGCCGTGGCGTAGCCATGATCGCGTACGCGCGCGAGCTCGTGCTGGAAGTCATCCACTGACGTGACGGTGCGTGATGCGAGCTTCGGGAGACGCCGGGGCACGAGCCGCTTGACCATCGCCGGGTCCTTCCAGGCGAGGAGCACCTTTCCGGAAGCCGTAGCGTAGCAGGGGAAGCGCCTCCCCACCCAACCCACGTGTATGATGGGGCGAGGACTCAGGACCGCATCGATATTCATCGCCTCCGATCTCACCATCACGGTGAGGCTGGAAGTCTCTCCCGTCTCGGCAGTGATCTTCTCGAGATACGGATGCGCGAGGCGCTGCATCCCCGTCGAGTCGCGCGCTATCTCGCCCAGCACCGCAAGGCGCATCGAGAGCCGGTAGCGGCCAGAGTGCGGATCGCGTTCGAGCAGACCCGCGTCCGCGATCGCGGCCAGCCAGCGCGAGACGGTACTCTTCGGCTTGTGAAGAAGATCCGCCGCCTCTACGACCCCTATCTCCCGGCGCATGGGAGAGAACAGCTCGAGGACAGCCATCGCTTTCTGAAGCATCGCTCCGCGGCGTGGGTGGTGGGGCGGGAATGCGTCCCGGAATGTGGAACCGTATCCGAACATACGGCGATGCCGCGGAGCGTGCAAGCGACCCCGCAGCCCCCGACAGTCTCGCATCCGCAGCGAGAATTCAGCGATCCGCGCGTCGCATTCGTAGCGCAAGGTAGGCAATGGCCGCCCGCCCATGCAGTGTCCGGGCGCGGCGAGAGAAGGAAGTGGAGGTACGCCCCCACGCTCCGACATCGCACGATCCCTCGAACACCCAACCCGGTGCCCCCGTCCATGCGTCAATGGAAGACCGCGCGTCAGCGCAGAACCATCGTCGTGATCGCCGCCGCGATCATCACCGCCTGCGCGCCCAGCAGAGTGGCCCCCACCCTCGCTCCCGATACGGGGAAGCGTCTCGTCGCCGAGCACGGGATGGTTGCATCCGCCAATCCGTACGCCAGCGAGGCAGGCCTCGAGATGCTGCAGCAGGGCGGCAACGCGGTAGACGCCGCGGTGGCCGCCGCGTTCGCGGTCGGCGTGGTCGAGCCGATGATGAGCGGGCTCGGTGCGGGCGGCGGCATGCTGATATGGCTCCAGGACTCGAGCCGAAGCGAATACGTAGACTTCTATGCCACCGCGGGTGCCGATCCAGACACCGCACTGAATCACTACCGCGGTACACGCATCACGGCGCGCGGTGCGGCGATCCCCGGCGCAGTGGCCGGCCTGCTGGATGCGCAGGCGCGCTATGGAAAGCTTCCGCGCTCCGCGGTGCTGGCTCCCGCGATTCGCCTCGCTGCGCAGGGCTTCCCGGTTCACTCACTGCTCGCGCGGGTGATAGCTGAAGACTCCGCGAAGCTCGCGGCGTCGCCCGGCGCGAGTCCGATCTTTCTTCCCGGTGGTCACCCGATAGCGCCGGGCGCCACGCTCGTGCAGAGCGAGTTGGCCCGCACGCTGCGGCTCGTGGCCGATCAGGGGCCGGACGGCTTCTACAAGGGGAAGATCGCCAACGAGATCGTGCAGGTACTGCACGAGGGCGGAAATCCCATCACGAGCGAGGATCTCGCCGCCTTCCAGCCGCGCTGGCGCCGTCCCGTGTGCACGGAGTACCGCGGTCGTACCGTGCTCTCCGCTCCGCCGCCGCAGTCGGGGATGCAGGTGCTCGAGGCGCTCAACCTTCTCGCGCCGTACGATCTCGCCAAGCTCGGACTTCCTTCGCGCTCGCCCGACGCGTTCCGTGTTCTCACAGCCGCGCTGCGCGTGAGCGCCACCGACCGCAACGCTTACATCGGCGACCCCACCTTCGCGCCCGTGCCGGCGGCGGGTCTCGTGTCGCCGTCGTACGCCGGAGCGCGGAAGGCGCTCATCGCACTCGATCCGGTGCCCGACACGATGGTTGCGGGCAACCCCTGGTCAGCCGACAGCGTTGCGCCAACCGCGGGCTGCGCGAGCTTCGAGCCCTTCGGCCGTTCGAAGATTCCCCCGCGCGTCGCTGAGCTGCCGCGCGACCGCGATGACCACGGCTACAGCGAGACCACGCATCTCTCCGCGGTAGACGCGAACGGCAACGCTGTCGCGCTCACCTACACCAACGGTCTATTCTTCGGTTCCGGGACGTGGGTAGCCGGCACCTTCCTCAACAGCGCGATGTTCAACTTCTCGCGCGATGATTCCAGCGCCAACGCCCGCGGCCCGCGCCACGTCCCATCGTCCACGATCTCGCCCACGATCGTGCTGCGCGACGGACGCGCCGAGATGGTAGTCGGCTCGCCGGGTTCGGCCGCGATTCCACCCGCGGTGGTCGAGAGCATCGTCTACACGCTCGACTACGGCCTCGACCCGATGGCCGCGCTGCGCATGCCTCGCGTGATCCCGACCCGGACCACCAGTCTGCAGCTCGAGGGCGGCTTCAGCCCCGAAGTGGTGGCTGCCGCGCACCGCCTCGGCTACGACATCCACCTCACGCCGCCCATCGAGCTCGCCTTCGGCGGCGTGCACCTCATCGCTCGCGTGGGCGACAGATGGGTCGGTGCCGCCGACCCGCGTCGCGACGGCGAGGTTCGCGGATACTGATCGCGCCGCAGCCACGAATGTGAAAGGAGCGCGCGAGGACGGTTACTCGCGCGCTCTCTTTTCTCGCAGCTAGAGAGCAATCACGGCCGTACGCGATTCATCATCCGCGGGAACGCGATCGCCTCCCTGAGGTGTTGCAGGCCGCATATCCACGATACGGTACGCTCGAGCCCGAGGCCGAAGCCGGAGTGTACGAAGGTCCCGTACTTTCGCAGCTCGAGGTACCAGCCGTAGGCATCCATCGGGAGCTTCTCCTCCTCGATTCTCCGGCGAAGCTTCTCGTAGTCGTCCTCACGCTGGCTGCCACCGATGATCTCACCGTATCCCTCGGGCGCCAGGAGATCGTCGCATAGAACCGTACGCGGATCGGCGGGGTTCTCCTTCATGTAGAACGCCTTCGCCTCTCTGGGGTAGTTATACACGAACACCGGGCGGTCGTACTCCTCCACCACCAGCGCCTCGTCCTCCGCTCCCAGATCCTGTCCCCACTCGATACTGCTCCCCTTGCGCTGCACGAGCTTCACGGCGTCGCCGTAGTCCAGCCGCGGGAAGGGTGGAACCACTTTCTGAAGCTGCGTCGTGTCGCGTTCGAGCTCCCGGAGCTGCGCCTCGCAGCGAGAGAGACAGCGCTGGACTATGTAGGACACGAATTCTTCCTGAAGGCGCATGTTGTCGTTCGAATCGTTCCATGCAACCTCCGGCTCGATCATCCAGAACTCCGTGAGATGACGACGCGTCTTCGACTTCTCTGCGCGGAAGGTGGGACCGAACGTGTAGATCCTGCCGAAGGCGGCGGCCGCGGCTTCGCCGTAGAGCTGCCCGGTCTGGGCGAGATAGGCCTTCCCCTCGTCGAAGTACTCGGTTTCGAAGAGCCCCGAGCGCTCGCCGATGGCCGCCGTGAGGATCGGCGTGTCCACTCTGAGGAAGCCGCCGTCGTAGAAGAAATCGTGAATCGCCTTCTCGATCTCGTTTCTCACGATGGCTATCGCGCGCTGCCGCTCGGAGCGCAGCCAGAGGTGCCGGTTGTCAAGGAGGAAATCGACGCCGTGCTCCTTGGGCTGGATGGGGTAGTCGCTGGGACTCGGCCCGATTATCTCGATCGACTCGACGCCCATCTCCACGCCGCCCGGCGCCCGGGCGTCGCTGCGGATCTCGCCCGTGAGCGCCAGAGAGGTCTCGAGAGTGAGCTCGGAGAAGCGATCCCACACCTCGGGCGGCACCTGGTTCTTCACCACGACGCCCTGCATGACTCCGGTTCCGTCACGAACGACCACAAAGGCCACTTTCCCGGACGACCGGACGTGGGTGACCCAGCCCCGGACCGTCGCCACGTGCCCCGCGCGCTCGCCGAGCCCGGCTATGCGTTCGATGCTCAATGTCATTGCTGTGGTTGGATTTACGTGTGAGGTTCGGCAACCTATTCGCGCACCGAAGTGCTGTCAACGTCGCGATGTGATGCACGTCACCCGAGGTCGCTTACCGCTGGCGCGGAGGCGCGGTTGCGTGTACGATGCAGTCAGAGCAACACGACCTTCAACGACCGTCACGCGATCCCGCAGCCTGGCGCCGGCCGGTGGTGCGCCCGCGTCTCGACCGTACATTGCTTCAATCCCCTGGATCCACACTCGACGCGCATGGGCTTCACCCGCCTGATGCCACCCCGCGCGGCGACCTGCCGCTCTTCGCGACGCCCGGAAGCACCCGGCGTCGCGGGAACGTACACGCCCCTGCGTGGGGAGCGGCAACGGGCATGACAATCCGGTCGAAGCTGGCGCTCGGCCTCTTCTCGATCGCGATAGTACTGCTGCTACCGCTCGCATTCGCTCTGCAATCGCTCGAGCGGCTGCACGTCACCACTACCCTCCTGCAGAAGCGGGAGTTCGCGGCGTCGCTCCTGATGAACAGGATCCGCGCCGGCACCGATGAGCTACGACGCCTCGAGTTCGCGCTCGCCGTCATTCCCAACGCGGAGAACCGGAGCGCGGTGGATTCGCAGCTCGTCGCGCTTTCGGCCAAGGCGGATTCACTCAGCGCCGTCGGAATGGGGAACGCCGCGCAGGCAATCGGGTCGTCGGTGCAGAAGGTCGCTTCGTACGTACCAGCCGAGTATGCCGCGCTCCGCGCCGGCCGCACCGGAAGAGCCGACTCGATCTCTGCGCGGCAGGTGCGTCCGGCGATCGCCGAAACGGAGCGCGAGCTCACCCTCGCCGAAGCCGACCTGCGCGATCGCACAAGCCGCCTCGTGGCGGCCGCCACCGACGAGACCGCCGCCGCGCGCAACGCCGCCGCGCTCGCGCTGGCGGTGGCCGGAACGCTCGCGCTGATCATCTCCGTAATCCTCTGGCGAAGCATAAGTCGACCGGTCGTGGACCTGGAGCACGGCATGGCCGCGGTGGCCGATGGCAACTTCGGCTATCGTCTCAAGATCGCCACCAAACGACGTGACGAATTCGGCCGCCTGGCGCAGAGCTTCCAATCCATGGCCCACCAGCTCGCGCAGCTCGACCGGCTCAAGGCCGAGTTCATCTCGATAGCCTCGCACGAGCTGAAGACGCCCATCAACGTGATCGTCGGCTACCTCCAGCTCATCGATGAAGAGGTTTACGGACCGGTGTCGGATAAGCAGCGCAACGTGCTGCGCACGATAGACACGCAGACCCGTTCGCTGGCCCGCCTCGTACATCAACTCCTCGACATCAGCCGCTTCGAAGCCGGCGGCGGTAAGCTCGAGCTCCGGCCCGTGCGCTTCGACCACTTCCTCTCCGAGCTGGAAAGCACTTTCCGTGTGCTCGCCATGCAGCGCGGCGTGAACTTCCGGCTCGAGCAGATCGGCACTCTCCCCAGCGAGGTTCTCTGGGACCACGACCGGATGAGCGAGGTGCTTGGCAACCTCCTCTCCAACGCCTTCAAATTCACGGACAAGGGCGGCCTCGTCGAGCTAGTAGCGGAATCGAACGACGAGGGGCTGTGCCTCACCATCCACGACACCGGCGCGGGGATCCCTCCGCGGCAGCTCGCTCACATCTTCGAGAAGTTCTACCAGGCGGACAACCAGGATTCGGCCGCTCACGGCGGCACCGGACTCGGGCTCGCCATCGCCAAGCAGATCGTCTCGGCACATGGCGGCGACATCACGGTGGAAAGTACGGTTGGCATGGGCACCACCTTCCGGATCGTCCTGCCGGAGCGCGCGGGGAGCAAGCCACGCGGACAGCGGCTCACGCCGGACACGCCCGGCGTCGGTGTCACCGCGTGAAGCGAGGCATCCGCACAACCGTAGGGCTGGTGTCGCTGACGCTCGCCCTCGCCGGCTGCGCAACCGCCGTGCACCGCACGATGCCGCAGGCTGCCGGGGAATGGATCTACGTTCTGGGCTCGGCCAAGGAGGCGGCGTCCGAGGGGCGCTACAGCGACGCCGACCGGGTCCTGCAGGACTTCATGCTCGCCTACGCGGGCGCTCCGGAAGCGCGTGAGGCGGCATACTGGCGAGCGCTCCTGACGCTCGATCCGGCCAATCGCGGCGGCGACACTCGCAGCGCCGAGATGCAGCTCGACGAATATCTCTCCGACACCGCGAGCACTCTCCACCGCACCGAGGCGCTCACGCTGAATCGCCTGGCCGCCGCCATAGACTCACTCGGTCGCCGTCACAGGATCTCCGTCACCAGCTCCGACGCGGCACGCGCCGAGCAGGCCGAGCGCGCCGACCAGCGAGAGGCGGAGTTGCAGAAGGAGATCCAGCGACTGAAAGAGCAGCTCGAGAAGACCACCGCGGAGCTCGAGCGAATCAAGAAGCGGCTCTCCGAGAAGAACCCGTAGCGGTCGCGATTCGCGTCAGCCGACGCGAAAGAGTTCCAGCGCGCGCGAGTACCGCTCGGTGAGCGCTCGCCGTATCCCCGCGTGCTCCTGGCTGGTGAGCTCGGGATCACGAGCGAGAATCTCCGACGCCAGCTCGCGTGTGAGCAGCATGAGATGCTCATCTCGCAGCGGGTTGGCCACCCGGAAGACAGGCATCCCGCTCTGGCGCTCCCCGAAGAGATCACCCATCCCGCGCAGCTCCAGGTCGGCGCGCGCGATCTCGAAACCGTCTTCGGTCCTGACGAACACATCGAGCCGCTGCACCGAATCGGGAGCGGCGTCGCCGAGGAGGATGCAGTAGCTCTCCTCCGAGCCTCTCCCGACGCGCCCGCGCAACTGATGGAGTTGCGAGAGACCGAAGCGCTCGGGGTGCTCGATGAGCATCACTGTGGCATTGGCCACGTCGATGCCGACTTCTATGACGGTGGTGGAGACGAGGACGTCTATCTCGTGATCGCGGAAGGCGCGCATCGTGGTGTCGCGCTCCTCCGCGCTCAGGCGGCCGTGCAGGAGCGCCACGCGCCGATGCGCGAAGACGCCCGAGACCAGCTCCTCGAACATCGTGGTGGCCGCCTTGAGGTCGAGCTTCTCCGATTCCTCGATCACCGGGTAGACGATGTACGCCTGCCGGCCGCGCTCGATCTCGGCGTCGATGAATTGCATGATCTTCTCACGCGACCTTCCGCGGCGGAGCGCCGTCCTGATCGGCCTGCGCCCCACCGGCCTCTCATCGAGCACGCTCACATCCAGATCTCCGTGGAGCGTGAGTGCGAGCGAGCGCGGGATCGGCGTGGCGCTCATCAGGAGAACATCGGGCATGGTTCCCGATTCTCCGCCCCCCTTCGCGCCGAGTATGGAGCGCTGGCTCACCCCGAACCGATGCTGCTCGTCTATCGCCACGAAGCCGAGCTTCCCGAAGCGGGTGTCGCTCTGCACAAGCGCATGCGTGCCGATCGCCACGAGCGGCGTTCCGCTCTCCAGCGCTTCCGCCGCGGCGCGCCGCTCTCGTGCGGGCATCCCACCCGTGACGAGCACGGTGCGTACGCCGAGCGGATCGAGTAGCTGGGCGAACGTGCGTGCATGCTGCTCGGCGAGGAGCTCCGTGGGAACCATGATGGCGGCCTGGTAGCCGTTCTCCACCGCGAGCAGCGCGGCGAAGAGCGCGACGATGGTCTTGCCGCTCCCCACGTCGCCTTGCAGGAGGCGGTGCATGCGATAATCGCTGCACATGTCCGCCACTATATCGCGCATCGCGCGCACCTGCGCACCGGTCAGCTCGTAGGGGAGCGAGTCCTTGAGACGCGAGGTCAGCTCGCGCTTGTTGGAGAAGACGATGCCGTCGCGCTTCTCGCGTGCAAGCGCCTTCGCGCGATACTGGAGCACGTGGAAGAAGAGCAGCTCCTCCAGCGCGATCCGCTCGCGTCCGCGCATCGCCTCCGCCACCGACGCGGGACGGTGCACCATGCGCAGCGCCTCGGGGAGTGGCGGGACGCCAGCGCGCCGGAGGAGATCGGCGGGGAGAAGCTCGCGGACCAGCGGGAGGAGCGTGTCGAGATGTGCGTCGAGCAGCGTGCGGATCTGCCGGAAGGAGAGGCCCTCCGTTGCCGGATACACGGAGAGCACTCGCCCGCCCATGCCGCCATCGAGCCCTTCTTCGTCGGCGTGCCCCATGTTGACGTACTCGCGCGGCTGCAGCTGGCGCCCGTGGAAGAATCGCACGGGACCGCTGAGGAGAAGCATGTCATCGCGGGATATCGTTCGATCGAGAAAGGGCTGGCCCGGCCACGATGCCTCGATGATTCCCGACTCATCGCGCACCACCGCCTGGAAGACGCGCAATCCCTTCCGCGTCGGGATCACGCCCTTCGAGATGACGCGCCCGAGGATGGTGGCGTCCATCCCCGGCTCGAGCGATGAGATGGGCGACACCGTGCTCGCATCCTCGTAGCGATGCGGGAGGTGGTAGAGCAGGTCGCCGGCCGTTATGATGTCGAGACGGCGCAGCGCCTCCGCCCGTCGCGGACCGACGCCCTTCAGGTAGGTGACCGGAGTGGAGAGCTCGATCGGCATGTGAGCTGTAACCGTGACTCGGGAGTGCGGACGTCAGCGAGCGCCGCCCGGGCGCCGCGCGTCATTCACTCAGGAGATCCTCCGCGTACTGCGCGGCATCGAAGGGGACGAGGTCTTCCGACTTCTCGCCGACTCCCACGAACTTCACCGGCACGTCGATCGCTTCGTGCACCGCAACCACGATCCCGCCGCGCGCCGTACCATCCAGCTTGGTGATCACGATTCCCGTGAGCGGCACCGATTCGGCGAAGGCGCGCGCCTGCTGCACAGCGTTCTGCCCCACTGTACCATCGAGAACGAGCAGCGTCTCGTGCGGTGCACCGGGGAGCTTCTTCGCGATGACCTTACCGACCTTCTGCAGCTCCGTCATGAGGCCGCCCTGCGTGTGCAGACGGCCCGCGGTGTCGATGATCACCACGTCCGATCTGCGCGCGAGCGCCGCGTCTATGGCGTTAAAGGCGATCGCCGCCGGATCGGCACCGGGTGCGCTCCCCACGAAGCCCGCGCCCGTGCGCTCCGCCCACAGCCGCAACTGGTCGATCGCGCAGGCACGGTAGGTATCGCCGGCCGCGATGAGCACGGACTTCCCGTCCTTGCGCAGCCGAGCCGCGAGCTTCCCGATGGTGGTGGTCTTCCCCGCTCCGTTGACTCCCACTACCAGGAC